>JAYUGA010000204.1:0-4448 GCA_043738565.1 Rhodobacterales bacterium
CAGCAAGACCCCCTTGCAGGCGATGAAGGACTGGCACAAACTCAAACCGGAGTTGTTCAGAAAACAGCCATACTTCCTGCCGGGATGTGACAGCTAGGCAAGAGATGTGTGCGGTGTCGGCAGGATTTTGGCTTTCGAACCGGGCTTGGGCAACGATTGAGGCACTTTTGCCGACGAACGGGTCGGGGGCCCGACGGGTGGATGGCGGTCATTTGACGGGAGGTGTGCCACTCCGTCACATTGCAATGGAACCAAGGGCGGAGCGCGAGAATAGCCTGGCGCTGCAAATGTCGGCTTGGGGCGTAAGTCACGGGATTCACCGGCCGGAAGTCTGGCGAACATGATCGACGGTGGTCTTGTGCCAACACCTCCGATTGTGGTGATGTCGATCTGACGGGTCGATGCGGCGCGGATTTGGCGAATGGGGTGGGGCATGATCAGAATAGCCGTGGTGACCGGGGCAGCGGGTGGTCTTGGGCGGGCGATCAGCGGCAAGTTGATGGCGGACGGGTTGCACGTGGTCGGGCTGGACATTGACGCGACCGGTCTCGGCACCATGGCTGGCGCAGGGTTCACCGGCCACGTCACCGATCTGACTGATGCAGATGCGATCAAGGCGGCCTTCGCGCAGATCGCCAAGGATCACGGCGGCGTCGATGCACTGGTGAACAACGCCGGCACTTGCTTCATGTCGGATTTCCCCCAGATTCCGGCGCAAGAACTGGACCGGCAGATGGCGATCAACTTCTCTGGGGCGTTCCATTGCTGTCAGGCAGTTATTCCGCTGATGGAGGGGCGGTCGGGTGTGCGCAAGATCGTGAACATCAGCTCCAACGGGGCCTATAATTTCGATGTGTTTGATCCGCCGCACTATCGCGCCTCAAAAGCCGCGCTGGATACGTTGACCAAGGATCTGGCGCGGCGCTATGCGCGGGAAAAGATCGCGGTGAATTCGGTGGCACCTGCGATGACAGAGACGCCGCTGTTCAAGGTGCTGACCGAGGATGTGCTGGCCCGCGCCATTGCCGCCATGCCGCATGGACATGCGATGCAACCGGCCGAGATCGCGGCGTGGGTCGGGTTCCTGATCTCACCCGCCGGGGATATTTGCAGCGGCAATGTAATCATCCTCAATCAGGGGCGCGACGTCAGGTAAACCACAGCGGCGCTTTGCGCAGGCCGGGCCATTGCTGCGGGCTGTGACCGAAGATCACTTGCGCGCCCCGTTCGCGGGCACGCTGCATCAGCCTATCGCCGTGATGGATGGCCATAGGCACGTCCCACGACCCGGCAAAGCCCTCATCAATTTCTGCCGCGCGGCTTATGGCATCCGAGGTCAGCAGCATCCAGCCTGCGTCCGGCAGCTCGACCATGAAAGCCAGTTGACCGGGCGCGTGGCCGGGGCACAGCATCACCTCAAACCCCGGCGCAAGGGTAAAGTCTTGGCTGACAAGATGATAGTCGCGGTCGGGCCACTCCATCGCTTGTTTGCCTGACCAATACAGCGGGCGGGGCAGGGCTCGTTCGGCGGCCGCAATCAGGATTGGCACGCCGGGAAAGCCGTCCATATGGCCGACGTGATCAATATGAGTATGGCTTTGGATCATCAGGGCAACGTCAGACTTTGACAGCCCCAGCTTCGCCAACTGCGCGTCCGGAGTGTTTTCTGCCGTGATCGACAGTACCTGACCAAAGCTGCCAAGACCGTCCTCTGCCGTCGCAGCAACGGCATCCGCCACATATTTCGCCGGAAATCCGCTATCGATCAGCACCACTTCGCCCGCATCGGTCTGGATGGCAAAGCCACAGATGCCAATTGTGCGCGGGCCGGAGTGGACCTTGAACAGCCCATAGTCCAGAACGGCCAGCCGAATGGGTTTCCCCTTGAGCGAAATCTGATCCATCGTGGCCCTTTGATCCAATGAAAGGGGCCCTACGGTTGAAAGTCAAGATCCACACGTTGTTCCAATATCTCTTGGAAACGACCGAGGCCGCGCCGGAGGCGATTGTCGGCTTTTCCCTGTCCGCCTCGCCGAAGCTGGGCGACTATCTGGCCGATCTGGACCCGAACCAGTCGCTTGACTGGAATGGTCGCGACTTTCGCGGTCTGCCGGAACTGCGCGATCACGTTCTGGCGCAGGCGGGGCTGACTGGCATTTGCACTCCTGCCGATGTGTTGATCACTGCCGGTGCGGCAGAGGCCAACTACCTGTCGATCATGCAACTTCTGCAACCGGGCGAGCGGATCGTCATCGAAACACCCGGCTGGCCGCAAGCCGGGGTGCTGGCCAAGGCAAAGGGGGCCGAAATCGTCAAGGTCGCGCGGGAGGAGGCTGACGGCTGGCGCCTACCGCTGGACCGGCTGGCAGCAGCGGCGACCCCCGGCACCCGAATGATCTTCCTGAGCAATCCCAACAACCCGACCGGCGATCTGATGAGTGCCGCCGAAGTGGCAGAGGTGGTGGCCATCGCAGACCGTGCCGGCGCATGGTTGTTGATTGACGAAGTCTATGCCGGTCTGGAATGGACCGGCCCGCGCGCCCCCTCCGTCGCGGGGCAATACGAACGCGGGATCACCACTGGATCGGTGAGCAAGGCGCTTGGTTTGCAGGGTTTGCGCACAGGGTGGATGATTTGCCCCGATGCCGGGCATATGCGCGACGCGTTGATATTGCGCGAAAACTCCAGCGAAATCATGAACATCATGGGAGAAGTGATTGCAGAAGTGGCGCTGCGGCCCGCGCGCTATGCGATAGCCCTTGACCGCGCCCGGCAGGAAGGTGCTACCAATCTGGCGCAGATGAACGACTGGGTCGCGGCGCAAGCGCATTTGTCATGGGTGCCGCCCAAAGCCGGGCTGATCGGTCTTGCCCGCTTGCCCAAAGGTCTCGACAGCGACGCCTTCGCGCGCTTTCTTCTCGCCCCACCCTATCGCACATTCCTGCTGCCCGGCAGTGCCTACGACCTGCCCGGCCACATCCGGCTGGGCGTCGGCGGCGGTGCGACTGTAAGGCTTCAGGACGGTCTGGGGCGACTTGCAAGGGCGCTGAACGATTGGCAAATCGGTCAGTAAAACATCCTCGGTTTTCCGAAATGGAACTCAGCAAACCGAGTGGCAAACTGCCTTCACATCGTGCTGATTTTCAGGCAAGAGGTCGTCTATCGTGTGGTGGCCAAACGTCGTGTATGACCGCCCAGCCGTTGCCGGCATAATCGAGGGCGTGGGTCGAGCATGCTCATCGTATTGCCCCCACAAAGCTGCGAACCGGGGGTGTTTCGTTTTCTGAGAGCCAATTGGCGAGCGCATCGGACCGATAAAGGATG
The DNA here is from genome assembly GCA_043738565.1 of Rhodobacterales bacterium. Classification (GTDB taxonomy): domain Bacteria; phylum Pseudomonadota; class Alphaproteobacteria; order Rhodobacterales; family Rhodobacteraceae; genus Stagnihabitans. The sequence goes on from JAYUGA010000204.1 coordinate 3,325, forward strand.
GTGCGCCCGACCTTGCAGCGCGCGGGCCCCACACGCTGGGAATGCCAGCGACTGAGCGTTCTCAGAGAAACATCTAACAGGCCTGTGACTTCATCGGATTTCATGTGGGTATCGGCGTTGATCATGGTAACTTTCTCCATTCGAGGACTGATGAAGACATACCTAGCCGCACAAGGCCGTCCGGAATATGGTTCTCTTTGGTTAAGTTTGGTTCTCGCTCTTGGCCGGTCTCTCATGCGTCGAAGTGCTGTGGAAGAAACCGTTTGTAGCCCTACGAAGCGGATCGTCCATCAGGTGTGCATACCGCATCGTGGTCTGATGTTGCTTGTGTCCGAGGAGTTTCCCGATCGTCTCTAGGGTCTCGCCGCTTGAGACAAGAATAGAGGCAAAGGAGTGGCGCAAGTCATGGACGCGAAGGCTCTTGAGTTTGGTTTCGTCGCAAAGCCACCGCCACGGGCGATTGATATCCGGAAGGGGAGTATCGTTCACTGTCGGGAAGACCAAATTCGAGGTCGCGCCCTCCTTCATCGCTTGCAGAAGCAGACTGGCCTTGTCGGACAAAGGGAGCCGCTTTTTTGTTCTTGTCTTGTTCTTATGGGGCGGTACCGTCCATATGCCCAGTCCCAGGTCAAGATCGGGCCACTCAAGTCCTAGAACCTCGCCGCGCCTCGCACCGGTCAGGATGAGCAGCCTTATGGCATTGGCGGCGCTCTGATTGGGCATTCGATCAAGTGCTTTGTAGACTCGATCATACTCCTCGACCGTAAGGTAACGTTCGCGCGAGTGCTCAGCGTTTCGGCGAAAGCCGTCTGCAGCATTCTTTTCGATCCACTGCCAGCGGATTGCCAGGTTCAGCGCCTTTCGCAGCACTTCCAGGACCCGATTGGCTCTGGTTGCGCCTGTCTCACTAACCTTGGCGTGCAACCGATCGATGTGAATGCTGGTGAGTTCGCGTACTTGAACGGCTTTCAGAGACGGCAGGATAAAATTGTTCCACATCCCGGTCTGGTCAACCTGGCTCTTCGGAGAAAGGGTGGGAAGATGAATCTTCTGGTATTCGATCCAGAGTTCGGCAACGTCGGGCGCTGCGCGCCGTTCATTGCGAATTTCAAGAGGGTCCTCAC
>JAYUGA010000205.1:0-11944 GCA_043738565.1 Rhodobacterales bacterium
ATCGCCCTGCGAGCAGAAAAGACCGACACATCCTTCGAAGCCATGATCTACGCCGTCGCCGCACTCATCAATTCAAAATGAATCTCAACAGACCCTAGGCCGTCGGCCCCGGAATCACACCGGATCTGCTGACCCTTCGGCAGGCGAAGGCGCTCGCGGGCTATACCGCCGGTGGGGAATTGCACCCCGCCCTGAGAACATCTGTTAGATAGCAGCCGCGCCGGGGGTTTGCCATGCGATCTGCGCCGTTTTGCGCGGCATTGCCGAACAGGCTCTGTGCGGCGGCACATTGACAGCGATGTGGGTTTGGGGGGAGTCTGTGGTAAAATCAGGGGCGGCATATGGAAATCAATGTGAGTTTTGACCGGCCTGAAGACGGGCCGAAAGCCGGACCAGTGACGGTGGGGTGGTTTCTGACCTCGGACAAGGGCGCGGTGCTGTATGATGCGCCGGAACGGCTGATTTTCCGGCAGACCAACAAGGCCCATGCCAAAAGCGCCAGTCGCTGCCCGGCCGTGGTGCAGATGGAAAGCCGCTATTTCGTGATCAAATGCCCGTTCGACATGCAGATCGGCTTCGGCCGCGATGACAAGGGCCGCGCCCATCTGATCAACCGCCCCGGCATCGGCGCGACGGTGCGCGGCAACAAGCTGAACGAACTCTTGACGCTGGTGAACGAGCAGGAGTGGCGCTATCCCGACCGCCCCACGGTGCAGATGGTGCTGCCCTATTGTTTCATCGCCGACGAGCTGGTCTATGTGACGCAACTGGGCACGTTCGCGCATTACCGCCGCGATCCGTTGCCGGGGACGATCTTTGGCGGGCGCTTCCCGCTGAACGTCTGGCCGCGCCCGCTGATGTGGGCGTTCGAGTGGCATGAGCCCGAGAAGGACATTGTTTTGCGCCGCGGCGAGCCTTTGTTCTATTGCCAGTTCGAAGCGGAGGGACCGGATCGCCCGGTGCAGATGGTCGAGGCCGAGCGGACGCCGGAATTGGCCAGGTATATGGATCAGATTGGCGGCGTGGTGAATTACGTCAACCAGACGTTCGGGCTGTTCAGGGCGGCAGAGGCGATGCGTCCGGCGAAGCTGCTGACGCCGAAGGTGAAGCCGTAGGGTGCGGAGTTCGCTGGAGATTTATGAGGTTTCCTCCGGCCAGTCGCGGGTGGTGCTGCAAAGCGATGATCTGATCGAGGCGCCGAACTGGGATCCGTTGGGCACCTCGCTGCTGGTCAACGGCGCTGGCCGGTTGTTCCGGGTGCCGCTGGAGGCGCCGCGATTGGTGGCGGTTGCGACCGGCGCCGCCCTGCGGTGCAACAATGACCACGGCTTCAGCCCGGATGGGCGCTGGATCGCGTTTTCCAGCCATCGGGAACGCGGGGCGGAGATCTTCGTGATCCCGGCTGAGGGTGGCGAGCCGAGGGTGGTGTCGCCAGAGGCCCCGAGTTGGTTTCACGGCTGGTCGCCGGATGGGAAGCGTCTGGCCTATGTCGCGGCGCGGGGCGGGCGGCGGGTGATTGATGTCTATACGATTGCGGTTGCGGGTGGCCGCGAGGTGCGGCTGACCCAGGGCGAGGGTCAGTGCGACGGGCCGGAGTTTTCGGCGGATGGGGCGCGGATTTATTACAACTGCGACCGGGAGGGGCATGCGCAGATTTGGCTGATGAATGCCGATGGATCGGGGCAGCGCAAGCTGTTCGCGGATGGGTTGGTGAACTGGTTTCCGCACCCCTCGCCCGATGGCAAGTCGGTGTTGTATCTGGCCTATCCATCGGGAACCTTGGGCCATCCACGCGATTTGGCTGTGGCCTTGTGCCTGATGGACCCGGACGGTGGCAACCGGCGACGGGTGCTGGAGTTTACCGGCGGGCAGGGCACGATCAACGGTCCGTGCTGGGCACCGGATGGACGGGCTTTCGCCTATATCCGCTATGCGGCGGCGCTGTAGGACTTTGCTTGCGGCAAATTGGGGTTAGGTTGGCGGTATCACAAACCGGGAGAGTATCATGGTTGCGACGGCGAAAGATCTGGTGGCGGCGGCAAACGCGGTGGTGCCGAAGCTCAGCGGGGCCGAGGCGCAGGCTAAGGTGGCGGCGGGTGCGGTGCTGCTCGACATCCGCGATTCGGCGGAACTGGCGGACACTGGCCATGCGGTGGGATCGGTCCACATTCCGCGCGGTTCTCTGGAGTTCAAGGCCGACCCGGTGTCGCCCGCTTATGACGCGCGGTTGCAACTGGACGGGCCGATCGTGCTGCATTGCGCGGCAGGCGGGCGGGCGGCGCTGGCGGGGAAGTTGTTGATGGACATGGGCTATACCCAGGTCTTCAATCTGGGCGGGTTCAAGGATTGGCAAGAGGCTGGCGGGGCGGTGGAATAAGAAAGCCGGGGGATTTCACATCCCCCCGCGTCCATCGGTTCTCGGACCGATGGCGCACCGATGGACGCACCCCTGCGGGATATTTGTGTGCAAATGAATTGGGTCAGAAGTCCAGATCGGCGTAATGGGCGGGCGGCGGGAAGCCGGGAACCTGATCGGCGAGCAGGGTCCGAAAGCTGGGGCGGCTCTTGATCTTGGCATACCAGTCCTTGACCGCCGCAGAACGGTTCCAGTCGACATCGGAAATGTAGTCGAGCGATGAAAGATGGGCGGCGGCGGTGAAATCAGCCAGCGTCATCTCATTGCCCGCCAGCCAGCGGCGTTGGTCCAGCAGCCAGCCCAGATAATCGAGGTGGTACTTGATCCGCCCTGCCCCGGATTTGACGTTCTTGGAATCGGGGTAACCCTGACCCATGATTTTCTTGTTGACCCGCTCGTACAGCAGCTTCGATGTGACTTCGCTGTGGAATTTGTCGTCGAACCAGGCGCAGAGGCGGCGGACTTCATAGCGGGCATCGGCATCGCGCGGCATCAGCGGCGGGTTGGGGTTGGATTCGTCCAGATATTCGCAGATCGCCTGGCTTTCGCTCATCACTTTGGCGTCGATCTTGAGAACCGGCACCTTGCCCGCCGGGTTGCGGCGCAGGAAATCAGGGCTCGGCTCCCAGTAGCGCTCTTCGACCAGTTCCACCTCCAGCTTCTTTTCGGCAAGCGTCAGGCGCACCTTGCGGCAGAACGGCGAGAGCGAGAAATGATAGAGGCGGATCATGGGCGTGCCTTGGCTGGGTCTGCCCCTGATACAAGCCTGCATCCCGGGGTTCAATGGCCTGTGCCAGTGCCGCCGTCAGCAGGGGTTGGGATTGTCGACAAGACCGGACAGGCCGGGTTGGGTCAGCGGCGGGGACAGGCCGAGTTTGCCGATTGCCGGGATGGCGTCCACCACCTGCCAGTCGATGCTGGAGGCTATCTGGCGGGCAAGGTCGGCGCGGCCCAGGTGGCCCAGGACCAGCACGGTCTGGCGCAGTTCGGCGGCAAAGAATTTCGGATCGCCGGATTTGGGCAGAATGCTTTGCCCGGCCTCTGCGACGAAGGGGGCCAGTGCCGCGAACCAGCGGGCATCGGCGCGGCAGGCGGCTTGCAGCACCAGAGCGTCCGCCCGTTCATCAATGCCGCTGGTCCAACGCTGGCGCAGCAGCGGCGTCGGGTCAAAGCCGAACTGGCCGAGCAGCGGGATCAGGCCGCAGTCCGCCGTGCCGGTGTTCAGCGGGATCAGAAAGGTGTCGCCATAGGCGTCATAGCTGCCGTCCGCTGCGTAGGTGATCAGGGCGTGCAGGCGGTCAATGCCTTGCCCCTTCAGCACTGTATCGAAATAGCGGCTCAGGTCGTTTTCTCCGGCCAACTTTGCCGCACGGCGGGCGACGGCGGGCGGGGTGGCGGGTACCCGCAGCCAGGCAATGTCGCCTCCGGTCAGCACCTGTTGGCACAGCGTCTCGCAAGAGTGCAGGTCGGGCCGGTTGTCGGTCCATTCCATCTCCAGCGATTTGGCCGGGGTGGCTGTCGGGGCGGATTCGGTCAGGCTAGCTGCGGGTTGCGGCAGGATGGTGGCGCGCAGATAGGCGACATACCGTGAGATCACGGCCACCAGTGCGGCCAGCATGGCGCTGGAGATGGCAAAGCCTGTGACAGGTTTGCCGCGACGGGCGAACCAGACCCAGGGGCCAATCAGCCTCATCACCCACCACAGATTGACCGCAAGCAACCACAGCGGCAACACCAGCCCGTTGGACAGCAGCGTGGTTTCGATCATCATCGCGCCGGACAGGCTTGCCGCATAGGCAAACACCGCGATGATCGACCAGCTTGCGAACCAAGCGGGCATTCCAGATCCCCCTCCCACGCCGGCTGAGGGAAACATTGGAATCGGGCGCAAAAATGGCTGCCTAGGTGTCTAGTCCTTGCCCTCGAAACAGGCGGCGCGGCCGTCGGCCTCGATGGTGTCGGCACCCGAGATGATCTGGCGGGCGCGGGCGCGGACGTAAGCCCCCGGTCGGGCGGCGTTGTAATCCTTGGGGTTGGGCAGGGCGGCGGCAAGGCGGGCAGCCTGGGTCGCGGTCAGGTCGCGGGCATCGACACCGAACAGCGCGCGGGCGGCGGCCTGCACGCCAAAGACGCCCTCGGCGAATTCGGCCTCGTTCAGGTAAAGCTCCAGGATGCGCTGCTTGGACCACATCAGTTCGGCCACCGGGGTCAGCACCGCCTCCATCGCCTTCCTGACCCAGGAGCGGTTCTGCCACAGGAAGACGTTCTTGACGACCTGCTGATCAAGGGTCGAGGCGCCCCGGTTGGCCCCGGTCTTGATGGCATCGCGGATCGCCTGCATGTCAAAGCCCCAGTGCAGGCAGAAATTGGCATCCTCGGCGGCGACGACCGAGCGGCCCATCGCCGGGGCAATGTCCTGCCAGTCGACCCATTGCCGCTGAATCCCGCCCAGCCGCCAGGATTCCTGCCATTGGTAGATGTTGCCAGGCGGGGGGAGGAAGGAGAACAGCACGAACAGCAGCAGATAAAACCCACCAAGCAGGCCAAGGCCGCGCCCGGTCCAAGTCAGAGCGCGCCGCCACAGCGCTCTGGGCGGTGGCGTTTCGGGCGGTTTGGGTTTCGGTCTGGCTGCCATGTGGCAGGTTAGGCCCTAGCTGCCCTGCCTGGTCAAGCCGTCACGCGCCCCGGTCAGGCCCCGGTCAGGCCCTGGTCAGGCCCCGGTCAGGCCGGTGTGGCCTCCAGCGCGGCGCGCAGGCTGGCCTCGTCATCGCGGGTCAGCGAGGTTTGCAGGACGCGGCCCTTGGACTTGAAGGCACCAAGACGGGCAATCACCTTGTCGGCGGTGAACTTGCGGGTCAGCAGAAAGACGGCGGCGGTGCCGGGGGTCAGGGTTTTGCCCAGATCGCGCATGAAGTCATCATTGACCCCGATGTCGGTAAGCGAGCCGGACAGTGCCCCGGCCCCGACCCCGAGTGCGGCACCCAGCAGCGGGTTAAGGAACATCAGGCCGATCAGCGAGCCCCAGAAGCCGCCGGTGACTGCCCCCATCGCGGTCAGGTTGGCGGTCTGGTGCAGTTGCACCTTGTTGTCCAGCGCACGGGTGACGACGACGACATCTTCCATCTCCACAAGGTATTCCTTTTGCAGGGCGATGAGTTCGGCCCGCATCGCAAAGGCGGTGGCTTCCTCATTGAAGGCGACGACGATCAGATCGGACATTTTTGGCTCCTGTCATGTTGCTGGCCTCGGCATGACAGGTTTCGGCGGGGCTTGCCTTGATCTGGATCAGTCGGGCGCGATGGCAAAGCTTGCCAAATTTTGCCAAAGGGGTAGGATGGGGAATGACAACGATGAATGTATCTCTTCCCGCTGAAATGAAGGCCTTTGTGGACGAGCAGGTCCGCGAGAAAGGGTTCATGACGTCTAGTGAATACATCCGTGATCTGATCCGCGATCAGAAAGAGATTGCCGATCTGCGCGCGATGCTGGACGCGAGCGCCCCGGTCCCGGTCAGCGCCTTTGACCAAGCGTTCTTTTCCCGGATGCGGGCGAAGATTGATCAGAAAAGATGAGTTTGGTTGGCCTGCCGCCAACCGCGCTGGGCGACGTTGAAACCATCCTCGATTACTACTTGTCGGAGGCCGGAGTCCAAACCGCGGAACGGTTTCTGGAAGCCCTGTCGGAAGCGTTGTTGCTGATCGACGCACAGCCGGGCATTGGCTCGCCGCGACTGGCCATTGCGTTTAGGCGGCCGTCTTTGCGGGTCTGGCCGGTGCGGGATTTTCCCTATTTGATCTGTTACCACGAGCGGAACGGCATCGTGGAGGTTTGGCGAATCGTCCACACCTCGCGGAACATCCCGCGCAGTCTGCGCGACTGAAAAGGCCGCCTTTCGGAGACCTTCTCCTTACTCCGCTGGCACCTTGACCGCTTCGTCGGACAGCGGATGCGTCAGGTGGATCAGCATTTCCTTCGGGCAGACTTGCAGGAAGTTCACCCGCTCCTCGTCCCAATTCGCCAGAATCCGTTCGGCGTGGCGGCTGCCGGTTTCATAGGCATGGGCGGTGATCTGGCTGCGCAACTGGTGTTCCCAATGTGGGTGGCTGACGGCGCAGGTGACGAGGGATTCCAGGTTGATGAAATCCTCGGCCTCGCCTTTGGGGTCATAGATATAGGCCATCCCGCCGGTCATGCCCGCGCCGAAATTGGCCCCGATCGGGCCCAGGATCACCGCGACGCCGCCGGTCATGTATTCGCAACCGTTCGATCCGCAGCCTTCAACCACCACCGACGCGCCAGAGTTGCGGACGGCGAAGCGCTCGCCGGCCCGGCCCGCCGCGTACAGGTAGCCTGCGGTGGCACCATACAGCACGGTGTTGCCGATGATGGTGTTCTCCGACGCGACCAAGGGGCTGTTCATCGCCGGCCGGACGGTGATGGTGCCGCCCGACAGGCCCTTGCCGACATAGTCGTTGGCGTCGCCCATCACTTCCAGTTTCAACCCCCGCACGGCAAAGGCGCCCAGCGACTGCCCGCACGAACCCGTCAGCTTCACCGTCAGATGGTCGGGCTGCAACGCGTTCTTCATGCCGAATTTCTTGACGATATGGCTCGACGCCCGGGTGCCGATGGTGCGCAGGGTATTCCTGACCGCATAGGACAACTGCATCTTCTCGCCGTCCTCGAAGAACCGCGCCCCGTCCTTGACGATATCGGCGTCCAGCGTATCAGGCACGTGGTTGCGCGGTTTCGAACGGTCGTAGGTGATGCGCTGGGCACTATCCACGCTGATCAGCAGCGGGTTGAGGTCGAGGTCGTCCAGATGGGCGGCCCCGCGTGACACCTGCGACAACAGGTCGGCGCGGCCGATGATTTCGTCCATTGAACGTGCGCCGATGGAGGCGAGAATCTCGCGAACTTCCTGCGCGTAGAAGGTGATCAGGTTGACCACCTTGTCCGCCGTGCCGGTGAACTTGTCGCGCAGCTTGGTGTCTTGCGTGCAGACACCGACCGGGCAGGTGTTGCTTTGGCACTGCCGCACCATGATGCAGCCCATCGCGATCAGCGCGGCGGTGCCGATGCCGTATTCCTCCGCCCCCATCATCGCGGCCATGACGATGTCGCGGCCGGTACGCAGACCGCCATCGGTGCGCAGCGTGACCCGTTCACGCAGGTTGTTCATCGCCAGAACCTGATGCGCCTCGGTCAGGCCCATTTCCCACGGCAGCCCGGCGTATTTGATGCTGGTGGCGGGCGATGCCCCGGTGCCGCCGTTGTGGCCAGAGATCAGGATGACATCCGCCTTGGCCTTGGCCACGCCAGCGGCGATGGTGCCGACGCCGGACTGGCTGACCAGCTTGACCGTTACCTTGGCGCGCGGGTTGATCTGTTTCAGATCGTAGATCAGTTGCGCGAGGTCTTCGATCGAATAGATGTCATGGTGCGGCGGCGGCGAGATCAAGGTCACGCCGGGGGTGGACAGCCGCAGCCGGGCGATCAGCGCGGTGACTTTCATCCCCGGCAACTGACCGCCCTCGCCGGGCTTGGCCCCCTGCGCCACCTTGATTTCCAATTCCTCACAGGCGTTCAGATATTCGGCGGTAACTCCGAAGCGGCCCGAGGCGACCTGCTTGATCTTGGCCGACGGGTTGTCGCCATTCGGTTCGGGCAGGAAATGCGCCGGGTCTTCACCGCCTTCGCCACTGTCGGATTTGGCGCCGATGCGGTTCATCGCGACGTTCAGCGTCTTGTGCGCCTCGGGGGAAAGCGCCCCCAGTGACATGCCGGGGGTGACGAAACGCTTGCGGATCGAAGTGATGCTTTCCACCTCCTCGATCGGCACCGCCTTGCCCAGCGCCTTGATGTCCAACAGGTCGCGGATGTGGATCGGCGGGTTGGCCCGCATCGCGGCGGAATATTGCTTCCAGATGTCATAGCTGGCCCGGTCGCAGGCGGTTTGCAGCATATGCATGGTCTGGGCTTCCCAGGCGTGTTTCTCGCCCGAACGCCGCGCCTTGTAAAAGCCGCCGACCGGCAGCACGTCGGTGCCGCCGCGCCAGCCCTTGGCGTGAACCTCCTCCGATTCCATCTGGATGCCGGTCAGGCCGATGCCGGAGATCCGGCTGTGCATGCCGGGGAAATATTCGGCGACCATGGCGCGGGACAGCCCCACCGCCTCGAAATTCAACCCGCCGCGATAGGAGGAGATCACCGAAATCCCCATCTTCGACATGATCTTCAACAGCCCGGCGTCAATCGCGTCACGGTAGCGGCGCATGGCGTCCAGCAGCGTGCCATCCAGCAGGCCACGGTTCACCCGGTCGGCAATTGAATCCTGCGCAAGGTAGGCGTTGACGGTGGTGGCCCCGCTGGCGATCAGCACCGCGAAGTAATGCGGGTCGATGCATTCGGCAGAGCGGACGTTGATCGAGCAAAACGTCCGCAACCCCTTGCGGGTCAGCCAGGAATGCACCGCAGAGGTCGCCAGAATCATCGGCATCGCCACGCGGTCGTCGCCCTGATGCTGATCGGTCAGCACCAACTGACCGGCACCGGAACGGACGGCATCCTCGGCCTCGGCCCGGATCCGCTCCAGCCCCTTGCGCAAAGCGTCGGTGCCGGCATCGGCGGCAAAGGTGCAGTCGATATGGGCGACCTGATCACCAAAGCGCTGCACCAGAACGTCGAATTCGACATTGGCGAGGAACGGGCTTTCCAGCACCAGAATCTCGGTCTGCGACGAGTTCTCGTCCAGCACGTTGCGCAGATTGCCGAAGCGGGTTTTCAGGCTCATCACCCGACCCTCGCGCAGACTGTCGATCGGCGGGTTGGTCACCTGGCTGAAGTTCTGCCGGAAATAGTGGCTGAGCGGGCGATATTGGCTGGACAGCACTGCGGGCGGGGTGTCATCGCCCATCGAGGCGATCATTTCCTTGCCGTCCTCGGCCATCGGCGCCAGCACCTGCTCCAGCTCCTCCAGCGTATAGCCCGCCGCGATCTGGCGTTTGCGCAACTCCGCCCCCGCGAACATCGCCGCCTCGGGCACGTCGCGCAGCAGTTCGTTCAGGTCGACGATCTTGCCGACCCAGTCGCCATAGGGCTGCGCCCCCGCCAGTTTGTCCTTCATCTGGACGTCGTGGTACAGTTTGCCCTCTTTCATATCGACGGCAATCATCTGCCCTGGCCCAAGCGCGCCCTTTTCGCGCACCGTCGCTTCGTCCACCGGCACCATGCCCGCCTCGGACCCGGCAATCAGCAGGCCATCCCCGGTGACGACATAGCGCATCGGACGCAACCCGTTGCGATCCAGCCCGCCACAAACCCAGCGGCCATCGGTCATCGCCAGCGCGGCTGGCCCGTCCCACGGCTCCATCACCGAATTGCAGTAGGAATACATGTCGGCCCACGCGCGTGGCATGTTGATGGTGGCCTTCGACCACGCCTCGGGCACCATCATGGTCTTGGCCATCGGCGCCGAACGGCCTGAGCGGACCAGCACCTCGAACACCGCATCCAAGGCACCACTGTCGGAAGTGCCCGAGGGGATGATCGGCTTGATATCCTCCGCCGCGTCGCCAAAGGCGCTGGAAGCCATCCGAATCTCGTGGCTTTTCATCCAGTTGACGTTGCCCTTCAGCGTGTTGATCTCGCCGTTATGGGCCAGCATGCGGAACGGCTGGGCCAGCCACCATTGCGGGAAAGTGTTGGTGCTGTAACGCTGGTGGTAAATGGCAAAGGCGCTCTCAAAGCGGTCGTCCATCAGGTCAGGGTAGAACACCGCGACCTGTTCGGCCAGCATCATGCCCTTGTAGATGATCGAACGACACGACAGGCTGCACAGGTACAGCCCCTGAATCTGCGCCGCCAGCGCCGCTTTTTCGATGCGGCGGCGGATGATGTACAACTCGCGCTCGAACTGCTCCGGATCAGTGCCGGTTTCGCAGCGGATCAGGATTTGTTCGATTTCCGGGCGGGTCGCATTGGCCTTGTCGCCCAGCACGCTCGTGTCCACCGGCACGTGACGCCAGCCGTAGATGTAATGCCCCATCCGCAGCACTTCGGTCTCAACAATGGTCCGGCAGCATTCCTGCGCCCCAAAGTCAGTGCGCGGCAGGAAGACCTGACCGACCGCGATCAGCTTTTTGGTGTCCGGCTCATGCCCGGTGCGGCGGACCTGATCGTAGAAGAACTTGACCGGGATCTGCACATGAATGCCCGCGCCGTCGCCGGTCTTGCCATCGGCATCGACCGCACCGCGGTGAAACACCGCCCGCAGCGCCGCAATGCCGTTTTCCACCACCTTGCGCGACGGCTTGCCGGAAATCGCCACGACCAGACCAACGCCGCAGGACGCATGTTCGTCATCGGCCTTGTACAGGCTGTTGGCGTCCATGAAGGCGCGTTTGGCGGTTTCGGCCGCAACCCAGGCTTGGTCATAAATGGTCATGGCGCTTTTCCTTTTCGTCAGCAGCGGTGGTCAGTGGCTTGGCACAAAAGCGGCCGGGGTGAGGGCCGGGTTGGCAAGCGACGACATCTGGTCGTCGCATTCGAACAGCGGCGTGGTGGAGTTGAACCCCGGCTCGCCGGGCAGGATGAACGACACCGGGGCCCCTTCTGCCGGGGTCCAGCTGCCATCGGCGGCCTGCCATTCGGAATGACCCGAAAAGAAGGTGCGCCACTCGGCCGAGACATATTCATTGCCCCTGGCATGGCGCAGGACGGTGCCCTTGTCGTCGGTCTGGGTGTATTCGAATTCGGTCGTTTGCAGGGTGACGCCGTCGATCACGGCGGACTTGCCGGTCAGCTTGTCAAAGCCCTTGATGCTGGTCTTCTCGCCAGTGGCCCTGGTCAGCGAAAAGTCGAACGTGTCCAGCCCCGTGGCCAGAAGCTCGCTGAACGAAGCCGGGTCTTTGGGGTTCGGATCCATCACCTCCTTGACGGTCGGATTGCTTTCATAGCTTTCCAGCCATTGGGTTTCGCGGTCGGTGCGCGACAGGAAGAACGGGCCCTGGGCATCATAGTCAGCCCGCCACTGGTCGCCCGGCGGGTCACCTTTGGTGGTATAGAAATGCGAGACATTGCAGCCGCGCGATTGCACGGTCAGATAGGCTTTGCTGCCGTCAGGCGGGGTGAAGGTGCCCGCAACGGCAGCGGGGGCGAGCAAGAACAAGGGAAGAAGCAGGGCCGTCCGCATTCTGATCTCTCCAACTTGGTCAGGCAGGCTGACCATTCATATTTCGGGTCTGCAAAACCTTGTAGAGGCTTTGCAGGCGCAATGTAGACGGCTTGTCGGTGCCGCCATAATCACTCTGCCGCGACTGCGGCGGGCTGGGCCAGATAGGACAGGATCGCCTGGGCAGCTTCGCGCCCATCGCGGATCGCCCAAACCACGAGGCTCGCCCCCCGCACGATGTCGCCCGCCGCATAAACTCCGGGCAAATTGGTCGCATGGCTGCGGAAATCCGCCTTGATCGTACCCCAGCGGGTGACGCCCAGTTCCGGCACGCCCCATAGTTTCGGCAGGTCTTC
>JAYUGA010000206.1:0-11943 GCA_043738565.1 Rhodobacterales bacterium
CCGCGATGTTTCAGCGCTCGGCCGAGATTTTCGCCGAGTTGAAATCGGAAACCCGCCCCCGCGATCTGGTCAAGAAAATGTCGGGCGGGCAGCGGCAGGCGGTGGCCATTGCCCGCACCCGGCTGAGCAATGCCAGAATCGTGCTGATGGACGAGCCGACCGCAGCGATTTCGGTGCGTCAGGTGGCAGAGGTTCTGAACCTGATCCGCCGCTTGCGCGATCAGGGGATTACCGTGGTGCTGATCAGCCACCGGATGCCCGATGTGTTCACTGTCGCCGACCGGGTGATCGTGATGCGGCGCGGGGCCAAGGTGGCGGACAAGGCCATCGCCAGAAGTTCGCCCGAGGAAGTCACCGGGCTGATAACGGGCGCGATTGAGACGGTGTAAGCTGGATTTTTTGCAAGGATAGGCAAGATATGACGTCACTCGACAGTACGATCGCGAAGAAACAGGAGACCTGGCTTTCCGGCTTGCTGGGTAGCCAGACCTTCTGGGTATTCATCGCGGTGATCGTCGCCAGCCTGTTCCTGTCCTACGCGACCGACAGTTTTGCCACGACGAAGAACCTCTACAATATCACCCGCAACGTCACCTTTGTCGCCATCATCGCGCTTGGCATGACTTTGGTGATCATCACCGGCGGGATCGACCTGTCGGTCGGCTCGGTTCTGTGTCTGAGCAGCATGGTTCTGGCGGTGACCATGCACGCCGGTTATTCGATCGTGGTCGGCATTCTGGCAGCGGTCGCCACCGCGCTGGCGGTCGGCGCGTTCAACGGAATATTGATCGCCTATGTGGGTCTGCCACCCTTTGTGGTGACGCTGGGCATGCTGTCGGTGGCGCGGTCGCTGGCGATGGTGGCCTCGGGCAATACGGTGGTGTTCCAGTTCGGGCCGGATCACAACACGCTGCTGGCGCTGGGTGGCGGCGCGTGGTTCTTTGGCATCGCCAATCCGGTGATGTACACGATTGTTCTGGGGCTTTTGACGGGCTTTGTGCTGCGCTGGACCAAGTTTGGCCGCCATGTCTTTGCCATTGGTGGCAATGAACATGCGGCGATCCTGACCGGGGTGCCGGTGAAGCTGATCAAGGTCGCGGTCTATATGATTTCGGCTTTGTCCGCCGGGATTGCCGGAATTGTGGAAACCGGCTGGCTGGGGGCCGTCACCACCAACATCGGTGCCGGCATGGAATTGCAGGTGATTGCGGCGGCCGTCATCGGCGGGGCGAACCTGGCGGGCGGCGGCGGCACGGCCTTGGGCGCGATCATCGGGGCCATGCTGATCGAGGTGATCCGCAACAGCCTGGGGTTGCTGGGAATTAACGCCTTCTGGCAGGGCACCTTCATCGGCGGTGCCATTCTGGTCGCGGTGCTGTTCGACCGGGTAGCGAACTTCCGGCGGAACGATTAACCGGGATACCAGACTTTGCGCGGGTCATCCGGGCCGCGCTGGTAAGCGAATGACGCGTCCGTAAGGCGAACAAGATCATAGACCGGTCGCCAGTCGAGATCGAATTTGGCGCGGGAATTGTCGAGCCAGGTCGAGTGGAACTGGCTCCGGATGTCGAGGGAGGGCAGGCCGCGCGTGACCTTCAGATGGGCGGCCAAAGCGCCATAGTCCACCGGCTCATCCATCGAGATGTTGTAGGTTTTGCCGCAAGTTGCGGGGTTGTCGAGCGCCTTGAGCAGGGCGCCCGTCAGGTCATCCAGATGGACGAAGTTGCGTTTCAGCGGCTTGCCATCGGCGTCGCGCAGCAGGGGAATGGTGCCATCGGTTCGGCATTTTGCGGCCATCTCGGGCGAAACCATCGTTTTCCAGTCCGGTCCGCCAAACAAGTTATCGCCGAAAGACAGGGTGTGGCGGAAATCATCCTTCTCCATGATCCACGGCGCACGCAGGCAACAGGTGTTCAACCCGTATTGCAGGGTGAACTGGGTCAGCATCACCTCTTCCAGCACTTTGGACAGGGCGTAGCAGCCGGGATAGGCCTGATGCGGGGTGGATTCGGTCACCGGGCCATCGTGACGGTAGAAGAAATGGCCGACCCCGGCATCGCCGCCCAGCAGGATGAATTGCCGGGCAGTGGGGCTGGTGCGGAAGGATTCGAGCAGCCAGAACAAGCCTTTGACGGTGACATCCATCACCAGTTCGGGGACTTCCTTGCAGGTGAACAGGTGGATGACATGGGTGACGCCGACCATTGCGCGTTCGACATCGGCGCGGTCCGAGATCGAGCCACGCAGGACTTCAAGGTTTTCGGTGGGGTGCGGCAGGCGATTGTGGCACAGGGCGCGGATGGCGCTGCCCTGCCATTGTGGATCGGCGGCGATCTTGGCGATCAGGGCGGTTCCGACTTTGCCGGTCGCACCGGTGATGAGCAGCAGCATGGGTTCCTCCAGTTTGCGCGGAGCCTGCACTGCGCGGGGCGGGGTTGACAAGCGGGGGGCAGTTTGCGGCAGTGGTTTGCGGATTGGGGGCACCATGCGGATTGATCTGAATTCGGACCTGGGCGAGGGTTTCGGGCCGTGGGTGATGGGCGACGATGCGGCGATGCTGGGGCTGGTCAGCAGCGCCAATGTCGCCTGTGGCGGCCATGCCGGCGACCCGGAGGTGATGTATGCTACTGTTATGTTGGCAAATTCCAAGGGTGTCGTGATTGGTGCGCATCCGGGCTATGCCGACCGTGAGGGGTTCGGGCGGCGGATCATCCCGATGTCGGCGGCGGAGATCGAGCGGATGGTGGCAGGGCAGACCGGGGCGCTGATGGGGGTGGCGGCGCTGGCGGGGGCGCAGGTGCGGTATGTCAAGGCGCATGGGGCGTTGGCCAATCTGGCGGCGGATGATCGGGGGGTGGCGGAGGCGATTGCGCGGGCGGTGCGGGCGGTATCGCGCGATCTGGCGGTGCTGGCGATTTCGGGGACCGAGCAGGAGGGGGCGGCTTTGGCGCAGGGCCTTGAGGTGCATAGCGAAATTTTTGCGGACCGGGGATATTTGCCGAACGGGCGGTTGGTGCCGCGCAAGCTGCCGGGGGCGATGATTGAGGGGAGCGAGCGGGCGGCGGGGCGGTTGCTGGGGTTTCTGGAGAGTGGCTTGATGCCGGTTGTGGGGGGGAATCCGATCCGGCTGCGCGCGCAGTCGATCTGTGTGCATGGCGACAGCAAGGGCGCGGTGGCCATGGCGCGGCACTTGCGAATGACGTTGCAGGCTGCGGGGCATGTGATTGCGCCGTTTATAAGTCAATGATATCAAATGATTTCCCACGATTTCGTGCCGTGGCGGACCGGGCGGTTCTGGTGGAGTTTGGCGACAGAATTGCCGAGGATATTCATGCGCAGGTGATCCGGCTGGACCGGGTTCTGGCGGCATTTCCGGTGGTTGGGATGGGCGAGGCGGTGCCTGCTTATGCCAGTTTGCTGGTCACGTTTGATCCCGTGGTGACAGATCACGCGGCGGTGATCCGCGAGTTGCGTGGGCGGCTGATCTTGCCCGCTTTGCCGAAGGCGGCGGGGCGGGTGCGGGAGGTGGCGGTGTGTTACGACGACGATCTGGGCACAGACCTTGCCCAAGTCGCCAGTCTGACCGGAATGGGTAAAGAAGCGGTTATCGCGGCGCATCTGGCGGCGGAGTATCGGGTCTATATCTACGGTTTCGCGCCGGGTTATGCCTATCTGGCGGGGGTGCCGCAGGGGTTGCAGTTGCCGCGCAAACCGGCGGCGGTGCGCGATGTGCCGGCGGGGCGGGTGATCATTGCCGGAGGCCAATGCATTGTAACTACGTTGAAAATGCCGACGGGGTGGTGGATTGTCGGGGCTTCGCCGACGCGGATTTTGACGGGAGATGCAGCGCGGCCGTTTTTGTTTGATGTGGGCGACAGGGTGCGGTTTCGGCGGATTGGGCGCGGGGATTTTGATGCGCTGTGAACTGGTCGCCAGCTTTGCCGGACCGCTGGTTTCGTACCAGGATGGCGGTCGTCCGGGGTTGATGCGGTTTGGGGTGCCGGGGTCGGGCGCGATGGATGGCGCGGCGCTGGCGGTGGCGAACGTGGCGCTGGGAAATCCACCAAGTGCTTGTGGAATTGAGGTTTCTTTAGGTGGTCTTACGCTGGACTGCGTGGAGGGTGCCACCAGTTTTGCGGTAGCGGGAGGTGGGTTTGAGGTGGCGGTTGCGGGCTCAAGGCTGGGGTGCTGGACCATGGGGACGGTTCGCGCGGGGCAAAGGTTGACGGTGCGGGCGGGGGAGTTCGGGTCTTGGGCGGTGCTGGCCTTTGCGGGGAATGTTGTGGGGGTGCCGTGGCTTGGCAGTCTGGCGACGCATTCGCAGTCGGGGTTTGGTGGGGGGATGGTGCAGACTGGCGACAGGATTGTTGTGGAAAATCCTGAGGTTAGGGTGGCAAGGGAAGTGAATTTGACACTGCCGGATTGGGCGCGGCCCAAGGGTCAGCTTCGGGTGGTGATGGGGCCGCAGGAGCGGTTTTTTGATGCGGAGATTGTGGAGCAGTTTCTGGCGGAAAAGTTCGTGCTGTCAGAGGCTTATGACCGGATGGGGGTGCGGCTGAGGGGGCCGGAATTGTCGGTGAATGCGGCGCTGGACATGCCTTCGGAGCCGGTTTTGCGCGGGTCGGTGCAGGTGGCGGGGGATGGGGTGGCGACGGTGCTGCTGGCGGATCACCAGACAACCGGCGGATATCCCAAGATTGCCACGGTGATCGGGGCTGATCTGGATGGGTTTGTGCAGAAGCGCAGCGGGGATGCCATTGGTTTTGTTGCGATTTCTGCCGAGGAAGCAGTTTTGGCGGCGCGGAAGGCTTACACGGAATTGGCGGCGTATCTGCGGGATATTGCCACGCCGAGGGGCAGTTTGGCGGAAAGGTTGATGCGGGCGAATCTGATTTCGGGGGTGTTTGGCGATGATGGGGCGGCTTGAGGGCGTTTGTCTTTTTCCCGTCTTGCCCGCGTCTTCCTTGCGTCTCTACGATTTTCTATCGCAAGCGGCGCTGATCTTGGCGTTTCAGGTGCAGTGGCGCGCGATCGGGCTGCGGCTTTGCGCCTTTTCGCATCGAGCCAAATCCCCTATCTGCTGACAGCAATGACAGGAGACAGGCCATGAGCATGGTGGAACTGGGAATTGATACGTTTGGCGATATCGCGCTGGGGCCGGATGGCCGCCTGAAGCGGGCTGACGAGGTGTTGCGCGATGTGGTCGAGGAAGCGGTGGTGGCCGATCAGGTCGGGATCGACTTTATCGGCCTGGGCGAACATCACCGGCCCGATTTTGCGATTTCCGCGCCCGAGATCGTTCTGGCGGCGATTGCCGGGCGGACTGCCCGTATCCATCTGGGCACGGCGGTGACGGTGCTGTCGTCGGACGATCCGGTGCGGGTGTTCCAGCGGTTCTCGACCCTCAACGCGGTGTCGAACGGGCGGGCGGAGGTTATTCTGGGCCGGGGCAGCTTTACCGAAAGCTATCCGCTGTTCGGCTATGACCTGAGTGATTACGACCAGTTGTTCGAGGAGAAGCTGGACCTGTTTGCGCGTCTGGTCCGCGAGGAGGCGGTGACCTGGTCGGGCGAGACGCGCAGCGGGTTGACCAACCAGAAGGTCTATCCGCAGGTCGGGCCGAAGCCGTTTGCAACCTGGGTGGGCGTCGGTGGCAGCCCGGAATCGGTGGTGCGGGTGGTGCGGCAGGATCTGCAACTGATGCTGGCGATCATCGGCGGCGACCCGAAGCGGTTCCTGCCCTATGTCGATCTGTACCACCGCGCCTGCGCCCAGATGGACAAGCCGGAGCGCCCGGTCGGCATCCATTCGCCGGGATTCGTGGCCGCGACCGATGAGGCGGCGCGGGAGGCTTTGTGGCCGCATTATCAGGACATGTTCGGCCGGATCGGGCGGGAGCGCGGCTGGCCGCCGATGACCAGAGCCCGCTATCTGGAGGAGGTCGAGCATGGCTCGCTTTATGTCGGATCGCCCGAAACCGTGGCGCGGAAGATTGCGGCGACGGTGGGGGATCTGGGGGTGCAGCGGTTTGACATGAAATATGCGACCGGGCCGATGCCGCATGGGCAGCTTGTCGAGGGGATCCGGCTGTATGGTGAAAAGGTCATCCCGATGGTGCGGGACATGCTGTCGGCTGCCAAGCCGCAGGAGATTGCGGCGGCAGTAAAGAACTGATCCCGCCCTGTCGTTTTCGCGCTATGTTGGCGAAAGGCGGCATGGTTGACTGCCCTTCGGGAAAGCGTGGGGCGGCGCTGGGGGGGATGGTATGGCAAGGGTGGTTCAGCAGCCGGGGCGGCGGGTTTCGGCCGCGCATGTGGCGGGGTTGGTCACGTCGGGCATGTGGCTCGACTATGGGGCGGTGCTCTGTCAGCCGGATGTGTTTGACAAGGCGCTGGCGGCCCGCCGCGACGAATTGCACCGGGTGAAAATCCGGGCCTGCCTGTCGACCAGGCCGCGGGCGGTGCTGGAGGCGGATCCGGCGGGCGAACACTTCTACTGGATCAACCTGCATTTCGGCGGCTATGACCGGCGCAAGCACGATGCGGGGATTGCCAATTACATGCCGGTCAATCTGGGGGAAATCCCGGATTACTATCGCCGGTTCATTGACCCGGTGGATATGGTGATCCTGAAGACCGCGCCGATGGACGCGCAGGGCTATTTCAACTTCGGCCCGACCAACGCCTATCACGGGGCACTGATCGAACGCGCCCGGCTGGTGGTGATCGAGGAATGCACGGCGATGCCTCATGCGATGGGCGAGGGCTCCGGCGTGCATGTCAGTGAGGTCGATTACGTCATCGCGGGCGATGATCAGGCCTTGCCGGAACTGCCCAAGGGTCCGGCGACCGAGGTTGACCGGGCGGTGGCGCGGCTGATCGCGGGTGAGCTGGACGATGGGGTGTGCTTGCAGATCGGCATTGGCGGGATGCCGAATGCGGTGTGTTCCTTGTTGAAGGACAGCAGCATCGAGGATCTGGGCATTCACACCGAGATGCTGACCGATGGGATCATCGACCTGCACCGGGCGGGCAAGATCACCGGGGCGCGGAAGCAGATTGATCCGGGCCGCATGGTCTGCACCTTTGCGCTGGGGTCGCAGTATCTATACGACGCCATCGACCGCAACCCGGAGATCGAGTTGCATCCGGTCGATTACACCAACACGCCGCATATCATCATGCAGAATGACCGGGTGGTGTCGATCAACAACACCACCCAGATCTGCTTGCAGGGCCAGGCGGCGTCGGAGTCGGACGGCCATCGGCATATCTCGGGCACCGGCGGGCAGTTGCAGTTTGTCCGGGGGGCCTATGCCAGCAAGGGCGGCAAGAGTTTCATCTGCCTGTCCTCGACCTATGACAAGAAGGGCGAGCCGCGCAGCCGGATTGTGCTGGCGCTGACCAAGGGCAATATCGTGACCGCGCCGCGCAGCGATGTGATGTATGTCGTGACGGAATACGGGCTGGTCTGCCTGAAGGGCAAGTCGGTGGCAGAGCGGGCGCAGGCGCTGATCGGGATCGCGCATCCGGATTTCCGCGCGGAACTGGAGCGGGAGGCCTATGAGAACCGGCTGATCCCGCGCGGATTTTTCTAGGCAAGGCTTTTGCCTGGCTGCGGACTGGGGGTTTTCCACCCCCAGACCCCCGGAGGATATTTATGAGCAAATGAATGGCGGCGAAGGTGGTCGGGCCTGATCCGGTCGGGTTCGAAATGGAAAACGGCCCGCGCGGGGAGGATCGCGCGAGCCGTTCGCAGGATGCCGGGGCAAGGGAGAGAGGCCCCGCCCCGGCTGGTTGGGTCACATGTTATAGGCGCTTTCGCCATGCGAGGTCTGGTCAAGGCCCTGACGTTCGTCTTCCACCGAGGGACGCAGGCCGAAGATCATGTCGATGGCCTTGAACAGCACCAGCGACACGCCGCCCGACCATACCACCGTCACCAGCACGGCCTTCAACTGGGTGATGACCTGGGCGCCCATGTCGTAGGTTCCGGGGACCGCCGGGAACACGGTATAGTCGACCCAGCCCTGACCGCCCAGCGCCGGGGCCGCCAGGACGCCGGTTGCCAGCGCGCCGAACACCCCGCCGACGAAGTGGACGCCGAACACGTCCAGGCTGTCGTCATAGCCGAACTTGCCTTTCACGGTGGACACGAACGTATAGCAGAGCGGCGAGACCAGAAGGCCCAGCACGATCGACCCCATTGGCCCGGCAAAACCCGAGGCGGGCGTCACCGCGACCAGACCGGCCACCGCACCCGACACCGCACCCAGAAGCGAGGGGCGTCCGTGGCGGATCTGCTCGATCAGCATCCAGGATAGGGCGGCGGCGGCGGGGGCGAGGAAGGTGTTGATGAAGGCCAGCGCGGCAACGCCGTTGGCTTCCAGATTGGACCCGGCGTTGAAGCCGAACCAGCCGACCCACAGCAGCGAGGCCCCGATCATCGTCATGGTCAGCGAGTGCGGAGCCAGGTTTTCCTTGCCAAAGCCGGTGCGCTTGCCGATCACCAGGCAGCCCATCAGCCCGGCGATCCCGGCGTTGATATGGACGACCGTGCCACCGGCAAAGTCCAGGCCACCCCAGCCCCAGATCAGACCGGAATCGGTCGGGGCATCGGGCAGGAAGTCCGGGCCGGCAAAATACCAGACCATATGGGCGATCGGGAAATAAACGATGGTGACCCACAGGGCGACGAACAGCATCAGCGGCCAGAACTTGATCCGCTCGGCAAACGACCCGACGATCAGCGCCGGGGTGATGCAGGCGAAGGTCATCTGGAAGATCACATAGGCATATTCGGGAATGTAGACGTTGTTCGAGAAGGTCGCGGCATAGGTGCCTGCGTTGACACCCGCCAGGAACATCTTGGACAGGCCGCCGACATAGGGGCTGCCGCCGGTGAAGGTCATCGAATAGCCGTAGGCGACCCACAGGATCGCCACCAGCGCCACGATCATGAAGACCTGCATCAAGAGGCTCAGCATGTTCTTGGTCCGCACGAGGCCGCCGTAGAACAGCGCCAGCGCCGGGATCGACATCATCAGCACGAGGGCCGAACTGATCAGCATCCAGGCGGTGTCGCCCTTGTTGACCATCCCGGCCATCGTGGCGACATCGGGAGCCTTGATCGGGCCTGCGGCCTGCGCGAGAGCGGGCAGGCCGGCCAGGACACCGATCATCCCCGCCCCCAACCCCGTGATTTTCGTCAAGTTCTTCATTTTCTGTCCCCTTGCCCCCGCTTACAGCGCGTCGTCATTGGTTTCGCCGGTGCGCACCCGCACGGCCTGTTGCACGTCCAGCACGAAAATCTTGCCGTCACCGATCTTGTTGGTGCGGGCGGTCTTGGTGATCGTGTCGACGACCTGATCGGCCAGCGCATCCGACACCACGATTTCCAGCCGCATCTTCGGCACGAAGTTCACCGCATATTCGGCCCCGCGGTAGATCTCGGTATGGCCGGACTGCATGCCGAAACCCTTGATCTCGGTCACCATCATGCCGCGCACCCCGATTGTGGTCAGCGCCTCGCGCACTTCTTCCAGCTTGAACGGCTTGATCGCCGCAATGATGAGTTTCACCTCGCACCCCTTTCCGTGAGCAAACCCTGAGCAGGTTCTTGGCGGTCATCAGGGCGGGTTTCGCCGGGACAGCACAAGTTTGCGGTGGCGTAAAACGCGGGCAAAACTGTGGAATTGCACAATAATTGCACTTATTGTGGAATGTGCCTATTTCTTAAGCGGATTGAGAGGCCGAATCGCGGTTGCGGCGGCTCCACATTTCCGCAGAGGCAGGGTATGTTCTGGCAAAACAGCCTCGGACCGAGCAGCAGGGGTAACATGGCTACACCAACCAAAGGCCGGCCGCTGGTGGCGGATCGGCGCGTCGCAGCCTCGTCAGGTGCCAAGCGCAGCGCCAAGACACCGCCGCCACGCCGCCCGCAAAGTAGCAGGCCGGTGCGCAGGCGCGGGATGTTCGCGCGATTCTTTCTGTTCGTCTGGCGGGTGGTCTGGGGCATCTTCTGGCGCACAAGCGCGGTTGGGGCGATGATCCTGGGCTTTGCGGTGCTGTACTTTTACGCGCAACTGCCGCCGCTCAGCAGCCTGCTGGACGGGCGGGCGCGCGGCTCGGTGACGTTGCAGGACCGCGATGGCGCGGTCTATGCGTGGCGCGGCGAAACCTATGTCGGCAATGTCAGCGCCGATCAGGTCTCGCCCAATCTGGTGAATGCGGTGGTCGCCACCGAGGACAAGCGGTTCTACCGCCATTTCGGCATCAGCCCGCGCGGCATCGTCTCGGCCATCGCGATCAACCTGGAGGCGGGGCGCGGGCCGCTGGAGGGCAATGGCGGCTCGACCATCACCCAGCAGGTTGCGAAATTGCTGTGCCTTGGCGTGCAATACGACCCCAAGCGGTGGAAGGACGAAGGCGCCTATGAGGCCGATTGCCGGGGTGGCGGCATCTGGCGCAAGATCAAGGAAATTCCCTATGCGATTGCGATGGAGGTCAAATATACCAAGACCGACATCCTGACGATTTACTTCAACCGGGCCTATCTGGGCGCGGGGGCGCGCGGGTTCGAGGCGGCGGCGCAGCGCTATTTCAGCAAGTCGGCAAAAGACTTGAGCCCGGCGGAATCTGCCATGCTGGCTGGGCTATTGAAAGCGCCAACCCGGTATGCGCCGACGGCCAACCTGAAGCGCTCGCAGGACCGGGCGGCAGTCATCATCGCGCTGATGCAGGATCAGGGATATCTGACCCGGGAACAGGCTGCGGACGCCTTGGCGCGTCCGGCGCAGTTGTCTGACGTAGCAACGCAGCGCGCAGGCGGTGCCTTTGCCGACTGGGTGATGGAGGGAACGCCCTCTTACCTTGGCAATGACATGACCGAGGATGTGACGGTCCGCACCACGCTGGACCCGCGCATTCAGGCGGCGGCAACCGAAGCGCTGGATGCGGTCTTTGCCGGCAAGGTCAAGGCGGGCAGCAAGGCGCAGGCGGCGGTCATCGTGATGAGCGCGGACGGCGCGGTGCGCGCGATGGTGGGCGGGCGCAACGGCGCCTCGACCCCGGCAGGCGCGTTCAACCGCGCGACGCAGGCGCTGCGGCAGACCGGGTCCAGTTTCAAGCCCTTTGTCTATGCCGCCGCGCTGGATCTGGGGTGGAGCCCGATGGATTATGTGGACGACAGCCCGCTGACCATCAACATCAAGGGCTCTGGTCCCTGGACACCGTCCAACTATGACCGCGAATTCAAGGGCGTGATCACCCTGACCGAGGCGCTGGCCGAAAGCCGCAACATCCCGGCGGTGCGCGTCAGCGAGGCGGTCGGGCGCGAGGCGGTCCGGTCGGTCGCGGCAGGCTTTGGCCTGCAAAGCGACCTGGCTTTGGGGCCGGCACTGGCGCTGGGCGCGTCCGAGGCGACGTTGCTGGAAATGACCGGGGCCTATGCCGGCATTCTGAACGGCGGCTCGTCGGTGGTGCCATATGGCATCGAAAGCCTGACCCTGAAGGGCGAAACCGATCCGCTGATCGGCAAGTCGGGCGGCATGGGCGAACGTGTGGTCAGCCAAAGGGCGGCGCAGGAACTGATCTGGATGATGGAGCAGGTGGTCAACAACGGCACCGGCGGACGGGCAAAGCTGGACGGGCGCGAGGTGGCGGGCAAGACTGGCACGACATCAGAGGCGAAGGACGCCTGGTTCATCGGCTTTACCGCCGATTATGTGACCGGGGTCTGGATGGGCTATGACGACCCGACCCCGCTTGCCGGGGTCACCGGCGGCGGCCTGCCGGCAGAGATTTTCCATGCCGTGATGATCCGCGTTGAAGAGGGTTTGCCCGCCACCCCGCTGCCCGTCATCGTGCCGCAGCCCAAGGCGCCCCCGGCCGGGACCAACGTGGCCCCGCCAGCGGCGGCACCCGGGGCGAAAAAGCCGCAAAA
>JAYUGA010000207.1:0-11932 GCA_043738565.1 Rhodobacterales bacterium
CCGCAGACGCAGAGGAGGCGTTCCATGCAAACCTGAACACGCTCGATATGGTCGCCTGATCGTTGAACACCTCACCCTCCGGCAAAGCAGGGGCGGTTCAAACCGCCGACCGCAGCCGAACTTGTCGTGCACGAAGTCCAATGACCAGCGGGCATTTGCGCGAGATTCCACCAGGATCGGGGCGCGGGTTCCGACGGCTTTGCGCCGCGCCTGGCGTTTGCGCACCGTCAGGCCCTCCTCGCGATAGACCCGATAAATGCGGTTGATCCCGGACCGCTCGCCTTCCCGCCGCGGCAGGATGAACAGCCGCCGATCGCCGAACCGCCTACGTTCATTGGCAAGGTCGCGCAACCGCGTTCGCAGCTCTATATCTGCCGGACGGCACGACGGGTATCGGATCATCATCCGATCCGCGCCGACAACCTGGCAAGCCCGCCGTTCGGACAGGCCCAGCCTGGCCTGCAAATGCGCGACAACCTCGCGCTGAACGGCCAATCGTCGGGGAATTGATCCCCCGGGGGCTGTTGAATAAGTCATTCCGGATTGCCGTTACGCCGCGATGGTTTGTTCACTTTGGGCTGATAGGAAGGCGTGGAGCGGAGCAAGCAGGATCGCCTTCGCCAGCCGCTTGAGGTTGATGGCTGTGGCGGTGAGTAGGGCCTGGATTTTCATGTTTTTGAGGCCGCGTCTGGCGGCTCTGGCCATGCCATGCAGGGTTTTGGCCAGTCCGTGTGCGCCTTCGACCAGCCAGCGATGGCGGGTGTAGAGTAGGGTTTCGTGTACAACCCCATGCCAGCCTTTTGCGACGGGCCCGCAGGACATCAACATAGGTCCCGGTGATGTGGACACGCCGCGTGGCACCGCCATCGGGGATGCAGCGCTCCCGCAGCGCGCCGGTTCGGCAGGCGTCGGCACTGGCGCGGAACCAGTGGCCTGATTTGGTGGTCGAGCGCGGGGTCATTACCTTCTTGCGCGGGCATCGGACGACGTCGTGGCGGGCGTCATAGCGGAACCGCTCGATCGGGAAGCCCTTGGCCTTGGCTTGGCGCGTGGACGGGCGTGGCGGAAACACGGCAGAGATGTTCCGCTCCGATAGCGCCGCATAAACCCGGCCGATGCCGTAAGCCCTGTCCGCCGTCACCGTGCCCGGACGGCGACCCAGCGTGACCTCCAGCGCGTCAAGCCGTTCGAACATGTGGGCAAAATCAGCCTCTTGCCCCGTCACTACCTCAATGTCGACGATCACCCCCGCGCGATCATCGTCCGAGGTATGCTGCTTGTAGGCGGGCAAAAGCTGCGGACCCGCCGAGCTTGTGGCCATCGTGGCATCGGGGTCGGTCACGCAGAGCTTCTTGAATTTGCCCGTCGTCCGCGACAGCCGGTCGTCCTCATCCAGATTAGCCAGATCGACCGCATCCAGATGCTGGGCGACCAGCGAGCCAAGGCTGACATCGGCCCGGATCAGAGTGGCATCCATATGCACGACATCCCCGAAACGATCCCCGCTGTCAGACAGTCCTTCACAACCCGCGCAAAGATCGCCCGGAACCGCTCCGAGCCCCATCTCTGCCGGATCCGGGTTAGCGAGGAATGGTCCGGCAGCGCCTCGGACATGCCGTAACCGGCGAACCAGCGGATCGCCAGATTGACGCTGGCGTCGCGCATCAGTCGCCGGTCGTGCACGATGCCTTGCAAGAACCCCGCCAGCATCAACCGCACCGCCGCTTCGGGATCAATCCCTGGCCGGCCAATGCCGTCGGCGTAAAGATCAGCCACCGCGTCCGCCAGCCACGACAGGTCCAAAACCCGGTCCACCCGCACCAGAACATGATCTTCAGGCAGCAAGTCGCGCAACGAGCCGCAGACGAAGAACTCCAACTGATCCGGTTCCTTCCGACCCAGCATCAGACCCTCTCAATCCATTGGTGAGATGAGTGAATCAGACCCAGCAGACTTATTCAACAGCCCCCCCGGATCAATTCCTGACCCTCCTCATACCTACCATTTTTTTGCCAAAAGCTCGCGCATCGCCGACATGTCCAGCATCTGCTCGGCCAACAACCGCTTCAGCTTGCCGTTCTCGTCCTGCAAGGCCTTCAGCCGCTTGGCCTCCGACACCGACATGCCGCCGAACTTGCTCTTCCAGGTAAAAAACGTCCCCTGTGACATGCCATGCTTGCGGCACAGGTCGGGGCATTTCGCCCCAGCTTCGTGCTCCCGCGAAATGCCAATGATCTGCTCTTCCGTGAACCGTGCTCGCTTCATTGTCCGTCCCCTTTCTCGGGCTGGACTCTAGTCGAAGCTGGAGGAAACTCTCAGTGGCAGGTCAGGGCAGCCAAAGCCCGAAACGAGACCCTGCGGGCCTCGCGATACTATGGGCGGGCATTCTGGAAGCGATGGACTGGCTACCACGCACGAAGTCGGATCGAGGCAAAGATGCGCTGCCTCAAGGCCTTCGGCGAGCGCATCAGCGCAAGGGACCCAGACAGACAAACCGCCGAAATCCAAATCCGCGTCGCACTGATGAACCGCTTCTCGGCCCTCGGAACGGCCGAGATTGCCTGCATGGCCTGAACTCATAGGGGAAAGGGGACGTCACGCCTCAGGCAGCAATTCTGCAACAACGCCCATGGGCTGTCTGGTGCTGCCGTTCAGTTGCTGCCGTGTTCATATTTGAAGCTGATCGCCGTCACCTTCGGGTTGTCGGGTGTGCTGATCTGAAGGTCGATGGAATAGGTGTCGGTGCCTGGAAAGGTAATGTAGCCGCCATAGGTGATGACCCCGGCGATCAGCATCGGATCCAGGGTGATCGGCGCGGCCGCGACATGGCCGAGGCCCGAGATCGTGGCGGTGACCGCAGCGTTCTCGATCCGCGTGCCGGAGGGGTCTTCGAACAGCGCGACGATGATATGTTCGGCATGAGGACTGGCGGGCGGTCCGCCATGCATCAGCGGTTCGGGGTGGCTTTTCGGGTGTCCGGCCACGATTTCCGCGGGCATCGTGCCCAGATAGGCGGCAATCGAGCCGACCACCTGATAACTGCCGCTGTCCTGGGCGCGCAGCGGCCCAACCGACAGTGCCAAACCAGCCGCGAACAGCGCTGCAACCGGCCACGCGCTGCCGAGTTTCGGTCTCTGCATCGTTGTTACATTCATTTTGGCGTCTCCTTCTGGGTTGCCGTCCTCCGGGATGGTTGAGGCAAAAGGCCGCTTCAGTGCCTGTGGCTGATACCGGGAGGTGGGGGTGGGGGTGGTTCCGCCGTTGCCGGGGTGGTCGTTTCCGCAAACTTCGGAGGCGCTGGCACCGGCGCTACTGCCGCCGACGCGGCTGACGATGCGCAGCCATGCCCGGAGTGACCGCTGTGGGGTCCTTGCGCATTGCCGCCGCCCTGACCGCCGCGCCCGCCGTGCCCGCGATGGCCGAAGAAATGAAAGGAAACCAAGGCAATGCCTGCGACGACAATGAACCAGTTGTTGGAAAGCCAGGTCATTGCAGTGTTCTACCTTGTTTGGGGGCACCCGGTCCGGGCCGACTTTCCGCAGCGGCTATGTAGTCGCGGGTGATCGGCACCCCGTCGATCTGCTTGCTGATCTGGATTTGAAATACCACCAGCCCGGCATGGCGAAAGGAGGCCTCGCAGCAGGCCAGATAGAATTCCCACATCCGGCAAAACCGCTCGTCATACAGCTCGGCGATGCGCGGGCGTTCGGCCATGAACCGGTCGCGCCAGGCGCGCAGCGTGTAGGCATAGTGCATGCGCAGCACCTCGACATCGGTGATATACAGGCCCGCGCGTTCGATCTCCGGCACCACTTCGGACAGGGCCGGGGCGTAGCCGCCCGGGAAGATGTACTTGTGCAGCCATGGGTTGGCAGAAGTCGGCCCTCGCGACGTGCCGATGGTGTGGATCAGCGCCACGCCGTCGTCGGTCAGCAGGCTGGCGACCTTGGCGAAATACTCCCGGTAGTAGCCGATGCCGACATGTTCGAACATGCCGACCGACACGATCCGGTCATAGCGTCCGGTCTCGTGGCGATAATCGCGCAAAAGATAGGTGGCGCGGTCTTGCAACCCCGCCGCAGCGGCGGTCTTTTGGGCATAGCCGTGCTGTTCGGAAGACAGCGTCAGCCCGGTCACGCTGACGCCGGCGGTCTGGGCCAGATGCAGCCCGAGTCCGCCCCAGCCCGACCCGATATCCAGCACGTTCTGGCCCGGTTCCAAAAGCAGCTTGGCGGCGATATGACGTTTCTTCTGCGCCTGCGCCTGTTCCAGCGTATCGGATGGCGCCAGGTAATAGGCGCAGGAATATTGCCGCCCGGCATCCAGAAACAAATCATACAGCGTATCGGACAGATCGTAGTGATGCGCCACATTCGCCTGCGCCTTGGCCACCGGATTGTGCTGCGTCACCCGGCGCATGATTCGGCGGAGGTTGGCTTGCAGGCGCATCACGCCCGGCCCCTGGCTTACCCCAAGGTTCGCCATCACCAGTTCCAGCAGATCGTAGACCGAGCCCTGTTCGATTTGCAGTGTGCCGTCCATGTAGGCCTCGCCGAATGCCAGTTCCGGGTTGCGCAGCAGGTGCCAGACCGTGGCCATCGTGGTCAGGCGGACAGCGATCTGTGGCTGGTCAACGCCAAAAGAGCGGCTGCGACCGCTGGGCAATTGCAGGCGCAACGTGCCTTGATGGACGATGTTGTTCATCAATTGGCACAGCAGATGTTCCCCGCTTTCGCCGAGAATCGACCGATCCCGGATCGTACTGCCGCGCGGGTAAAAGTCCGGGGTTGAACCGTCCATGTGCCGGACGGGCGGTGTTTCAATATTCATGCTCATCGCGCTATCCTGTTCAGGCTGAAAATCACAACCGCGCCCGGCCATTTTGCCGGGCCACCTTGGTGCGCTTGCGTCCTGATTATGTGGACGCCTGACCCGGCCACATATTACAGATCAGGGTTCGCCTCTGCTATTTTCCGCCGCCGGTCCGAGACGCGGTCAGATGATCAGCACCGGCGCAAAGCCGCCGCCAGGGGTTCTGAAATTGGTAGTCTGGCCCTGATAGATCCGCGCGGCCACCAGCAGCGGCCGTGCGGCATAGGTGTAAAGCCGCATATCGACCTTGCGCGCCATGGGCACCCCGTCGATCCGGATCATCCGCTGACCGGGCACCACCAGCGCCTGCGCCACGTACTCGGCGCGGACAATCTCGGCCCAGACCGATTTCGTCAGCTTGTCGCCGCGATAGACCGCCTTGCCGCCATGCCCCGAGACCGGTTTGAAGAACAACTGCCGCCGGGTCTGCCACAGCGCATCGGCATTGTCGGGCGTCACCAGCTGGGTTTGCGGGATGGTACGCAGCCGGTCCACCAGCGTGGGCGCCACGCCAAGCCCGGCCAGTTCGGCAAGGTCAGACAGCAGGGTAAGATTGCGTTTGTGCGCCAGCACCGCGTGATTATGCGGATTGGGCGTCAGCACGACCGCGCCCGTCTGATAAGCCTCGCGCAAGGCGGCGTGGCGCGGTTCGGACAGGCTGAAATCCACCAGCCGATTGTAAACCAGATCAATCGGCAGATCGTCCAGGCAAAGCCCACCATTACACAGGGTCAGCGCCTGCGGGTCGCAGATCACGGCGTCGGTTCCGTGGCGGATCAGCATCTGCTGCGCCAGCACAAATTCGGGATACAGGTATTGATCCTGCGGCGCGTCATCCACGATGGCAATCCGGCGCAGAGGGGCAGCACCGCGCTGCCGTTGCCATTCGCTGCGGAACATCGCGATGACCTGCGCCTCGAACCCGGCGACAAGGCTATCGCCAGCCAATTGCACCCGCCCGGCACAGCACTGGGTCTGCGCCCGTGCCAGCAATGCGTTCAGAAAGGCTCCCCCGGCATTTGTGTTCACTTCGATCAGTTTGGGGCCGTCGTCGCCAATGTGGAAATCATACCCCATCAGCGCACCCTGCGGCCCGTGATCGGGGTGGGCAATCTCCTGCGCCCAGCCCAGCACGGCGTCGCGGAAAGCCGGGATCGCCGCCACCTCTTCGATAGCCCCAACCGTGTCGGTCATCGCTTGCAGCGCCGTGGCGGGCAGGAACACCGGCACGTTGGAAAACAGATGCGGATGACTGGCCGCGATGCGGTCCTGCAGGCCCGGTTCGCCCGAGGCTGTATCCAGCGCCTGCGCAAGGTCACGCTTGTCCAGCGTGATGCAAAAGCAGGTCTGGTTGAGCTGTTCCGGGGTTGAGGCCGTTTTGGTGCAACAAGCGGATTCTGGAGTGTCGGGCATCTGCTGTCCTTCGTTGCCTGCGTGCGACGTTTACGTCTGACGCCGCGCCATGACCGAAGGGTGATAGCTACTCCAAGTGGACCTTCAGGACCAGCCCAACGGTGCCCAACCGATGTGGCCCATATCCAAGGCTATCGCATGCGGCCGTTGCTGGTTCTTGCGACGTCATCGGGCCAACCCGGTGGTTTTCGTGAGACCGGGGGATTCGGGCGGGTGCTTTCGACGCAGCCGATGCAGGCAAGGCCTCGGCACCGCAGATTCGCCCTTGTAGCGGGGTCCGGGAACAGCCAGCCGGTCGCGTGGTTGGCATGGTGCCATAGATCCCGAACCGCTGCTAGGACACTTTACTTCGGAACAGCAAGGCGCCGGATGCCAGCGCGATCAGCGCGAATAGCGCCATCGGCCAAGTGTGCCAGAACACGACATCAGGCGGGATGTCTTTCAGAAACAGCCCTTTGCTCAGGATGATGAAATGCGTGATCGGGTTGGCTTGCGCCAGCCATTGCAACCAGTCCGGCATGTTCTCGACCGGGGTCGCATAGCCCGACAACAGCACCGCAGGCGCCATGTAGGTGAACAGGCCGATCACGGCCTGTTGCTGCGTGACGGCCAACGACGAGATGAACAGACCGATGCCGATATTGGCGGCAAGATAGAAGATCATCGCCAGATAGAACAGAGGCAGCGATCCGCGCAGCGGCACGCCCAGAACCAGCATGGCTAGGATCAGCGTTGCCGTCGCGCTGGCCAGCGAGATGGTCAGCGCCGGCAGCGTCTTGCCCGCGAGGATTTCGATCAGGCGCAGCGGCGAGACCAGCAATTGATCAAAGGTGCCCAGTTCGCGTTCGCGCGCAATCGCCAGAACCGAGACCATGAAGCCGACCATTGCCACCAGAATCGCGAACAGCGCTGGCACCGCCGACCACAGCGGCTCGACATTGGGGTTGAACCACGCGCGCGTGGTGATAATCGTCGGCAGGCGCGGGCCGCGCACTCCCGTCCTTTCGGCGCCGTAAGTCAGCACGATGCGGCTGGCATAGCTGAGCAAAATCTGCGCGGCGTTCGAACGGCGCCCGTCAAGCAGGATCTGCACTGCCGCTGTATCGCCAGCCAGCACCCGACGCGAGAAATCCGGGGCGAACTGCACGACCATCGCCACCCGTTTGTCGTCCAACACTGCGGCGATCTGCGAGACGTCCGAAAGATACAGAACGCGCCCGAAAGTTGGCGTCCCCTCGAACCGGCTGACAAGTTCGCGCGCCTCGGCCCCGGTGTCACGGTTCAGAATGGCAATTTTCACATTGGTCAACTCCAGCGTGACGGCAAAGGCATAGACCAGCAACAGGAACGGCGGTGCGATCAGCACCACGATCCGCGTCTTGCGGTCGCGCACGCTGGTCAGCAGTTCCTTGATCACCAAAGCGAGGATGCGCCGCCACATCGCTAGTCGAGCCTCATGCGGGTGGTTCGCACGATCAGCGTGAAAAATACCACTGCAATCGCCGCAAGCCCGGCCAGATCGGGCAGAATGACGGGCCAGATGTTGCCCGCCAGAAACAGCGATTGCAGCGTGGAGACATAGTATTTTGCCGGCACGATCCAGGATATCGTGCGCAGCGGCCACGGCATGCTGTCAAGCTCGAAGATGAAGTTTGAAAAGTAGACCGCTGGCAGAAAGGCCGACAAGATCGAGGCTTGCGCCGCTACAAGCTGGTTGCGCGTGATGGTTGAAATCAACAATCCCTGGCCCAATGACGCAAGCATGAACACCGCCGACACCGCACCAAGCACCAGAAACGAACCCCGAAACGGCACCCCGAACAGAAAGATCACCACCAGCGTCGACAGCACCATCGACCCCATGCCCAAGAGGAAATAGGGCACGACCTTGCCCACCAGCAGATCGACCCGCCCGATCGGCGTGGCCAGCAGCGCCTCCATCGTGCCGCGCTCCCATTCGCGCGCGATGACCAGCGCAGTCAGCAACGCCCCGATCAGGGTCAGGATGATCGCCATCGACCCTGGCACCAGCGTGTTGCGGCTGGCAAGTTCGGTGTTGTACCAATACTTGGGCTCCACCGTAACCGGCAGCGGCAACGCCTGACCACGGCTGATAGCTTCGGTGGCCAGCCAATTGGCCCACAGCGCTTCGGCATAGCCCTGCACGAGTGCGGCGGTGTTGGGGTCACTGCCATCCACGATCACCTGGATCGGTGCCGTCTCGCCGCGATAGATCAGGTCGGAAAAATCGGCGGGCAACACTACGATGCCACGGATGTCGCCCGCGACCATCGCGGCATCAAAAAAGCGACGGTCGCGGGCCGTTTCGATGCGGAACACCCGCGAGTTCTGCAAGGCTGCGGTAAAACTGCCAGATTCGGGGGTCGGTTGTTCGACCACCAGACCGATACGAAAGAACCTCGGATCAAGGTTCAAACCGTAGCCATATAGAAACAGCAGCAGCAAAGGCAGAATCACCGCCACCAGCAGGTTTGACGGATCACGGAAAATCTGGCGGCTTTCCTTGGCGATCAGCCCGCGGATGCGGCGACCGCGCTCGGCCATCGCTGACCCGCTCATGCCGCTGCCTGCGCGGCATCGTCGGCCTGAACCAGCGCAATGAACGCGTCCTCCAGCGTGGGGTCCGGCAGATCGGGCGTGACGGCGGCGGCCTTCAGCGCATCGGGCGTGCCAAGCGAGATCATGTGGCCGCGATAGATCAGCGCCACCCGGTCACAATATTCCGCTTCATCAAGGAAATGCGTGGTGATCATGATCGTCACGCCGGTTGCGACCATCGCATTCATATGCGACCAGAATTCGCGCCGCGCCCGCGGATCGACCCCCGAGGTCGGCTCGTCCAGAAACAGCACGTCGGGGGCATGCATGACCGCGCAGGCCAGCGCCAGACGCTGACGAAACCCCAGCGGCAACGACCCCGCATCGCGGCCTAAATAGGGACCAAGCGCAAAAGTTGCGACCATCCGCGCAATGGCTTCGCGGCGGGCAGCGCCGCCCAGACCGTAAACCCCGGCAAAGAAATTCAGGTTCTGCTGCACGCTCAGATCGCCGTAGAGCGAGAATTTCTGCGCCATATAGCCCAGACGCGCCCGTGCCTGACCCGGTGCGCGACCAAGATCTAGCCCGGCCACAAGTGCCTTTCCGGACGACGGCTTCAAAAGCCCGTTGAGCATCTTGAACGTGGTGGATTTGCCCGCGCCATTGGGGCCGATCAAGCCGAAAATCTCACCCCGCCGCACGGTGAAGCTGATGTTTTCGGTCGCCGTGAACTTGGCAAACCGCCGGGTCAGGTTGTCGGCTACCACGACATCCTGACCGGCTGCATCGGCTTTTGCCGGTGCATCTGCAAACGGCGAGCGGGTTTTCGGCCCGCCGCCCAACAGGTCCATGAACGCATCCTCGAACCGGGGTGGTGTGACCGTGATGCTGGCGCCCGCTCCCGCCCCGATCTGATCAGGTGTTGGCGGCGTCGCGTCGGCCTTTAATACCAGCCGCAGACTTTGGCCCTGAATGGTGCCGTCGATCACGTCGGGATGGTCCAGCGCGCGGGTCAGAACCTTGCGGCGATCACCTGCGATGTCGCGCACCAGAAAACTGCGCCCCTCGGCCCGCAACGTCAGATCATGGGGCGGCCCTTGATACAGCACCCGCCCCTCGCTCAGCAGGATCACATCGGCGCAGCGTTCCGCTTCGTCCAAGTAGGCGGTGCTCCAGACCACGCCGATCCCCTGATCGACCATGTCGTAAACCATCCGCCACAATTCGCGCCGCGAAATCGGATCGACGCCAACGCTGGGTTCATCCAGCAGCAGAAGATCCGGCTTGACGATCAGCGAACAGGCGAGGCCAAGTTTTTGTTTCATGCCGCCGGACAGTTGCCCGGCCAGCCGCGCGGTGAAGGGTTCCAGGCCAGTAAAAGACAGCAGCCGCGCAAAGGTTGACGGTCGGTCGGCCACTGGCAGCGCGCGCAGATCGGCGTAAAGGGCGAGATTCTCGCTGACTGTCAGGTCTTCGTACAAGCCAAAGCGCTGCGGCATATAGGCGAGCTTGCGGTGCAGGGCCGGGCCGGCCGCGACCGGATCAAGGCCGCACACTTCCAGACTGCCGCTGTCGGCCTTCAACAGGCCCGCAAACAGCCGCAGCAAGGTGGTCTTGCCCGCGCCGTCGGGGCCGACCAGCCCGGTGACGCGTCCCGGCGCGATGTCGGTGCTGATCGCATCGAGCGCAGGGGCAAGCCCGGTTGCAAACCGCTTTGTCAGGGATGATGCGCGGACCAACGGAACCATTGCGCTATTCCGGCTTGAGGTTCAGGATCACCGTCACCGGCATGCCCTGACGCAACCCGTCATCAGGGGAATCGACGATCACCCGCAACCCATATACGAGGCTTGTCCGCAGCGCCGTCGTCTCCACCGACCTTGGCGTGAATTCCGCCACCGGCGAAATGAAGCCGATCTGTCCGGAATAGACGCCGCCCGAGTCGGTGCGCACCTCGGCGGTCATGCCCGGCGCGATCCGGCCAAGGTCCGGCTCATCGACATAACTGCGCACCCAGACCGGCGAGGTCAGCGCCAGCGTCAGGATCGGTTCGCCTGCCGCTACGATGCTGCCGGGCTCGCGCACCCGGCTGAGGATCACGCCGATGCTGGGGGCGGTCAGCGCCGCATCGATCAGCCGCCGTTCTGCCATGTTCAACGTCGCCTGATCGGCGGCCAAAGCGGCGCGGGCCTTCGCGATGTCTTCGCTGCGCGGGCCGGCCAGCGCCAACGCAAGCGCGGCCTCGCCCCCCCGCTGTCCGGCCAGTGCTTCGTCATACCCTGCCTGCGCGATTTCATGCGCCTGATGCGAGGCAACATCACGGTCCGCCAAAGCCACCTGACGGTCCAGCGTGGTCCGGGCGAGGGTGACCGCCGCGACGGCCTTGGCAACCCCGGCCCTCGCCAGTTCGATGTCCTCGGCGCGTGTGCCTTGTTCCAGCAGGGCCACCGCGGCGGCCCCGCCATCGACCCCGGCGCGGGCGAGATCGCGCTGGTCGGTAAAATCAGCGGGTTCCAGCCCGGCCATCACGTCTCCCGCCGCGACTTTGTCACCTTCCTCGACGGCAACGGAAAGCAGCCTGCCGGGCACCCGAAAGGCCAGCGTCACTTCACGCACATCGACATTGCCGAACAAGGTCAGTTCGGTCGGCGGCCTCTGCGCGGCGCGAAAGCGGGTCCATCCGTAATAGCCCGCCCCGGCGATCAGGACCACGGCGGCCAGCCCAAGTCCCCAGCGTAGGGTAGTTTTCATCTGTCGTTTCCTCAATCGCGCATGCGCAGGGGCCTGGAAAAACTGCCCGGTTGATTCGACGGTACCATTGCAGCCGGGGCTGCTTCGGCGGTCGGCAGGACCGTGGCCCCTTCCCGCATGGCATCGTATTCGCCGCGCCGGGCCGTCCGGTTGCTGATGGCCCGCGCATAAAGCGCCTGTGGCGCCGCCTTGACGTTATTCTCTCGGCCTTGCCAAATCCCGGGGGGCGGTCCCTGAAGCGCGCGGGCAAATGAAAACGTCAGGGGCCAGGCGAGGTGCCCCTTGAAGCTGACATGCATCGCGTTCAGGCGGGCCGAGGCCAGCTGGCCGGGTTGGC
>JAYUGA010000208.1:0-4386 GCA_043738565.1 Rhodobacterales bacterium
TGGTTGTGCTGGATGATACGAGGGAATGCCTGAACGCGATGCGGTTCGCGGCGCTGCGGGCGGCCCATACCGGCGGCGGGGTGCAGATATTGTCGGTGATCCCGCCCGAGGAGTTCCAGCACTGGATGGGTGTCGCGGATCTGATGCGGGCGGAAGCGCGCGAGCGGATCGAGGCGCATTTCGAAGTCTTTGCCAAATGGATGCGCGACAAGCAGGGGGTCAACCCGGAACTGGTGATCCGCGAGGGCGACCCGGTGGCCGAGATTCTGGCGCAGGTCCGCGAGGATACCGATGTGGGGATTCTGGTGCTGGGGGCGAGCCATGAGAAATCCGGACCGGGGCCGCTGGTGACGCAGCTTACCCGCAGCGCAGGCACCCTGCCGATCCCGATCACGATCGTGCCGGGGGATATGAGCAAGGAGCGGCTGGAGAGTATTACTTGAAGCGGTGTCCACATGTGGACGCTTGAGGGAATGCTTGTGAATCAATGGGTTAAATGTCAGGATTAACCTGATATTCAAAGGGTTGTGATCCCAATTTAAGTCGTATTGTCGGCCACTTTTCCTGTTATGATGATGTACAGGCAACGCATCAGGAGTGAGAATTGCGCGCAGCCATAGCATTTATTGTCACTTTTTTTTCGCTGTTTTTCAGCATGGTACATGCGCAAGACTTGGGTTCGATGGAGTTCGACGCCCGGCTACTTGACGCTGTAGAAAAGCGCGTCGTCCAAGCGGCATTGGCGTTTTCTGGTGACTACGTGGGTCTCCTCGACGGTGCTTGGGGAGGCGGCAGCCAGAGGGCACTAGAGGCTTACACATTTCGTGCCAATGGCACAGCAAAACCCCGGTTTTCGGATTTGCGACCGCTGCTAAATGATTTTGAAAGCGAATGGGACCGAAATGGTTGGTCGATGTTCTATTCGGAGGCAACCAACACGTCCTATGCTCACCCTTTCCGGCTGCTTCATAAAAGCGGTTCGAGCGATGCATTGTCCTTTCGGTCGGAGGATGATCGGCTGAATTTGGTGGTTGATTTCGCCAGTCTGAAAGGGACCCTTGCGGTCCACAGATACTTCATGACCAAGGCTGTGGCCTACCCAGAGCCATATCAGAGCCTCAAACCAGAGCGGCTTATCACTTCGGTCAGTTTGGCGAATGGCATGCTAGCCTACGTTCGCTCGGACCTGTATGATGGGATCTACGCAACGCTTTCGATCGTTGCCGCGCCAGAGCAGAAGACTCGACTGGCTTTGATGGCGTCCAGCATGCAGCGCGGTCGGGGTGCTGACCTGACAGTACCCCAAGGTGGGACTTTGCATTTGTTGCTTCAAACGGCGAACTCCGCCGCGTTGGTGGCCGGAAATCCGACGCCACCACCTCCGAGCGCGTCGGTGGGTTCCGTGTCGGGGTCGGGAACCGGCTTTTTCGTCAACAATACTGATCTCGTGACGGCTGCGCATGTCACAGGCGGCTGCACACGCCTGAGCCTCGCTGACGGAAGCCCGCTGACCGTAGTAGCTGCAGATACGACGCTTGATCTGGCAGTGCTGACAGCGACCGAACGATCATCAAACTGGCTGTCGTTGAGCCCGACGATTGTTCCCCGGTTGGGTGAGCAAGTGACTGCCTTGGGTTATCCCTATCTGGGGGCGCTCGCACAGGGACTGACCGTTACAGGTGGCAACGTGAGTGCAATGAACGGGATCGACGGCAGCAGCGGCGAAGTCATGATCTCTGCGCCAGTGCAGCCGGGGAACAGCGGCGGCCCGCTGCTGAACTCGAATGGCTCTGTGATCGGTGTGGTCGTAGCGCGGGTCAACGACATGGAGATATTGAAAGAAACCGGGACATTGCCGCAGAATATGAACTTTGCAGTGCCAAATGGGCCGTTGACCGCGTTCTTGCAGAAGGCGGGGGTCTTATTTCCGGTGGCGCAACAAGTGGAAGTGGATGTTTCGAGCGGTATTCCTGATGCGATCCTGTCATCTGTGGTGCCCGTGCTTTGCTACGAATAGCGTCTTGTCGGCAGTTAGCTTCGTGGGCTGGCATCACGCTTTAGAATCATTCCAATCCTTGACTTCCCCAGCCCCAAGGCGCATATCCGAGTGGAATAGTCGGAGATAGCCATGTTCATCCAGACCGAATCCACCCCTAACCCTGCCACGCTGAAATTCCTGCCCGGCGAGGAGGTTCTGGAGGTCGGCACAGCCGATTTCCCGAGTGCCGAAACGGCGGGGAAATCACCGCTGGCCACGCGGATTTTCGCGGTTGGCGGCGTGTCGGGCGTGTTCCTGGGGCTGGATTTCATCACCGTGACCAAGACGGATGCGGTGGACTGGCAGCATATCAAGCCCGCGATCCTGGGTGCCATCATGGAGCATTACCAGTCTGGTGCCGCCGTCATGGAGGGCGCCGCGCAGGTTGCCCATCAGGTGCACGAGGGCCCGGATGGCGATATCGTCAAGCAGATCAAGGAATTGCTCGACACCCGCGTCCGCCCTGCGGTGGCGCAGGATGGCGGTGATATCACGTTCCACGGCTTTGACCGGGGTGTGGTTTACCTCAACATGAAGGGGGCCTGTGCGGGCTGTCCGTCTTCGACCCTGACGCTGAAGATGGGAATCGAGAATCTGCTGCGGCACTATATCCCCGAGGTGATCGAGGTGCGTCCTGTCGCCGCCTGAGACTTGGGTTCTGGCCTTTGACACAGCGGCGGCGCATTGCGCCGCCGCTTTGCTGTTGGGTGACCGGGTTTTTGTTCACCGGCATGAGGAAATGGCGAAGGGGCAGGCCGAGCGGCTGATCCCGATGCTGGAAGCCATGCTGGACGAAGTGCGGATTTCGTGGCGCAATCTGGGCTGTCTGGGTGTTGGCACTGGGCCGGGCAATTTTACCGGGGTGCGGATTGCGGTGGCGGCGGCGCGGGGGCTGGCCTTGGGGTTGGGCATTCCGGCGGTGGGGGTGACGGCGCTGGAGGCGCAGGGATTTGGCTTGGGCTGCGCGGTGTCGAGCCTCGATGCGCGGCGCGGGGATTTGTACGTGCAGGTCGGCGCGGGCCCGGCGGTGATTTGTGAGCTGGACAGCCTGCCGGTCATCCCGGCGGGGTCGGAGTGTGTGGGGTTTGCGGCAGAGGCGATTGCGGCGCACTGTGGCGGGCGGGTTGTGGCACCGGTTGAGCCCACGGTGGTGGCTATCGGGCGGATCGCCTTGGCGCGGCGCGGTTCGACCGGGCGGCCCGCGCCGTTTTATCTGCGCGGCGCGGATGCGGCACCGCCGTCTGACCCGCCGCCAGTGATCTTGCCCTGAACTTGCCATGAACTTGCCATGACATTCGAAGAAATGGCCCGGCTGCATTGGCTGAGTTTTTCAAACCTTCGGCCGTGGTCCGCAGCCGAGATTGCCGAAATGCTTGCCAGCCCGGTGAGCTTTGTGTTGGTCGAGGCTTCCGGGTTCCTGATCGGGCGGGTGGTGGCTGGCGAGGCCGAGTTGCTGACGATTGCGGTCGACCCCGCGCAGCACAGGCAGGGGATTGGTGCGCGGCTGGTCGCCCGATTTCTGGCCGAAGCGCGGGAACGGCGGGCGGAGGTCGCGTTTCTGGAGGTGGCCGCAGATAATCTTGCCGCACGCGGGCTTTATGGCGCGGCAGGTTTTGCCGAGACCGGGCGGCGGTGGGGCTATTATCACGCGCCCGATGGGCATGCGGTGGATGCCTTGATCCTGTCCTGCCGGGTTTGAGGCTTCTGACCGCCCAAAACCTGACCATCTGATCAAACCTTGCACAACAGGTCACAGATTCCTGTTGACCACCTGCGCCCTATTCGCCCTAAATCAACGACGATCCGCCCGCGAGGCACCATGAGTCTGGTTCTGGACAGGGTAGAGACATTTTTGACAACCGGGAGAACGACATGACCCTGATGAAACACCTGCTGGGTGCCTCGGCGCTGCTGGCGCTGAGCACTGTGGCGGCACTGTCTGACCCTGCAATCATCTATGATGTGGGTGGCAAGAACGACAAATCGTTCAATGAGGCGGCCTTCAATGGTGCCGAGAAATGGGCGAAAGAGACCGGCGGCACCTACAAGGAACTGGAGATGCAGAACGAGGCGCAGCGCGAGCAGGCGCTGCGGCAGTTGGCGGAGGCCGGGGCCAATCCGATCGTGATGACCGGCTTTGCCTTTGGTGACGTGCTGGCCAAGGTTGCGCCAGACTTTCCCGATACAAAGTTTGCCATTATTGATGTGGACTGGCTGGATTTGCCAAACGTTTCCCAGATCGCATTCACCGAAGATCAGGGGTCTTATCTTGTTGGCATGATGGCGGGTCTGGCGTCAAAAACCGGCACAGTCGGGTTTATCGGCGGCATGGACATTCCGCTGATCCG
>JAYUGA010000209.1:0-11797 GCA_043738565.1 Rhodobacterales bacterium
CCTGCCCGAAATCATCGAGGGGATTGAATTCCGCGACGGGATCAAGCACGAAATCAAAGCCGCCTGATCAGACCGTCACCAACTTTCGGGCATAGCTCCGGCGCAACAGGCTGCCGGGTGAGAAAGTCGAAGGTTTGGAAGCGCGCATCACACTTGCCTCGACAGACGGCTGGTCCGGGGACTTGGCGGTCATGGGATGATCCTTTCTTAAGGCTCAAGCCGCGACAATGACGCGGCTGATTGTGTCCGGCCCGGGGTTGCGACCCGGGTCGGACATTGGGTTCCTTACCGGAAACCGGCAGCCG
Organism: Rhodobacterales bacterium; assembly: GCA_043738565.1. Classification (GTDB taxonomy): domain Bacteria; phylum Pseudomonadota; class Alphaproteobacteria; order Rhodobacterales; family Rhodobacteraceae; genus Stagnihabitans. Next base: position 306 of record JAYUGA010000209.1, read on the forward strand.
CACCAGAGATCGTGGCGTCCACGTTGGCCGCATCCACAATGCCCGGACCGGTCAGCACCGGAGAGCTTGCGATGGCCGTCCCGAAGGTAGCGTAGGCGTCCGAAATCGACACGGCAAGGTCGCCTTGATCGCTTCTGCCACCGCCGTCGGGTCGCCAAACGCCGATGCGGGCAACGGCAGTTGGTTGGACGCACCGCCCTCTTTCACAATCCCATCCGACACACCCTTGCAGCGGTCTTCCAGGTTCTGCGCCCCCGGAACAGTGTTGACGCAGATGACATTCTTGGACTCATGCGTGCCGAAATACGCCCTTGCCGCCAGACCTGCCGGATATTCCTCGTTGCCGATGTAGTCGATGGCGCCCGATTCCTTGGCCTTGTCGCTACCCCCAGAGTTGTACAGCATGACCGGAATCCCCGCTGCCATCGCCGCTTTGATCGCCTCGTCTTCCGAATCGGCAACTCAATCCGGCACCGCAATGACGCTGGCCTTCTGGGAAATCGCGGTGCGCACCAGATTGGCCGCATCGCCGCCGATGTTGTCATAGTTCTGCAACATCAGATAGTTGACCGAGCCGCCATGCGACCTGACGACCAGGGTGGCATCGTCGATGCCCTTCTTGACCTTGGCAAAGAACGGGCCATCCGCCTTGCCGCCGACCACGGCGATGGTGACGCCCTGCGCCAGAACCGCCGACGCGCCGAATGCCATGACGGACGCCATCAGGGCGGCCCTCAGGATATGCTTGTTGGTTTTCATCGTAGTCTCCTTCTCGTTGCCGCCCTTTGGCGGGTTCACGTTGCCGTTGAAGTCTGCTGCAGGCGCTTGGACACGGTTTCCTCCCTGTCCTGCCCCGCCCGGTGGGATAGGTTTTCGCCTAGCGGCCTGCGTTCATGCGGGCCTTCTTGCGCTGAAATCTGGCGTCCATCAGCGCCTCGCCGGCCTTGGTGCCGTCGTGCCAGGTGCCAAACCATTTATCCAACGGCACCGTCCCATCGCCGTAGTTCAGCTCGAAGTATTTGTGGTGCAGGTAATGGGCGAAAGCATGGGTTCCGATTGCCGCGTCATTGCCGGCCTCGATCTTGTCAAAGCCGACATGGCCCACCACTGCACCCGTGCCGGTGACTTGCAGATGATACAGCATCAACAGCGGATGCGACGGCACGATCAGATGGATCAGGATGTCGGACCAATACAGCAGATGCTCCACCGGATGCATCGACAGCGACGATCACGGGCTGGGATTGATCGAGTTGTGATGGACCGAATGCACCCATCTATACAGAAACGGCGTATGGATCAGCCGGTGGATGCAGAAGAAATGCGCCTCGTGGAACAAGGGGATCAGCAGGCCCAGCGCGATCAGCGCCACCGGATGTTCGGCAAAAGTGGTCCACCGCCCCCAGCCATGCGCCCAAGCATATAGCATGAACACCTCGTAAGCGGTCCAGATCGGCACGCCGGTAGCAAAGGTGCGGATCATGTTGTCGAGGTTCTGGCCTTTGAACAGGAACACGTCCGATGCCTTGTCCGCCGGGAAAGCCGCGTTGAAGTTGAACCGGCCACCCTGCGCCCGCTTGACGTATGGCCACAGATCCAGCGCCCCAAAGCACAACAGAACCAACGCCGAATTGCGCAGCCACAGATAGGCGATCCAGTGCCAGTCCAGCGTTTGCAGCGTCGCTTTCGACGGGGTCAGCCAGACCCAGATCACCAGACCAAGCCCCATGCAGGCGACATTCCACGGCAGGAAATACCCCGGCAGCCAAGCAAGGAACCTTAGCGGCTTCGGCGGCCAGACAAAGATCGGTGCCACCTCCAGCGCGGCTTTGGGCGCATAGTCGCCGCGCTTGTTGCGCGTTCCGAACTTCAGATCATCCATCGCGCCATTCCTTCGCCGTCCCACGGGGGACGATATCCCGCAAGCCTTTGCGGCGTGCCGCTGAGTCCTGATGGAATTTTCATACTGCCCATCCAATATTTGACATATTCATTTTACACTACTTGACCGATTTACCATCACTTCTCGCAAATCCTGTTTGCAACAAAATGAGATAATCTTGCATTTCCCCGACGCAGCACCAGCCGAGCGCCCCCGCCCTTCTCGCAGCGCCAGTGCATTGCGCTCTGCCACCCCGCCCGCTCCGATGAACCCGATGCCGATCATGCTGCCCCCGCAGGCCACCCCGCCAAGGGCAGCTTCTGCAGCAGGTTCTATCGCCCCTTGACAGAGGGTCGCAGCCCAGAGTGGATGGAAATCCATCGGCCCCACCTCCACGAACCCGCAAGGCATTGGCACCATGCCGAAAACCACCCCCCGACCGCGCATCACATTGCGCGAAGTCGCCGCAGCCGCCGGCGTTGCCAGCGCCACCGTGGACCGCGTGATCAACGAACGCGGCAATGTCAGCGACGAGGTCCGCCGCCGGGTTCTGCAAGCCGCCCGCGACCTGGGGCTGAAACGGTTGCTGCCGGTCAGCCATCACAGCATGGTCCGCATCAATGTGATCCTCGCCCGCCCCGAACTGCCGCTGATCCACCGCATGGGGATCGAGTTTCGCCGCATGGCGCAGCGGATGGATCATTCGGTAGTGATCCACCGCACCGTGCTGGAGGAGGAAAGCCCCGCCACCCTCCACGCCGCTTTGCTGCGCAATCCCTGCGACGCTGCCATCGTCTATGCCCAGGACCACCCGCTGATCCACGCCGCGATTGCCGATCTTGCCGCCCGCGCCAAACCCGTGGTGACGATGATATCCGATCTGCCCGGCTCTCAGCGCTTGGCCTATGCCGGGACCGATCACTACAAGGCGGGGCGGTCGGCGGGCTATTTCCTATGCCGGATGGCGGCACCGGGTCAGGTGATCATCCTGTGCAACCACCTCGGCTTTCAATCGCATGCCCAACGGGTGCAGGGCGTGACCGACTATCTGGCCGAACGTGCCGCGGGCTTTGCCATCGCCCGGATTGTCGAGGGCGGCGATGACGCGATCCGCTCGGAAGCCAACCTCAAGGACGCCTTCCGCAGCCATCCCACCGCCGTGGCGATCTACAATGTCGGGGCCGCCAACCGCGGTGTGGCCGCCGCCATTCGCACGGGTATTCTGCACAAGCCTCCGGTGTTCATCGGGCATGAGCTAACCCAATTCACCCATCAAATTCTGCGCGAAGGGCTGATGACCCTGACCATCGACCAAAGCCCCGAACTTCAGGCGCAGTTCGCCATTGGCGTGCTGTTGCACCATTTCGGTTTTGCCGGGGCGGTGCATGTCACACCGCCCTACCGGTCCACCGTTCCCATCGTGCTTTACGGCCCCGAAAACCTGCCCGACGCCAGCCCGGAGTGATGGGTTCCCATCAGGACTGCGGCTGTCCCACAGCCACACCCGGCCTATCCTGTGGCGAAACGCGGGGGAGATCATGCGTTACCGTTCATTTGGCCGAACCGGCTGGCAAGTGTCAGAGATTGGCTTCGGCGGCTGGCAGATTGGTGGCACCTGGGGCCGGGTGGACGACGCCGCCTCGGTCCGCACCCTGCTGCATGCCTTTGAGCAGGGCATAAATTTCGTTGATACCGCGCAGCTTTACGGTGCGGGCCATTCCGAAACCGTGATCGGACAGGCTTTGCGGCACTGGCGCGGGGCCAGGATTTACGTGGCGACCAAGGCGCAGCCGACGGTATGGCCCGACCCCGACGATGCCGCCCCGGCCTTTCGTGGCCGCTTCCCCGATTGGCACCTGCGCCAGAATGTCGAAGCCTCGCTGCGGCGGCTCGGGGTCGAACGGCTCGACCTGTTCCAGCTGCATTCCTGGGGACCACAGGGCCACCGCGAACTTGACTGGCTCGAAACGTTGAACGACCTGCGCATCGAGGGCAAGATTGACCAGATCGGCATATCCTTGCGCGACAATCAGCCGCAGGAGGGCGTGGCGCTGGCATCCCTGGGGCTGGTCGCCTCGCAACAGGTGATCTTCAACCTGTTCGAACAGCATCCAAGGGACGCGCTTTTCCCCGCCGCCCAGACCAGCGGCACCGCCATCATCGCCCGTGTGCCCCTGGATTCCGGCTCGCTGATCGGCAATTGGGACGCGAGCAGCTACGCGAACTTCGAACCCGGATCGCAGCAACATCAGATGTTTCGCGGCGACCGCTTTGCCGAAACCCTGCGGCGGTTGGCAGCGCTCAAGGCCGATACCACGCCCTATTTCGGCACGCTGGCAGAAGCGGCGATGCGCTACGTTCTGGCCCATGATGCGGTCAGTGTGGTGATCCCCGGCATGAAGACCCCGCAAGAGGTGGATATGAACATCCGCTATTCCGACGGTGGCCACTTCCCTGCCGACTTGCTGCAATTGATGCCACGCCATGCCTGGATCAGGAATTTCTACCAATGACCCGCCAGATCGAACACTTGCGTCCGCGGCAAATCCGGGCCGCCTTGGCCGAAACCTCGCTGATCTATCTGCCGCTTGGCACCATCGAATGGCATGGCGAGCACCTGCCGGTCGGCCTGGATGCCCTGACGGCACACGGGCTGTGCCTGCTGGCCGCAGCACAGACCGGCGGGCTGGTCTGGCCGCCGCTGTACTACGGCACCGGCGGTGGCCACGCCAGCTTCCCCTGGACGGTGATGATGCCGGATCATACTGAAATCGCCGCCCTTTTGCGCCTCAGCCTGCGGCGGCTTGCCGAAATGCGGGTCGCGCGGGTCGTGCTGTTTTCCGGCCATTTTGCGGGTGAACAACTGGCGATGATCGATGCCATCGCCGCCGACTGGAATGCGTCAAACCAACTGCCGCAAGTTCTGGCCACCGCCGTCAACCGCGCGGGCATCGCGGGCTTCCCGCCCGACCATGCCGGGTTGTTCGAGACGACGCTGCTGACAGGTCTTGCCCCCGCACTTGTCGATCTTGGCCAATTACCCCCGATCCAACCCCAAGACGCAACGACAGACCGTTTCGACCCCGCCTCACCGATCTGGGGGGTCGTCGGCACCGACCCGCGCCTTGCGCCATCCATCCCTTCGACAAAATTGGTGGCCCATCTGGTCCGCTGGCTGGTCGACAACGTCAATGCCCGGTTTCGGTAGCCCTCAGATATTCTCCGCCGTGAAGATATCAAACCCGATCAGCCGCTGCCCCGGCGGCTGGCCCGTCGCCGCCTCGCGCTTCGCGGCCACCGCTTCGGCGGCCAGTCGGGCAACGGGATGGGCGATCACCATGGTAAGCACCCTGTCCATCAACCCCGCCCGCGTTAAATGCAGCAGTCCAATGAAATTCCCGTGCCCGTCGCTTTGTCAATGGAATATCCGTGCCCCCACAAGCGCAATAATCCCGGGGTCGCAGAGGAGATCAGCGTGAGCATCAGGATTGCCATCATCGGTGCAGGCATTATGGGGGCCGACCACGCCCGCACCTTCGCCCACGATCTGCCGGGGACCACCGTGCAGGTGGTTTGCGACTTTTCAACCGAACGGGCCCGGGCCGTCGCCGATGACAGCGGGGCGGCCCATACCGCCACCGATCCGCTGCCCACGATCCTGCGCACCGATGTCGATGCTGCCGTCATCGCCAGCCCGGATTCGACCCATGCGCCCTTGTCGCTGGCCTGCATCGCAGCAGGCAAGCCGGTGCTGTGTGAAAAACCGCTGTCGCAATCCTCGACCGAATGCCTTGCGGTGGGGCGGGCGGAAATCGCCGCAGGCCGCAAATGGATTCAACTGGGCTTCATGCGCCGGTTTGACCAGTCCTATGCCGAGATGAAGGCCGCGCTGGCCGACGGCTCCCTTGGCCGTGCGCTGATGATGCACAACTTTCACCGCAACGTCGAAACCCCTGCCGCCGATTTCGTGGCCTTGATGGCGATCACCAACTCTGCCCCGCACGAATTTGACGTGGTGCGCTACGTCCTGAACGCCAATTACACCACGATTTCCGCCTTTCAACCCCGGCGCTCCGATGCCCTTGTCGCCACGGTGTTCTTGGTCCTGGAAACCACCGATGGCCAGTTGGTGAACATCGAGATCAACAACAACGCCGCATATGGCTATGACGTGCGGGCGGAACTGGCCGGCGAAAAAGCCAGCATCTCGATGGCCGCCCCCCCTGTACAGCCGCTGTGACGTCGCCCTGACCCAGACCACCCCCTACGCCACCGACTGGCGTCCGCGCTATGCCGAGGCGTACCGCCGCCAGAACCGCGCCTTTCTGCACTTTGTCCGCACCGGCGAATTCTCGCCCATCGCCGCCACCGCCTGGGACGGCTACACAGCGGCAATCGTGGCCGAAGCCGGGGTCCACGCGCTGCGCGAGGGCCGCAAGACGCCGGTTGAGATGACCGCCAAACCGGGGTTTTACGGAAAGGCCGCCCCATGAAACTCGGCTTCGTCTCCGACAGTCTGGGTGGTCGCAGCTTCACCGAAATGCTCGACGCCGCCGTGGCCTTGGATGTGCAATGGGTCGAGGTCAACACCGGCGGCTGGTCCACCGCTCCCCACTTCAACCTTGCCGCAATGCAGGATGCCGCAGCCCGCCAAGCCTTCCAGAACGCCTTCAGCGGCCGCAGGCTGCACATCATCGCGCTGTACGCCAAACTCAACCCGCTGCACCCGACCGACCCGACCCAATCCGCCTGCCTGAAAGATACCATCCGTCTGGCGGGCGAGATGGGCGTCAAGACGGTCTGCACCATGTCCGGCCTGCCCGCTGGCGCACCGGGTGACAGCATGCCGAACTGGCTGGTCAACGCCTGGCCGCCCGAAACCCAAACCATGCTGGCCTATCAGTGGGAAACCGCGCTGGCCTACTGGCACGACATGGCCGCCTTTGCCCAATCCTGCGGCGTCGAACGCATCGCCCTTGAACTGCATGCCAACCAGCTGGTGTACAACGTCCCCAGCCTGTTGCGCCTGCGAGACGCCATTGGCCCCACCATCGGCGCCAACCTCGACCTCGGCCCCCTGTTCTGGAGGGGGGCCGACCCTTTGGTTGCGGCCCAGGCCCTGGGCACGGCCATCCACCTCGCCCACGCCAAGGACACTTTCCTGAACGCCCCTGTCCAGACCACCCGCAGCCTGTTGGAAAACGGCTCGCTCACCGACCTCCCGGCCCGGACGTGGAGCTATATTACCCTCGGCTTCGGTCATGGCGAGGAATGGCGGCGCAGCTTTTGCTACCGCCTGCTAATGGCCGGCTACAACGGCTGGCTGTCGATCGAGCATGAGGATGTGCTGCTGAACGGCTACGAGGGTCTGCAAAAATCGGTGGCCCTGCTCAAAGGCGTGATGCCGACCGAAGCGCCAGACTTCAAATTGCAGGCCATCTGACCGGGTCGCACCGCAGGGCTGCCAAAATCATCGCCTTTGGGAACCAGAGCCACTTTGCCGCGTTGATGGGTATGCGCGGCGATATGGTCGCCGGAACAGGAGACAATATGAACAGTTTATTGCTGGCATTGCCCGTGCTTGGACTGCTTGGCGCTTGTGATCAGCTTTCCCAGCCGCAGATGTTTGGCACCTTGGGCGGCGCGGCCGTCGGAGCTGCGGTCACACCGAACAACCCGGTGCAGGGTGCCCTGATCGGCAGCGCCGTCGGTCTGGCGGCGGGCAGCCTGATCGGTCGCACGACGACCGGCCAATGCCTCTACCAGCGCGCCGACGGCAGCCGCTACACCGCTGCCTGTCAAGGCTATTGACCCTGACACAGGTGCCGCAACCAGAACGCGGCACCGCGATTTTGCATCTTAAAAGGAATACAGCATGAAGACCCTTGCCGAAGCCTTCCACCACACCCTGCAAGACATCTACTACGCCGAAAACGCGATGGTCAAAGCCCTGCCCAAAGTCGCTGCGGCCGCAGTCAATGCCGATTTCAAGGCCGTTGTCGCTGCCCATCTGGCAGAGACAAAGCAGCAGATTGCGATCCTCGACAAGGTCTTTGCCTCGATCAAGGAAAAGCCGGTCGGTCTGAAATGCGACGCCATCGATGGGCTGATCAAGGAAACCGAGGGCCTGATGACCGAAGCCAGCGGCGTGGCGCTCGACGCCTGCCTGATCGCTGCCGCCCAGGCGGTCGAGCATTACGAGATTGCCCGCTACGGCACCCTGCGCGAATGGGCCAAGGTTCTGGGCCATACCGCGGCGCATGACCTGCTGAGCGAAATTCTCGACATGGAAAAGGCCGCCAATTCCAAGCTGACCAGCATTGCGGTCGCCTCGGTGAACAAGGTCAAGCTCGCCGCATGATGCAACGCGCTACCTCCGCGTGAAGCGGGGGTAGCATGCTGTGCGCCCCGGACCGGCGCCAAGCGGTTTGCGGTGGGTCAGGCCGTGCCGCTGCGCAAATCCAGGTCGGCCTTGGTCGCCTGACACCCGCCCTCAAGCCCCCAGTTCAATCGTCAGATGGCCCTGCAACCGCACCAGCGGCAGCACCAGAACGCCCCCCTTGCAGGCCAGGCTTTCGCCGTTCAGCCGCGCCGCGCTGACCCACTTGCCCACCCGCGCCGGGTTCAGCATGGTCACGCTGCACCGACCCGGACCCAGCCTCAGTTGCACTTCGATCTGCGGCCAGTGCTTGGGAAAACACGGATCGAACCGCAGGTCATCCCCCAGCCGCGTCACCCCGACCAGCCCCTCGATTCCAGCCCGGTACATCCAGCCAGCCGATCCGGTGTACCAGGTCCAGCCGCCTCGCCCCTGATGCGGCGCTGTCGAATAGACATCGGCGGCAATCACGTAAGGCTCCACCTTGTAGCGGTCGATGTCCTGCGGGGTGGCGGCATGGTTGATCGGGTTCAGCAGTGCGAACAACGCCGCCGCCGCATCGCCATCGCCCAGCCGCGCCTGTGCCAGCACCGCCCACATCGCCGCATGGCTATACTGGCCACCGTTTTCGCGCAAACCCGGCGGGTAGCCCTTGATATAGCCGGGGTCCAGCGGTGTGCGGTCGAAGGGCGGCGCGAACAGCAGCGCCAGACCGGGCTTGACCAGCCGCTCGGTCATCGACGCCATTGCCAGAGCGGCCCGTGCCGGATCTGCCGCCCCCGACAGCACCGCCCAGGACTGCGCGATCGAATCGATCTGACACTCCTGCGAACCTGCGGACCCCAGCACGGTCCCATCATCAAACGTGCCGCGCCGATACCAGGCCCCGTCCCAGCCATTGCGCTCGATCGCCTTGCGCAGCTTCTCGGCATGTTTGCGCCACCGCGCCGCCCGCGCTGCGTCGCGGCCGTCCGCCAGCGGAGCCATCGCGCCAATCGTGGCGATCAGCAGCCAGCCCAGCCAGACCGAGGTGCCCTGCCCACCCTCGCCGACCCGGTTCATCCCGTCATTCCAGTCGCCGGTTCCGATCAGCGGCATGCCGTTGGTCCCGGTCAGCGCCACCGCCTGATCCAGCCCCAGCGCACAATGCTCAAACAGACTGGCGCTGGTGTCCGACAGCGTCGGCTGAAAGAATTCGTCATGTGCGCCGGGTCGCAAGGCAGGTCCGTCCAGGAACGGCAGCACTTCGTCCAGCACGCCCGCATCGCCAGACACCCGGACATATTGCGCCACGGCGTAGGACAGCCACACCCGGTCATCCGAAATCCGGGTCCGCACCCCCTGCCCCGAATGCGGCAACCACCAGTGTTGCACATCGCCTTCCGGGAACTGCCGCGCCGCCGCCCGCAGCAGGTGTTCGCGGGTCATTTCGGGCCGGAGCGCGGTCAACGCCATGCCGTCCTGCAACTGGTCGCGGAACCCGTAGGCACCGCTGGCCTGATAGAACCCCGCCCTCGCCCAGATCCGGCAGGCCAGGGTCTGGTACAAGAGCCAGCCGTTCAGCATCACATCCAGCGCCCGGTCCGGCGTCCTGACCTGAACCGATGTCAAAAGCCCGGACCACCAGGCCTTGACCTCGGCCAGCACCTCCGCCGCATCCCGCGCCCGGCTCGCCTTGATCAGATCCCGCGCCGCCTCCGCCGAGCCCGCCTGTCCCAACAGCAACACCACCTCCACCACCTCGCCCGGCGCGAGGCTGATCTGCCGCTGCAATACCGCACAGGGGTCAAGCCCCGGCCCTGCCCGCCCCGACAATGGCCCCGCCAGACCCATCGGGTCTGCCAGACTGCCCGATCGCCCGATAAACTCGGCCCGGTCGCAACTGCGGCCACTGGTCGCCGCCCCCAGATCGGCAAAGCCTATCCGCCCCGGAAACGCCATCGCCCGCGGGTTGCGCACCAGAACCGCGCCGGTATCCCCATCTATTTCACAGATCAGCGACGCCGCCGTGGCGCTGCGCGAGGTGCCCAGCACCCATTCGGCATAGGCGGTGACAGACAGTTTCCGCGCCCGGCCGGAGGTGTTGCGCAGGCGAAGCCGCGTGATCTTGACCGGGTCGTCCAGCGGCACGAACTGCACTATATCCGCCGCAATCCCGTTGGCTGCGTGCTGAAAGCTGGAATAGCCAAAGCCATGCCGCGCGATATAGGTGCCCTGGGTGCGGATCGGCAGCGCGGTCGGGGTCCAGACCTGCCCGGTCTCCATGTCCCGCAGATAGATCGCCTCACCGGCAGGATCGCAAACCGGGTCATTCGACCACGGTGTCAACTGGTTTTCCCGGCTGTTCTCGGCCCAGACAAAGCCGCTGCCCTCGGCCGATACCTGAAAGCCAAAGCCGGCATTGGCAACGACATTGATCCACGGTGCAGGTGTGGTGTGCCCATCCCGCAGCACCGTCACATATTCGCGGCCGTCATCGGCAAAACCGCCCAGACCATTGAAGAACTCCAGTTGCGGTTGCGGCGTGGCGACCGGCGGCAGGGCTTTGGGCAACGCGGGCCGCATCGCCAAAGGCGTGGCGGGCGGGATCAGGTCCAGCTGCTGGCCGATGCTGCCCCGGCTGGCCACCAGCACCACCGCCGCCACCGCCAGCAGATGCGCCCGCGCCTCGGGTGGCGTCAGATCGGTGCGCAGCGTGTAGATCTTGCCCTTTGCCCCCTCAATTCCCGGATGCGAATGGGCAGAACGCACCGCCGCCTCGACAGCAATCTGCAAGTCCTGCACATAGGACGACGAACGATCATTCAGGATGACCAGATCGACCGCCATCTGCCGCATCCGCCAGTATTCCTGGGCCTGCAACACTTCGTGCAGCCGTCCGGCATCCTCGGCGTCGCCGATCAGGAACAGCACGATCGGCAGATCGCCCGAAATCCCCAGCGCCCACAGCCGCGATTGCGGCCCGGCACCCGCCAGCACCTGCGCCGCATTGGCCCGCAGCCGCCCGTCCCCCCGGATCACCATGCCGCCCAGCCGCTGGAACTCTGCCGCCGTGGCAGAGGTCACACCCAGATGGCGCAACTGCACCTGGCCCAACGTCCAGGCCAGCGTTGCCGCTCGCGCGAAAGCCGAAGCATCGCGGTGCCGGTCGACCAGCACCAGCAACGCCTCGGGCGACGCCGCCACCATCGTCCAGAACGTCACCCGCGCCCGCCCGCCACCCGGGATCAT
>JAYUGA010000210.1:0-11783 GCA_043738565.1 Rhodobacterales bacterium
GCGGACGTCGAGCAGGTGGAATTCCGCCGTGCCGCCCTCTGCCGTGATTTCTGCCACGACTGACGCGCCTTCGGCGGCCAGAATGTCGGTGGCCACCACATGATAGCCCGCCTTGGAAAAGGCCTTGGCGGTGGCGCGGCCAATGCCGATGCCTGCGCCGGTAATCAGGACAACTTCGGTCATAGCATCACATCTCCTGAATTGGGCCCAAGCGTCTGGCCGACGAACAGTGAGGCCTGAGGCGAGCACAGAAACGCCACGGTGTTGGCAACCTCATCCGGTTCGCCAAAGCGGCCCAGCGGCAGTTCGGCGGCTTTGGCGCGCTGCCAATCCTCTGACAGGCTACGCACGAGCGGGGTATTGATCGGACCCGGCGCCACGGCATTGACCCGCACGCCCTGCGCCGAAACCTCACGCGCCAACGCCTTGGTCATGCCGATGATCCCGGCCTTGGCGGCGGAGTAGTGCACCAGCTCGGTCCCGCCGATCTGGCCCAGTTGCGAGGCGATGTTGACAATCACCCCCGATCCACGCGCCAACATGCCCTTCAGCACCGCATGGGTGCACAGGAATGTGCCGCGCAGATGCACCGCAATCATGCGGTCAAAGTCGCCCACGGTCAGGTCGATGAACCGTCCCTGATGCACATGGCCCGCGCAGTTGACCAGATGCGTCACCGGCCCAAAGGCTGCATCGCAAGCGGCAACCATGGCGGTCACATCGCCCTCAACCGAGACATCGCCGCCGATGGCAACAGCTTTGGAGCCGATTATCCCTGCCGTGGCCTGTGCTGCCTCTGCCCGGAAGTCATTGACCAGCACGTTGTAGCCATCGGCCGCCAGCCGCAGCGCAATGGCCTGCCCGATGCCCGACCCTGCGCCCGTGACGATTGCGGTCATGGTCATGCGATATCCTCCTGCATGGCCAGTTTGCGGGCGCGGCGGACCGACAGGCCCATCAGGATGCCGTAAACCGACAAGAGCGCGAAGGAGAAGATCGTGGTCAGCACCCCGAAGGCGAAGATGTTGGGGTGAATTTCCACAGCAAAGGTGCCGTAGATGGCCAAGGGCAGGGTCTGATCCTCTGATCCGCCAGCGGCGAATAGAGAGCGCGGGAATTCATCAAGGCTCAGAGTGAAGGCGAACAGCATGGCGGACAGGACGCCCGGAAAGATCAGCGGGAAGGTGACTTTGCGGAACGTGGTCCACGGTGTCACGCCCAGCGACCAGGATGCCTCTTCGACCGATCCGTCAAAGCGGTTCAAGATCGCCAGCATCACCAGGAAGGCGAAGGGGTAGGTGTAGGCCACGTGGGTTGCAAAAGCGGTGGTGTACCAGTGCCGTTCGATGCCAAAGACGTTGTTGGCCAGCAGCGAGGTGCCAAGCCCGGTCAACACGCCCGGCACCATCATGCCCAGCACGATCAGGTAGAACACAACGCTCGACCAGCGGAACTTGCGGCGGAACGCCTGCGCCGACATCACGCCCAGCACGGTGGAGGTGACCATCGTCATGAAGGCCAGCACCAGCGAGCGGATCAGCGCCTCGCCCACCGGTAGGGGTGCCACACGGGACGGCGGGGTCAGGCCGAAGATTTGCTTGTACCAGTACAGCGACCATTCTGTGATCGGGAACTGCGGCCCGCCATCCGGCCCCTGCTGGAACGAAAGGATCGTCAGCACGAAGAACGGACCATACAGGAACAGGAGGAACGCCACCACATAGACGGCGAGGATCGGTTTGAGGATACGCGATTCCATCGCTTACAACTCCTGCTTCAGGTCGACGATCCGCAGGAAGGCGGCAATCACCATTCCCATGACCACGGTCAGAATCACTCCCGAGACCGACGCCATCGCCCATTTGAGCGAGCCGACTTGCGTTACAATGATGTTGCCCAACAGGTTCACCTTGCGGCCCGACAGCGCGCCAGAGGTGGCGAATTCGCCCAGAACCATGACGCTGACAAAGATCGCGCCAACGACGACGCCCGGCAGGCTGAGCGGGAAGATGATCTTCCAGAAGATCCGGCCAAAACCTGCGCCCAGATCCCGCGCCGCTTCGATGATGTTGCGGTCGATGCGGCCCAGCATGAAGGCAATCGGGCCGACCATGAACACGCAGTAAATCTGGGTCATCCCGATGATCACGGACAATTCGGTGAACAGCAAGACCTCGATCGGTTGGCTGATGATGTGCAGTTTCAACAGGATGATGTTGATCACCCCCTCTTTGCCCAGCATCGGGCGCCAGGCCAGAACGCGGATCAGGAACGACGTCCAGAACGGGATCACGCAGATCACCAGCAGCACGGTCGAGAGGGTTTTCGATTTTACGAACAGCCCGACGAACAGCGCAGTCGGATAGCCAATGGCAAAGGTTGCAGCCAGCACGATCAGCCAGATGCGGATCGTGGTCCACAAGGCCCCGGTATAGGTGTCTGACGCGAAGAACTGCTTCCAGCTGGCCAGCGTCGGCGTGGGCGAAATGTTGAAGGTGGTCTGCGTCCAGAACGAGACATAGACGATCATGGCGATCGGCACGATCATGAACAAAGCCATCCAGACAATGCCGGGAAGGATCAGCCAGGTCGAGCCAAGGCGGCGCTTGGATGGCACGGTCGCGTCGGTCATCAGTTCGCCTCCCGGCCAAAAACGATGGCCTGCTCCGGGTTCCAGGTCAGCAGATAGTCCTGCCGCGCCGCGTAGATTTCAGGCGCACCCAGGCTGAGGTGGTGCTCTACCTCGACGACCTTGCCGTCTGAAGTTTCAAAGAAGTTCATCACCGAAGACCCCAGATATTCGCTGGCGATGTAGGTGGCCTTCAGGGCGGGGCCGCTGACTGCGGCGGTCAGCGGCTGCACATGCATGCGGTCATAGCGGATGGCGTAGACATCCTGAGTTGCGCGGACGGCTTGTGGGCTTGCCACGGCACCAAAGGGGCCAGTGAACTTGCCCGCGGTCAATGTGCCGTCAAACAGGTTAAAGCGGTTCAAGAAATGCGCAACCGACGAGCTGGCCGGGGCCGAATAGACATCATCCGGCGTGCCAGCTTGAATGATCCGACCGCGGTCCAGCACAACGAGGCTGTCACCCATCGCGAGGGCTTCGGTCTCACTGCCGGTGACGTGCAGGAAGGTTACGCCCATACGTTCGCGGATGGCGCGCAATTCATTCCGCATCCGTGCGCGCAGGTTGGCGTCAAGCGCGCCCAGCGGTTCATCCAGCAGCACCAGTTTGGGTTGCATCACCAACGTGCGCGCCAAGGCAACCCGCTGACGCTGGCCGCCAGAAATCTGGTCAACGCCGCGGTCTCCCAGGCCTGACAGGCCGACCATGTCGATCACTGCCTGACAGCGCTGATCAATCTCGGACGCCGGAATCGTGACAACGCCATTCATCAGCCCGAAGGCGACGTTCTTTTTGACCGTCAGATGCGGAAACAGAGCGAAGTTTTGAAAGACAAAGCCGATTCCCCGTTCATGCGCGGGCAATCCGGTGATGTCGCGCCCCTGAAAGAAGACCCGGCCCACGTCCGGCACTTCAAACCCCGCGATCACGCGCAGCAACGTCGTCTTGCCCGACCCCGAGGGGCCCAGCAGCGACACATACTCGTTCACCCCCGCCTCAAGGGTGACGCCATCGAGGGCTTTCACCCCCCCGTAGCTTTTCGACACGCCGTCGATCCGAAAGATTGCCGTTTCAGTTGTCATTCGCCCCGTCACGGTGCTGCGCAAATTTCTTGCGGCCCGCCCCCATTCTTTTCAGCCATCCGCAGACGCCTCAGACTTTCCGTCTGGGGCACGATCGTCTTCACAAACTGCACTTCGTATAGCATGACGGTTTTATGCTACTGTCAATCGAACATTTTCTCCCCAAGCATAGCATTTTTACGCAAGATTCCGCAACTTCCTATGGAATACCCGCCAAGAAGGAACCGTCAGGCGTCTTTACAGATGATCATAGTATTCATTGTTCATTTTATTGTGCGCTAAGATAAGGCGCGATTCCTACAGTTTCGCTGATCACGGCGACGATTTTCATGCGGGCCAAATTCTTGCGGGCCATTATGTGCAAGTGGTCGCGCAGGTATTCAGCCGCAGAATCAATCGGATGCCGCGCGATCAAGTCGAAAAGCGTCCGATATTGGTCCAGCGCGATCTCATCCTCGGGCAGGCCAAGGCCGGTCAATGCGCGGTTGACCGACGTCAGAAGCATCTGGTTGTTCTGGATCAGCGCAACCAACGCTGTGTTCGGTGCCTGCGCAATGCAATGCTTCATCAATGCTTCTTCAAGGTCTTCCGGCTTCAGGCTTGGATCAGCGCCGATTCGGTCGCGGAACTCTTCGATCTGGCTGTAGTGGATGTGGGGGGCGGCCATCCGCAGGGCCGCGGGCTCGACAATGGCGCGAAGCTCGAACTTTTCGCGCAGGGTGCGGGCGGTCAGAGGGCCAGCGATCCAGTGGGAACTGGCGTTCTTGCGGATCAGACCGCGTTCCTGAAGGCGCGACAGCACATCGCGAACCACTGTGCGGCTGACACCCAGATAGTCGGCAAGCTCGGTTTCAACGATGCGAAATTCGCCAAAGACCTGACAGGAGGCGACCTGTTCTTCGACCTCGTTATAGAAGTGTTTCCAGGTGCCGCGCGTTTGCAGGGCGGCGTCCACTTGCTGCGGGATGTCGAGGTCAAATTCGCTGATGTCGCGGCGCAGGGGGGCGACGTCCTGACCTGCAGCGCCAACCAGATAGCCCCGTCCGTCAAACCGATGCACCAGACCTTCGGCCGCCAATATGCGCAGGGCGGCTTGCACGGGCATTCGGCTGGTTTGCATCAGGGCCGCAATCGGGCCTTCCAGCAGCACCAGACCTTCGGGCAGGACGCCGCTGATGATGTTGCTGCGCAAGACCTGCGTGATCAGCTCATACCGGGGTTCCTGCGAAACCGGCTTGTTGGGCCGCGCCATCATTTCTGCACCTCGTTCACACGGCCGATGAAGCGGTCCCAGGCGCGAGCGGCGTAGTTGTACTCTTCCATTGCGGTATTCCAGACGGCGATGCGGTTGGCACGGTCCTGATAAGTGCCGCCTGCCCGCCGGGCACCTGCCTTGACGACGACCGTGCCCGATGGTCCAAGTAGATCACGCGCCGCCGGGGCGCCCTCGTACCAATAAGCCCATTCCTCGGGGGCAAGTGCTGCTTTGGTGCGTTCGGGGGCGGACATGTAATAGCCCTGCCGCGCCATGACGGCACCCGCATAGCCATCAAGCCACCAGTTGAGGTATTCATACCCCACGTCCAGCTGTGCGCCCTCCAGATGGCGCGACAGACTGGCCCCGCCATGCCATGCTCGATAGCCTTCGATCGGGGCGGATTCGACAAAGGTTTCCGCCATCTTGCCCATGTTGCCAAAGACCGGCGACCACATGCTTTGCACCGAAACCCGGTCTTTATGCAGCAGGGCCGCCGCCTCTGCCGCATTGCGCCAAGTGGCGCAGAAATAGCCCTGCCGCCGACGATCCTCCAGCAGCGCCACCAAGGCGTCGATTTCGGCGATGGTCATGTTGCCGATATCGACGAATTGTAATTCTCCGGCGGCTTCGGCAGCAAGGGCGGCATCAAAGATCCCGATGGCAGGTTCATCCACCAGCGCGATACGGCCTTTGGCGCGGCGGTCCAGCAGCCAGGACCAACTGGAGGCCCGGACGTCCCCGTTGCCGAAAACACGGGTGTCAAAGCCAAAACTGTCCATGTTGTGAACGGTCGGCAGCATGCTGATGTAGCGGCCCTGTTTTGGCCCCAGAAACCCGCCGGGCTGGACGTACAGCTTGCGCACCGGGGCGTCGCCGTGGCCGCGCCACGCATACTTACTGATGCCGCCTTCCTTGGACAGATCGGTGATCTTGTTCCAATCCACAATGCGGTGCGTGTCGATGGGTTGCAGGGCACCCCAGAACCACACGATATCCAGATTGTGAAAGCACTGTTCGTAGATGTCATAGCCTTCCGGCTCCATCGCGGACATGCGCTGGCAGGCGACGAAATCCAGCAGTTCGTATTCCACGTCGAACCCAAGGTCGGCCTGCGCCCGTTCGCGCACCTCTTTCAGAAGGGTGATCGATGTGCCACGCACCCGCAACCGCCGCCGTTCCGTATGAGGCGGGGCGGCAAGGTCTGGGGTCGTGTCGGGTTGGTCTAGCAGTGCCAAGGTGGTCCTCTCTGCCCTGCCGGGTCGGGTTGAATGAGGGGAGGGAAGCCCCCCCGCCCCAGTCCTATCACGCCAAAGACGCGGCGATAGCGTCCAAGGTCTTACGGCGGTCGGCCCGGGCTTGCAGCGCCTGTTCCATCGTCACCTTCACAAACCGCGTCGGCGTGTGCGGCTGCAATTGACCAATCAGGTCCATATCCGCCGACACGACTGTGCCGATCATCATATAGCCGCCACCCGACACCGCGTCGCGGTGCAGGACAATTGGTTCGGTGCCGGACGGCACTTGAACCGAGCCATACGGATAGCAGGCATCCACGATGTTCGACGGATCAGACCCCGCACCAAAGGGCGGCGTGCGCGGCACAAAGTCCAGGGGACGCCCGGCCTTGAAGCGATAGCCGATGCGGTCAGCCTCGGGCGCGACTTTCCAGGTATCTTCAAAGAAGTTCTTGCCCGCCTGTTCGGTAATCCGGTGCCAGTACAGCCCCGGCAGCATCCGCAGTTCGGCAGGTGCCCCCGGTGCCCTGCGCAGCGCTTCGGAGACAGAACGCCCCTCAGAAGCCAAAACGCCTTGTCCCACCGGCAGCACATCGCCCGCCGCCAGCTTGCGCCCCTCAAACCCGCCCAAAGCGCCCAGGGTGTAGGTCGACCGCGAGCCCAGCACCACCGGCACATCAATGCCGCCCGAAACCGCGATATAGCCGCGCGCACCTTTCTTGAGGAAGCCGAAGCTCAGGATCTGGCCCTTCTTCACGGTAAAAGCGGTCCAACCCGCCTGCTCTTGCCCATCGACTTTCGGCGGCAGATCGGCCCCGGTCACGGCCACGGTGGCGTCTTCGGTAAACTCCAGCGCTGGCCCCATGAAGACGGCTTCCAGCACCGCCGCCCCTGCCGGATTGCCCACCAGCAGGTTGGCCGCCGCCAGCGACAGCATGTCCATCCCGCCCGAGGTCGGAATGCCGATGTGGTAATAGCCCGGACGGCCAAGGTCTTGCACCGTCGTCGACAGGCCCGGTTTGATGACGTTAATGACCATCAAGAGCCTCCATCACGCCGGCGTTGGTGCCGCCAATGTCCTTATGGAACTCTTCCAGGGAGAAGGTCACCGGGGCGATGCGGGGCTGCCAGCGGCCCGCGTCGACCTCGGCCACGGTATGATCATATTCCTCGCGTCCGATCGGCTTCCACTTCACGATGTCGCCGGGTTTGAACAGGCACATGAAGTCGCGCAGGTAGGTGGTGGTCTGATTCGGGTCATAGATCGGCATCGGGGTGATGCCGAACATCTGATAGCCGCCCGCTCCGCGCACGGAATAGATGCAGGCAAAGCAACCACCGTGACCCACGGTCAGGCGCGGCGTATCGGTGCGCGGGCGCAAGTATTTCGGCGACTGGATTTGGCGATCCCGGTCAACCATCTGGTAAAGGAACGGCAGCCCCGCCACGAAGCCCACCATCGACACGAACCACGGCGCGCCGGAATGCGCCTTGATAAAGCCGTCGATGCCGTCAAGGTGGTTGATCCGCGCCGTGTATTCGATATCGGTCGAAGTTGGGTCCTGATGCCGTTCGCGGAACCGCTGCCCAGTCTCATGCGTCCACGGGTCGTTGTAATAGACCGGCACTTCGATGATCCGGGTGTTGAGGGTGGAGGGTGCCGATTGCGCCACCGCCTCCAGCGCCTGCAACTGGCGCATCATCTCATCGGGGGCGATCACATCGGGGTCAAAGCGCACCTGAAACGAGGCGTTGGCCGGGCAGATTTCGGTGACGCCCTTGATCTTGGCGTCGCGCAGGGCGTTGGTGATCGACATGCCCTTGAAGAAGGCGTCCAGCGACATCTCCTCGCTGCATTCCACGAAAATATGTTCGTCACCGCCAAAGGAATATCTGGTTGTCATAGGGCTTCGCTCTCCTCACCCAGCTTGTCTGCGTTCTGTTCCAGCCACGGTTCCAGCCAGCGCGTGTGGAACTGCCCGGCTTGCACGCCGGCATCGCGCGCCAGCGCCTGATGCAGCGGTTTGGTGGTAGGTAGGCCACCCACCTCAAGTTCTTTCAAAGCGCGGGCCATGCGGGTGATGGCCGCAGCACGGGTTTCATCCCAGACGATCAGCTTGCCCAGAAGCGAATCATAAAACGGCGGCACGGTGTAGCCCTGATACAGCATCGTATCAAAGCGCACCCCCGGCCCGCCCGGAACCTTCAGACTGGTTATCGTGCCCGGACCAGGTTTGAAGCCCTGCGCCGGGTCCTCCGCACAAATCCGCACCTCGATCGCATGGCCGTTCAGGCGCACGTCGTCCTGAGTATACCGCAGCGGCTCCCCGCCCGCGATGCGCAGCATTTCGCGCACAAGGTCGATGCCGGTGATCATCTCGGTCACCGGATGTTCGACCTGAATCCGCGTGTTCATCTCAATGAAGTAGAAATGGCCCGAGGCGTCGTCATACAGATATTCCAGCGTCCCCGCGCCGCGATAGTTGACCGCCTTGGCCAAAGCGACTGCGGAAGCACACAGCTTTTCCCGCATCGCCTGCGGCAGGGCGGCAGAGGGTGCCTCCTCCCACACCTTCTGGCGGCGGCGCTGCAAGGAACATTCGCGTTCAAAGCAGTGGATGACATTGGTGCCATCGCCCAGGATCTGCACCTCGATATGGCGGGCGCGTTCGATGACCTTTTCCATGTACAGGCCACCGTCCCCGAAAGCCGCCTTGGCCTCGGCACTGGCCTGCGGCAGCAGACGTTCAAATTCTTCCATGTCATGGGCAATGCGAATGCCCCGGCCGCCGCCCCCGGCTGCGGCCTTGATCATCACCGGAAAGCCGATGGCGAGTGCCACATTGCGGGCGTGAACCGGATCGTCGATGCGCCCATCCGATCCGGGCACCACCGGCACACCTGCGGATTCAGCGGCCACACGCGCGGCCACCTTGTCACCCATCACGCGGATCGCATCACCTCTGGGACCGACCCAAATCAGGCCAGCGGCCTCGACCGCATCGGCAAAGTCGGCGTTTTCGGCGAGGAACCCATAACCGGGATGCACCGCATCGGCCCCGGTCTCCGCCGCAGCCTTCAGGATATTGGCGATGTTGAGGTAGGATTTCGCGGCCATCGGCGGCCCGATATTGACCGCCTGATCCGCCATCCGAACGGCCAGGGAGTCCGCATCCGCCGCCGAATGGACTTGCACTGTCGCAATGCCCAGTTCCTGCGCTGCGCGGATGATCCGGACGGCGATCTCTCCGCGGTTGGCGATCAGAAGTTTCTGGATCGCCATGCTCAGGCCAGTTCGATCAGCGGTTGGCCCGCCATCACAGGCTCTTCATCTTCCGCGATGAAGGCGACAAGGGTGCCGACCTGATCGGCCATGACCTCGTGGAAGGACTTCATCACTTCGATCAGCCCGATCACATCGCCCACCGCGACCGCATCACCGACCACCTTGAAGGCAGGCTGGTCAGGCG
This sequence comes from Rhodobacterales bacterium, assembly GCA_043738565.1. Lineage (GTDB taxonomy): Bacteria > Pseudomonadota > Alphaproteobacteria > Rhodobacterales > Rhodobacteraceae > Stagnihabitans. Next base: position 9,675 of record JAYUGA010000210.1, read on the forward strand.
AGGGTTTGCTGTAGAAAGTGCCGGGCAGGGGCGAAAGGATTTGTTTGCTCATGGTGCGAACCTTTTCAGCGCGTCGCGCTAAGAGGAGAAATGGCGTCACGAACCGCCTGGGCGAGTGCGACGGCATTGGGCGTGTCCGAATGCACGCAGATCGTATCGGCGCGCACGGCCACGTCAACGCCGCCGATACTGGTGACCTTGCCCTCTTTCATCGCACGAATACAGGCGGCTGCGGCCTTGGCCTCGTCCGTCGGCGCGTGTTCTCGGGTGATGATCAGGCCGCCAGCGTCGTTGTAATCCAGATCCGCGTAGAATTCCGACAGGAAAACATGGCCGCGCGCCGGATAGACCGTCTCGTGCAGGCAGCCTACCATACCGAACAGCGGCACCTTGAAGATATCGGCGGCATCGCAGACGGCGTGGGCGATATCCTCGATCCGCGCCGCCATCCCGTACAGCGAGCCGTGCGGTTTGATATGGTTCAACGCCATCCCCTCGGCCTGAAGAAAGCCTTGCAGCGCGCCGATCTGGTAGATGATGCAGTTGGTCATTTCCTCGCGGCCGATCTTCATTTCGCGGCGGCCAAAGCCTTGCAGATCGGGCAATGAGGGATGCGCCCCCACCTTGACGCCGTGCTTCCTGGCCAGTTGCACGGTGGAGCGCATGTGGTTGTAATCCGAGGCGTGAAAGCCGCAGGCGACGTTGGCCACGTCGATCAGCGGCATCAGGCCCGCGTCATCCCCGATGCGGTACAGGCCAAAGCTTTCGCCCATGTCGCAGTTCAACAAGGTCATTGGACTATCCTCTTCGGCCTTCACGCGTCGATCATGTTGACAAGGTAGACGCCGCTTTCGTGCAACTCTGCCTCCCAACCGGGTTCGATGACAAGGGTCGTGGTCACTTCTTCGATCACGGCAGGCCCGATGATGCGGTCGCCCGCCCCCAGACGCGCCCCGGCATAGACCGGCGCATCCTGCGGCTTGGCAGCGGCGTCAAAGATCATCGGGCGGGAGCCTTCAAGGGCAAAGGCGGCACCTTTGCCGGGGGCCACTTTCATCCGGTTCGGGCGGTCGACCCGGCCCCAGATCGCGCTTTCCACATTGACGATTTCGACCACGCTTTGCGGTTCGGAATAGGTGTAAAGCTCTTCATGGCGGGCATGGAACGCCTCGATCAGCTTGCCAAGTGCGGGTTCGTCGATGACAAAGGGGTCAATTTCCACCGTGCATTCATGCACTTGGCCGACATAGCGCATGTCAAGGCTGCGCCGGACCCTGATGCGGTCGTGATCGAAGCCATCCCGCGTCAGGTCAGCCACGCCGCGCGCCTCAAGCCCGTTGAACAACCCGTCAAGCTTTTGCGCGGCACCTTCGGCATCCAGGCGGACCGGCGCAGGTGCCATGTAGTTGTATTTTACGTCGGAAATGATCTGCCCATAAGCGCAAAGCCCCGACGCCAGTTTAGAGATCAGCACCCGCGTGATCCCCATTTCCCGCGCCAGCGCCGTGATATGCGCGCCAGTGGCCCCGCCCGCACAGTTCAGCACGAAATCCCGCGGGTCATAGCCGCGTTCCACCGAGACGCGACGGATGGCGTTGACCATGTTGTTGTTGACGATCTTGAACATGCCGTAAGCGGCTTTTTCCACCGACAGGCCCAACGGATCGGCAATCCGCGCCTTGATGGCGGCCCGCGCCTTTTCGGTGTTCAGCGGCAGACGCCCGCCGATCAGACCATCGGGGTTGATATAGCCCAGAACAAGGTTGGCATCCGTCGTCGTCGGCTGGGTGCCGCCCTGGTCATAGCAGGCTGGCCCCGGTTCAGACCCCGCCGATTGCGGCCCCATCTGCATCAGGCCCATATTGTCGATCCAGCCGATCGAGCCGCCACCTGCGCCCAAAGTTTCGACCTGAATCATCGGAATCCCGATGCGGTAGCGCAGGAAGTCGATGTTTTTCGACACATTGGCCCGGCCATCCCGCGTCAGCGTGATGTCAAACGAGGTGCCGCCCATATCGACGGTGATGATGTTCTTCATCCCCCACGGTTCCGCGATATACAGCGCCGCCTGCGGGGCCGAAGCCGGACCGGAGTTGATCGCATAGACCG
>JAYUGA010000211.1:0-28630 GCA_043738565.1 Rhodobacterales bacterium
CCACCCCGACCCAAGGCTCAAGAAGCTGTGCGATCCCGTGCGGGAAATCACGCAGGATCTGCGCAAACTTGCGGCGGACATGCTCGAAACCATGTATGATGCGCCCGGCATCGGGCTGGCAGCACCGCAGGTTGGCTTGACCAGGCGGCTGTTGGTGATGGATTGCATGAAGCTGCCCAACACGCCGCGGCCGCTGGTCCTGATCAATCCCGAAATCACCTGGGCCTCCGCCGATCTTGCCACCTACGAAGAAGGCTGCCTGTCGATCCCCGACCAATATGCCGAGGTGCAGCGCCCCGACAAGGCCAGCGTGCGCTGGATGGACCTGGAGGGGGTGATGCAGGAAGAAACCTTCGAGGGCCTGTGGGCGACCTGCGTGCAGCACGAGATTGACCACCTGAACGGCCGCCTGTTCATCGACTACCTTGGCCTGATGAAGCGCCAGATGATCACCCGCAAGATGGAAAAGCTGAAACGCGAAATGGCGCGGGAGGGGCGCTGATGGCCGTCCTGCCGGTCCTGCAATGGCCCGATCCAAGGCTGTCGACCCCCTGCGCTGCGGCCCCGGTCGACGACGGCAGCTTCCGTCTGGCCCGCGACATGCTGGACACGATGTATGCCGCTGGCGGCCGTGGTCTGGCGGCCCCGCAGGTTGGTGTGCTGAGCCGGGTTTTCGTGATGGACGCGACCTGGAAAACCGCCGCCCACACGCCAGAGATTTTCCTGAACCCCGAAATCATCTGGCGTTCGGACGCCACGACCATTGGCCCCGAGGGCTGCCTGTCAATCGCCCGCGCCCTGCCACAAATCAGCCGCGCCACGGAAATCATCCTGCGCTGGTCCACCGTGGATGGCGCCATCGCTGCCGCCAAACTGACCGGCTTCCGCGCCATCTGTGCCCAGCACGAAATCGACCACCTCGACGGCATCCTGACGCTGGACCGGCTTTCCCCGGAGGCCCGCGCTGTGGCCGAAGCCGAGGCGCGGGGATGATTCGGCCCTGCCTGCCCTACCCGCATCCCGTCCTGAAAACCCCTGCCGCAGCCGTGGCGGCCATCACCCCCGCAATCCGCGCCACTTGGGCCGATATGGTTGACACGATGGATGCGATGCCCGGTTACGGCCTCGCCGCACCGCAGATCGGCGTCGGGTTGCGGCTGGCGGTGGTCGATTGTTCGGACGCACGCGGCCAGGCGATCCTGATGGCCAACCCGCAGGTGCTGCACGCCTCCGGCCAGATGCGCGAGCATGACGAGGCCAGTCCCAACCTGCCCGGCGTTTCTGCCAGCATCCGCCGCCCGCGCGCCGTCACCGTGCGCTATCTGAACGCCGACGGGGCGGTGGAGGACCGCGCGTTCGTCCAGCTGTGGGCCACCTCGGTCCAGCACCAGATCGACCACCTGGCCGGCAAGCTATATTTCGACCACCTGTCGCCGCTGAAGCGCAGGATGCTGCTGGCCAAAGCCGCCAAAATCCGGGGCCGCGCATGAGGATCACCTTCATGGGCACCCCAGACTTCTCGGTGCCGGTATTGACGGCGCTCGCTGCGCAGCATGAAATTGCCGCAGCCTACACCCAGCCGCCACGCCCGGCTGGCCGAGGCAAGGCTGATCGCAAGAGCGCCGTTCAGCTTGTTGCCGAAGCCCTAACGATTCCAGTGCGTTGCCCGGTCTCGCTGCGCAGCGAACAGGCGCAGCATGAATTTGCGTCGCTGCGCAGCGAAGTGGTCATCGTCGTGGCTTATGGTCTGATCCTGCCGCCTGCCATTCTCGCCGTACCCCGGCACGGTTGTCTCAACATCCACGCCTCGCTGCTGCCGCGCTGGCGCGGTGCCGCGCCGATCCACCGCGCCATCATGGCAGGCGATCCCGAAACCGGCATCTGCATCATGCAGATGGAACCGGGCCTCGACACCGGTCCGGTCCTCCTGCGCCAAGCCACCCTGATCGGCGCGGAAGAAACCGCCGCCGACCTGCACGACCGCCTGTCCCAGATCGGCGCTGACCTGATCCTGCAAGCCCTCGCCAACCTGCAAACCCTCCGCCCCCAGCCGCAGCCCGGCGAAGGCATCACCTACGCCCAGAAAATCGACAAAGCCGAAGCCCGCATCGACTGGACCCGCCCCGCCGTGGCAATAGACCGCCAGATCCGCGGCCTCTCGCCTTTCCCCGGTGCCTGGTGCGAAGCCGGAACCGAGCGCTTGAAACTCCTCCGCTCCCGCCTCGCAGATGGCCAAGGTACACCCGGCCAAGTCCTCCGCGACCTGACCATCGCCTGTGGCCACGGGGCGATCGAAATCACCGAAGCCCAACGCGAAGGCAAACGCCCCGCCACCGCCCGGGATCTGCTGCGCGGCTTCGCCCTGCCCGCGCATCTCACCTGACTGCCACGATTTCACATTGGTCCAAATATCCCACAGGGGTGAGCCATTGGTTGCGCCATTGGTCCAAGTAACCAATGGCTCGGGGGGATGTGAAATCCCCCGGCCTTGCCACTTACCCAACGCCTCCTGCCACAAATTGACGGCAGCCCCAGCCTATGAACCCCACGAGGAGGCACATCATGTCAGACACATCATCCTGCTGGGCCGTCACCGCTTCCGCCGACCACGCCGCGCGGGGAAAGCGCGAGGGTATCGTGCAGGCGGGTCACGGCAAGGACGCGCCCTTGCGCCGCATGCAGCCCGGCGACGGCGTGGTGATCTATTCGCCGCGCGCCACGTATCCCGACGGGCCGCCCCTGCAAGCCTTCACCCTGATCGGCCGCATCGCAGAAAGCGCACCCTATCCGCACAAGCTGAGCGGTACCCTGATGTGGCGGCGCGCTGTCATCTGGCAAGACGCCCGCATCACCCCGATCCGCCCCTTGCTGGACGATCTGGAGATTACCAGGGGCCTCAAAAGCTGGGGCATGGCCTTCCGCCACGGCCTGACCAGACTCAGCCGCGCCGACTTTGCCAGGATCGCCCGCGCGATGGCCGGCTGATCCCGCCTTTGCGGTTGCGGCTTGCCAGAAACGCCCGCCCCCGCCACGCCCGCCGCCACAATCCCGCCCGCAAGGTGCGTCCTATGACGCACCCTGCCGCCGACAGCGCCGTTACTTCCGCCGCTTGTGCTCTTCCAGCCGTGGCATGATCTCGACGAAGTTGCAGGGCTTGTGGCGGTAATCCAGTTGTGCCTTCAAAATCTCGTCCCAGCCGTCCCGACACGCCCCCGGACTGCCCGGCAAGGCGAACAGATACTTGCCACCCGCCACCCCGGCACAAGCCCGCGATTGCACCGCCGAAGTCCCGATCTTGCCCATCGACACGATCGTGAACAGCGTCCCGAACGCCTCGATCTCTTTCTCGTAAACCTCCCGGTGTGCCTCAACGGTCACATCCCGCCCGGTCAGCCCGGTCCCGCCCGTGCTCAGGATCACATCCACCGCCGGATCGGCGATCCACTGGCGCAGCCGCGCCGCGATCGCCGCCCGGTCGTCCGCCACGATCGCCCGCGCCGCCAGCACATGGCCCGCATCTAGCAGCCGCTCCACCAGGGTATCGCCCGACTTGTCATCCACCGAAGTCCTCGTGTCCGAAACCGTCAGCACCGCGATGCGGACCGCCACAAACTCCCGCGTTTCCTCAATGCGGTTCATCCCAGCCTCCCCTTCAATGCCAGCAGATCCGCCCAGGCTTCGCGCTTGGCGGCAGGTGTTCGCAGCAGATAGGCCGGGTGCGTCATCGGCAGCACCGGCTTGCCCAGCGCCGCAGCCCAGTTCCCGCGCAACCGCAAAATCCCTTTGCTGCCCAGCAGGCAGACACAAGGCACATTTCCCATCGCCACGATCACCTCCGGGTTCACCAGTTCGATATGGCGCTCGACAAAGGGCCGCATCATGGCAATCTCGCCCGGCTCCGGGTCGCGGTTCTGCGGCGGCCGCCACGGCATGACATTGGTGACATACAGCGCGGAAGCCGGGTCAGGACTGCCCCGCGACAAGCCAATCGCTGCGAACATCCGGTCCAGAAGCTGCCCCGCCCGCCCGACAAACGGCAGGCCATCGGCATCCTCTTCCCGCCCCGGCGCTTCGCCCAGCACCAGAACGCGACCCGCCGGATTGCCATCGGCAAAGACGGTATTTTTCGCCCCGCGTTTCAGCTCACACAGCTCGAACCCTTCCAGAACCGCCCGCAACTCCGCCAGCGTCCCCGCCCGCGCCGCCAGTTCCCGCGCCACCGCGACGGCATCGAGACGCTCGACAAGCGGCGCCGACATCGCAATTCGCACGACAGGCGCAGAAACAGCAGGGGTCTGTTTCAGCGTCTCTGGCAACCCATACCGATCCACCGGGGCTTCACCGACAATCTCGGTCACGCCCAGATCAACCTGCCAGTCCAACGCCGCCAGCGCCGCCTGCCAGCCGTCTGCCCCCAGAATGTCCGCATCGATTCCCATAGGGCCAAACTAGGCCCGCCCGAACCAAGGGACAACCCGACTTGAAGGCGCGCCCGACCCTTCCTATAAGCCCTGAACTGCGACAGGAGCCGCCATGACCTTCCGCGCCCGCCATCTGCTTGGGATCGAGCAACTCTCGCCGCCGGAAATCACTGCTGTCCTCGACCTCGCCGACCGCTACGTCGATCTGAACCGCCGCACTGTCAAGCAATCCGATGTGCTGGCGGGGCTGACCCAGATCAACATGTTTTTTGAGAACTCCACCCGCACCCAGGCCAGCTTTGAACTCGCCGGCAAGCGGTTGGGGGCCGATGTGATGAACATGTCGGTCGCGCAGTCAAGCGTGAAGAAGGGCGAGACGCTGATCGACACCGCGATGACCCTGAACGCGATGCGCCCCGATCTGCTGGTGGTCCGCCACCCGTCTTCCGGTGCCGTCAATCTGCTGGCGTCCAAGGTTAACTGCGCCGTGCTGAACGCCGGCGACGGCCGCCACGAACACCCGACGCAAGCCCTGCTCGATGCCCTGACGATCCGCCGCGCCAAGGGTCGCATCCAGCGGCTGACGGTGGCGATTTGTGGCGATATCGCCCATTCCCGCGTGGCCCGTTCCAACCTGATCCTCTTGGGCAAGATGGAAAACCGCCTGCGCCTGATCGCGCCGCCAACCCTGATGCCCCCCGGCGTCGAAGGTTTCGGCTGCGAATTGTATGACGACATGAAACTGGGGCTGGAAGGCGCCGATGTGGTGATGATGCTGCGCTTGCAGAAGGAACGGATGGACGGCGGCTTCATCCCCTCGGAGCGCGAATATTACCACCGCTACGGGCTGGACGCCGAGAAGCTGGCCCATGCCAAGCCCGACGCCATCGTCATGCACCCCGGCCCGATGAACCGCGGGGTCGAGATTGACGGCGAACTGGCGGATGACATCAACCGCTCGGTCATTCAGGAGCAGGTCGAGATGGGCGTGGCAGTGCGGATGGCCTGCATGGACCTGCTGGCGCGGAATTTGCGGGCCGAGCGCGGACGGGCAGCGGTGGGGGTGATGGTGTGAAAAAGCCGATGTCCGACGCCAGGATCGGCGGCATGGTCGCCACCGTGGCGCTGCTGGTGATGTTCGCGCTGGTGGCGTGGTTTGTGTGGATGGGGAGTTGAAGGTGGCGTCGCGCCAGGACATGTCGGTGCAGCGAAACAAATGCCGCGCCATCACACTTCCGTGCCCCGCACAATTCCGCCCCGTTTTCGCCCTGTGTCCAGCGCCATCTGCCGCTCACACGTCCCAGAACGGAGAACGGGCATGACACTCAGCCGGGACAGCGCCTTCGACCGGCCCGCAGCCCCCGAATGGCAATCCATCCTCGACGCCGCCGAGCCGCTTCTGTGGCAAGGCCGCCCCAATGCGGGCCTCAATTTCACCCTTGGCCACGCCCTGCGTCTTTTGCGCAGCGCGGTCATGCTCGCCCTGTTCGTCTACCTCGTTCACAGCGTCGGCTATGGCATCGCCAACAACCGCGCTGTCCAGATCATCGTGGTGCTGGTGTTCTTCCTGCCGGTGCCGCTTGACCTGACCCGATCCATGATCACCCGCCGGATGCAGCGCTACGCGCTGACCCCCAGCCGCGCAATCATCACCACAAGCCTTGGCCCGTTCGGCCGCAGCATCCGCTCCATCCCGATCATTGCCGCCTCGCCGCTGACCCTGCTGCGCGGTGCCCGCTCCAGCATCCTGTTCACCCCGGCCCCGCACTGGTACACCGGCCTGATCACCTCGGCCCCCACCGCCGGTTTTGAGCGGATCGCCGAAGCCGAAGCCGTGTTCGCCCTGATGCGACAAACCCAGAAAGGGGCGTCTTGACCCTCCACCTCACCAACGCCCGCCTGATCGACCCCGAGGCGCTGACGGATGCCACAGGCTCCCTCACCATCGACAATGGCCTGATCGCCGCGATCAACGGCCCCGCCCCGAAATCCGCCACCCTTCTCGACTGCGGCGGCATGTGCCTTTCCCCCGGCATTGTCGACTGGGGCGTCAAGATCGGCGAGCCCGGTGAGCGGCATCGGGAATCTTTCCGTTCGGCGGGGCTGGCGGCAGCTGCTGGCGGTGTCACCACCATCATCGCCCGGCCTGACACCAGCCCGGCCATCGACACCCCCGAAACCCTGGAATTCGTCACAAGACGTGCCGCCGAATCCGTCGTCCGCATCCGCCACATGGCCGCGCTGACCAAGGCGCGGGCGGGGCAGGAGATGACCGAGATCGGCTTTCTCCTCGACGCCGGGGCGATTGCCTTCACCGATGTGTTCCACGTCTCGACCAACACCAAGGCCCTGTCGCGCGCCCTGACCTACGCCCGCAGCCTGGGTGCCCTGATCGTCGGCCATCCGCAGGAACCCGGCCTCAGCCACGGTGCCGCCGCCACCAATTCCAAATTCGCCAGCCTGCGCGGTCTGCCCGGCGTGTCGCCAATGGCCGAACGCATCGGGCTGGACCGCGACCTGGGCCTGATCGAGATGACCGGCGTCCGCTATCACGCCGACCAGATCACCACCGCCCGCAGCCTGCCCGCACTGGAGCGGGCCAAGCAGAACGGCCTTGATGTGACGGCTGGCGTGTCGATCCACCACCTGACGCTGAACGAGCTGGATGTCGGCGACTACCGCACCTTCTTCAAGCTGACGCCGCCGCTGCGCTCCGAAGACGACCGCCTTGCGATGGTGCAGGCGGTGGCCGATGGTCTGATCGACGTGATCGCCAGTTTCCACACCCCGCAGGACGAGGAATCCAAACGCCTGCCGTTCGAGGAAGCCGCCTCCGGTGCCGTCGGCCTGCAAACCCTGTTGCCGGCTGCGATGCGGCTGTATCATGCCGGAGCCATGACCCTGCCGCAACTGTTCCGCGCCCTGTCGCTCAACCCCGCGGGCCGCCTCGGCCTGCCGCAAGGTCGGCTCAGCGCAGGTGCGCCCGCCGACCTTGTGCTGTTCGACCCCGACGCGCCCTTTTTGCTCGACCGCTTCACCTTGAAATCCAAATCCAAGAACACGCCGTTTGACGGCCAGCGGATGGAAGGTAAGGTGCTGGCAACCTGGGTGGGTGGCATCCAGGTTTTCCAAGCGGACTGACCATGCCTCAACTGACTTCCGATCCCCTGACGCTTCTGCTCATCGCCATCGGCGCCTACCTGCTGGGTTCCATCCCCTTCGGCCTCGTCATCACCCGCGCGCTGGGTCTTGGTGACTTGCGCCAGATCGGGTCGGGCAATATCGGCGCGACCAACGTGCTGCGCACCGGCAACCGGTCCGCCGCCGCCGCGACACTGATCCTTGACGGGGCCAAGGGGGCCGTCGCCGTGCTGATCGCCCGGGCGGTCGCGGGCGAGGATGCCGCCCAGCTGGCCGCCCTCGCCGCCTTCCTCGGCCATCTTTATCCGGTCTGGCTGCGCTTCAGGGGCGGCAAGGGCGTGGCGACTTTCCTGGGCACCCTGCTGGCACTGGATTGGCGGGTCGGGCTGGCCGCATGCGCCACATGGCTGATCGCCGCCCTGCTGACGCGCACCTCATCGCTCGCCGCCCTGACCGCCGCCGCCCTCAGCTCGCTATGGCTGCTGGTGTTCCATCAGGGCCAGATGATGGCGCTGGTGATGATCCTGACACTGCTGGTCTACATCCGCCACTGGGCCAATCTGGAGCGGATCAAGAACGGCACCGAGCCGAAGATCGGCGCGAAGAAGGGCTGACCCATCCTGCGCCGACCCTCGCCGGAAATCAGCGGCCCGCGGCCAGTTTTTCAACTGCGGCTGCGGTGCGCTTGGTGTTCTGGTAAATGCCAAGGCCAATATACATCAGGCCGCCGACAAAGATCACATAGATCGCGCCGCCGATCAGAATCGCCAGACTGGCCAGCGGGCCGCTCAAACCGCCCGGCCCTGCTCCACCGCCAAACGCGGCGGCCCCAGCCCCGATCAAAACGCCAAGACTCAGCAAAACGATGATCACACCGACCAGAATCTCGAAGGTGTTGATGAAGAAATCACGCATGTCTGTCCCCTTCCGTGTCAGCGCCCCTTGAGCAGTGCGCCTGTGGCAAGGGTGACGATGAACGCCCCATCGGTCAAGAAATAAGGATTACAGACTCGCCGCCTCATAAATCCGCCCCAGATCGCCGCCCCATTGCCCGCGATACAGGTCCAGCCAGCGGTCGGCCTGGGTCTTTTCCTGATCCAGCGACCCGACGAGCGGCGCCAGCAACTGCTCCTCGCCCAAGCCCCGCGCCACCAGACCGGCATGCGACAGCCCCACCGCAGCCCGGGCGAGGTCGATCAGCCTGACCCCCTCCGCCTGACCCTGCAAGGCGGAGACCGAAGCGGCAACCCGCAGGCCTTCCCGCGTCGCCGCATCAAACCCCTTGACCAGATCCCAGGCCGCATCCAGCGCGGTCTGGTCATACATCAACCCGACCCAGAACGCGGGCAGCGCGTTGATATGGGCCTGATCGCCACAATCCGCGCCGCGCATCTCGATATATTTCTTGACCCGCGCCTCGGGGAAAACCGTGGTCATATGGTCGGCCCAATCCGATAGCGTCGGCTTTTCGCCGGGCAGCGCGGGCAATTCGCCGTTCAGAAAATCACGGAACGACTGGCCGAGGGCGTTGAAATAGTGCCCGTCGCGGTAGACGAAATACATCGGCACATCCAGAACCCAGTCGACATAGGCCTGAAAGCCGAAATCGCCCTCGAACGCAAAGGGCAGCATGCCGGTGCGCGAGTTGTCCAATCCCCGCCAGATCCGCGAGCGCCAGCTTTTATGGCCGTTCAGCTTCCCATCAAAGAACGGGCTGGAGGCGAACAGTGCCGTCGCCACCGGTTGCAGCGCCAGCGCCACCCGCAGCTTTCTGACCATGTCCGCTTCGGAGGCATAGTCGAGGTTCACCTGCACCGTGCAGGTCCGGTACATCATCTGGGTGCCATGCGTCCCGACCCGGCCCATGTAATCGGTCATCAACCGGTAGCGCCCCTTCGGCATCACCGGCATGTCACTGGCCGACCATTCCGGAGCCGCGCCAATCCCCATGAACCGGATGCCCAAAGGATCGGCAATGCTGCGGACCTCGTCCAGATGGTTCTGCAACTCCGCCGCTTCCTGCACCACCGACACCAGCGGCGCACCCGACAGTTCAAACTGCCCGCCCGGCTCCAGGGAAATGTTCGCGCCGTTCCGCGTCAGGCCGATGATGTTTTCGCCCTCGCGCAGCGGGGTCCAGCCAAACCGCGCCTGCAACCCCGCAAACAGCGCCGAGATTGAGCGTTCTCCGGCATAGGGCAACGGCTTGCGCGTGTCGGTCAGCCAGCCGAACTTCTCATGCTCGGTGCCGATGCGCCACTCCGGCTTGGATTTGTTGCCAGATTCCAGCAGTTCCGCCAGTTGCGCGAAATCTTCGATCGGGCCGCCACCGGATTGGGGAATGGACATGGGGGCAACCTTTCAGGAAACGGGATTCAGGGCGCATACAGGTGTCTCGCCCAAGCGCCCAAGTCAAGGCCGCGCCCGAAAGATCACAAAACGCCACTCCAGCGCCGGGTAGAGCCTGGCCTGATCCTGCGCCAAACCCGTCGGAACAACCCCGCCAATCCGCCTGAAATTTCGCTCCCCCATACCCATTGGCGCAAATATCCCACCGGGGTGCGGGGGTGTGAAACCCCCGCGAACCTCACTGCAGCAGGCCGCGATTTCAGCCCCCCGCGATGACACCCTTGCCCGCCCGCCGCCAGATCACCCGGGTTTCGGCGGCCAAAGTCAGCGCCGCCACGGCAGGCAGCGCGGAAGGCTCCAGCGCTGCGACCAGCGCCGCGGTATCCATCCCCGGCAGTCCGGCGAACGCGTCATACAGCCGCTCTGCCCCCTTGGCATCGACCGGAATCAGCAAAGCCTGACCATCCGCCTGCTTCAGCCGCCACAACCGGCGCCCGCGCAACGACAATATCCGCAGTTCCACCAATTCGTGCAGGCTCAGGAACCCGCCCAGTTCCGGCCCCAGATAGCCAACCTGCGCTTCGTCCAGTTCGACAATCCCCGGTGCCGTCACGCCCTGTTCAAACCGCATCCTCTGGAATGCCGTGACCGCCAGCACCAGCCCGACTGCCGCCACGAGCCCCCCGACCGGGATCAGAAAATACCCCCCCAAAGCGATCAGCCACAGGCCCAGCGCCACCACAAGGCCCGCCCAGATCACCTCGCGCGCCCGCCAGATCAGGTTCGTGACTTCCGGTCGGATCAGTTGCATCGCGTTCCCTCCATCGCCGCCATCACGCCCCGCGCGCAAGGTGCGTCACAGGACGCACCTTACCGGCTGGAACCGCCGTCACGGCCAATCCCCCAGCGCCGCCTGCCACAGCGTCAGCGCCGCCACCGCCGCGGTATCCGCCCGCAATATCCGCGGCCCCAAAGACAGCGGCACCACCTGCGCCATCCCGCGCAGACTCGCCTGTTCCTCCTCGGAAAACCCGCCCTCCGGCCCGATCAGCACCGCCCAGGGCTCCCCCTTCGCACCGCTCAAAGCCGTGGCCTGACCTGCCAAAGCCTCGTCACACCACAGCAAGCGCCGCCCGGCAGGCCAGCTGGCCAAGAGCCGGTCCAGCCCGACCAATTCCGCCACCTCCGGCACAAAGGTCGCGCCGCATTGCTCTGCTGCCTCGATCGCATGGGCTTGCAGCTTGTCCTGCCGCACCCGTTCACAGGTAAAGCGGGTCTGCACCGGCACCACCCGCGCCACCCCCAGTTCCACCGCCTTTTCGACGATGAAATGGCTCCGCCCCTTCTTGATCGGCGCGAACAGCAGCCACAGGTCGGGCGGCAGGCGCAGTTCGGCGGTCAAAGCCTCGCAAACCAGCACTCCGCGCCGCTTGCCCGCCGCGGCGACCCGCGCCAGAAATTCGCCGTCGCGCCCGTTGAACAGCAAGGCGCCATCCCCCACCGCCAGCCGCATCACGTTGAACAGGTAATTGGCCTGCGCCTCGCCCACCGCCACGGGTTGCCCCGCAGCCAGCGCCTGATCTACAAACAACCTGACCTTTGCCTCACCCATGAGCCTGAACCTATGTCCGACCCCGCCCAAATGCCAGAGGCTGTCCTGTCGGTTTCCGACGCCCCCAAGGGCAACTGGGTCGACCGCTACGCCCCCGTCCGGTTGCGGCCCTATCTGCGCCTGTCGCGGGCTGACCGCCCGATCGGCACCTGGCTTTTGCTGATTCCCTGCTTCTGGGGCATCGCCCTGGCCGCAATGGAATCCGGTTTCCGCCCCTGGGATCTGTGGCTGGCCACATCCTGCGCCGCCGGAGCCTTTCTGATGCGCGGCGCGGGCTGCACCTGGAATGACATCTCCGACCGCGACATTGACGCCGCCGTAGCCCGCACCCGCAGCCGCCCGCTGCCTGCGGGGCAGGTTCGCGTCCGGCAAGCGCTGGTCTGGATGGTGCTGCAAGCCGGGATCGCCGCGGGCATCCTGTTCAGCTACAACAATACCGCCATCCTCCTGGGCATCGCCTCCCTCGGGCTCGTCGCCATCTACCCGTTCGCCAAACGCTTCACCTGGTGGCCGCAGGTCTTTCTGGGCCTCGCCTTCAACTGGGGGGCGCTCTTGGCCTTTGCCGCCCATTCTGGCAAAATCGACTGGGCCGCCGTCCTGCTGTACGCCGCCGGCATCGCATGGACGCTGTATTACGACACGATCTACGCCCATCAGGACCGCGAGGATGACGCGCTGATCGGCGTCAAATCCACCGCCCGGCTGTTTGGAGCCAACACCAGACCCTGGCTCTGGGCCTTCATCGCCGCCGCCGTCGTGCTGATGGGACTGTCCGTCGTCATGGCTCAGAGCGTCAAACCCAACCCGCTTGCCCTCGTCATTGCCCTGGGCGGCGTCTGGGCCTTTGGCTGGCATATGGCGCTGCAAATGCGCGAGCTGGACATCGACGACCCCGTCTCGTGCCACAAGGTCTTTCTTGCCAACCGCAATGCCGGGCTTGTTCCTGCGCTGTTTCTTGCCGCCGCCGCCGTGGTCTGATTGAACCCGGCTGCACAGCCGACTAACACTCCCCGACAGCAAGGAACCGACACCACCGTGGTTGACCTGCCCACCCAATCGCCAACCCGCCGACCGCCCTCGCCGGGGCTGCTGGCTGCTGCCGCCTTCCTGACCGCAGCCCTGCTGGCGGCGCTGATTTCCTGGGGTCTGGCGCGGGTTGTCGAAAGCCGCTCTGCCAGTGCCGTCACCTCGCGCCTGCTGGCCGAGGGCTACACCTGGGCCAAGGTCGATACCAACGGCCTGATCGTGGCACTGTCCGGCACCGCCCCGAATGAGGCGCTGCGGTTTTCCGCGATGAACCTGGCCGGGTCGGTCGTCGATTCCGGCCGCCTGCGTGACGGGTTCGAAGTGTCGCCGCCAAAGGTCGTCGAGGCGCCGCGGTTTTCGGTAGAGATGCTGCGCAATGATGCCGAGGTGCAACTGATCGGCCTCTTGCCCGACGGCGACGGCAAGACCAAACTTGCCGCTGCCGCGAAAGCCCTTACCGCTGACACGCCGCCGATGGACATGCTGGAAACCGCCGCCTACCCCGCGCCAGCGGGCTGGGATGCCGCGCTGACCTTTGGCATGGCGGCGCTGGAGCTGCTGCCACGCTCGAAAATCTCGGTTTCTGCGGGTGGCGTCGTGATCACAGCCATCGCCGCCAGCCTTGCCGAAAAGCGCGACTTCGAAGATCAACTGACCAAGGCCACCCCCAAAGGTCTGTCCGTCACCACCGATATTTCCGCCCCCCGCCCGGTGCTGACGCCGTTCACCCTGCGCTTTGTGATCGACCCAAGCGGGGCGCGGTTTGACGCCTGCTCTGCCGATACCGTCAAGGCACGCAACCGCATTTTGGCCGCCGCCCGCAGCGCTGGCGGCAGCGGCGATCTGACCTGCACCATCGGCCTTGGCGTACCCAGCCCGTCCTGGGCCGAGGCAACCTCTGCCGCCATCGACAGCCTGGCCAAACTCGGTTCGGGCACCGTCACCTTTTCGGATGCCGACATCACCCTCCTGGCTGGGGACAGCGTCACCCAAGCCGCCTTTGACCGCGAGATCGGCGAATTGCGCTCGACCCTGCCGGATGTGTTCTCGCTGGATGCCAAGATGCCCGACAAATCCGTGGCCGCAGTGGCGGGTCCGGTCGAGTTTACCGCCAGCCGTGCCGCCGAAACCCACCGCGTCGAATTGCGCGGACGGCTGACCGATGACCGGATGCAGGCCGCCGTTGCCAGCTTTGCCAAGGCGCGATTCGGGGCGGCCAATGTCCATGTCGCCACCGTGCTGGACCCCAATGCGCCGGACGGCTGGCCCGAACGGGTGCTGGCCGGACTGCAATCGCTGGCACAACTGGATCACGGCAGCCTGCTGGTGCGCCCCGATACGGTCGAGGTTTCGGGCGTCAGCGGCCAGCAGAACGCCTCTGCCACCATCTCGCAACTGCTCTCGGACCGGCTGGGGCAGGGCAAGACCTTCAAGGTCAATGTCAGCTATGACAAGAGCTTCGACCCGCTGGCCGCTTTGCCCGGACCGCAGGAATGCGTGGACCGGGTGCATGCCGTGCTGGCCAGGCAGAAGATCGGCTTTGACCCCGGTTCCGCCGAAATCGCCGCTGGTTCCGCCGCCGTGATGGACGCTTTGGCCAAGGCGCTGAACAACTGCACTGCGGTCAGGATGGAGATTGCCGGCCACACCGATGCGCAAGGCTCTGCCGGTGGCAACCTCGCCCTCAGTCAGGCCCGGGCCGAGGCGGTGATGGTTGCCTTGCAGGGCCGACAGGTCGATGTCTCGGTGATGCAGGCGGTGGGTTATGGTGAAGACCAGCCTATCGCCGACAATGGCAGCGATGTAGGGCGCGAGGCCAACCGCCGCATCGAATTCAGCCTGATCAGCAACGGCACCACCGCGGCCCAGCCCTTTGACCTGACCCCGGCGGCGCAGGCCCCCGCCGACCTGGTTGCCAATCCTGCCGCCACCATCATCAACACCACCGGCCCGGATTTTTCGGGCGACGGCAGCCCCTCACTGGCCCCGCAAGTCAAGACCGTGGCCCCGAAGACCCGCCCCAAGGGATGATGCCAGAATGAATGCCCCCAGAATGACCAAGCCATGAACCGCACCGAATTCATCTTCGCCACCGCCATCATCCTGCTGCTGGCCTTTGCGATGGGCTGGTTCACCCATTGGCTTCTGCACCGCTTTACCCGCGTGGCCGGTGGCGACATGGCCGAAATGGACCTTCTGGCGCAAAGCCTGCACGAGGCGGAAGAAACCCGCGATCAGGCAATCCTGTATCTCGAACAGCGCGAGGCCGAACTGATGAACCAGATCGCCCAGACCGAGGCCGAATTGCGCGCCGCGATGGAGGGCCTGCGCGACGCGCGGCACGAGGCGGAAGAGATGCGCAGCTATATCGAACGGATGCACGCCAATAGCTGAGGCGGCGCATCCGGGAACTGCGGCAGGGTGCCGCCTGCCCCCCGCGTCCATTGGTGCCTGGACCGGTAGCGCACCGCTGCATGTCGCCAGAGGATATTTGGGCCAATATGTAAGGATCAGAACCCGTTCACGCAGGCATCCAGCAGCGCCGAATCCGGGTCGGTCAGATCGTCAATCACGTTGAAATGGTGGCGATCCGGGGCCGGGGTCCACGGACAGCCCCATTCCTCTGACAGGGTCCGCGCCTGCCACAGGAAGGCGGGCCGCTCCAACGCCCCCACCCAGACATGCGCCTGACAGTGCCGCGCCAGCCGTGCCGGGCTTTCGCTGGCGCATTCCGCCTCGGTCAGCCGCAAATCGGCCTGCATCGCGGTCTGCATCAGCGGCGACAACTCGGCTACCGGCGAGATCGGCACCACCCGCCGCACCCGCTCCAGCGCCAGATCGGCACAGCCCATCCGCGCCGCCAGATGGCCGCCCGCCGAATGCCCCGCCACCACCACCGGCCCCGCGACCAGTGCCGCCGCCGCCCGGACCGAGGCTGCAACTTCCTGAGTTATCTCGGCAATCCGCGCCGCCGGGGCCAGAGTGTAGGACGGCATCGCACAGGCCCAGCCCCGCGCCAGTGCCCCCGCCGCCAGATGCGACCAGCTTTCGCGGCCGAACTCCAGCCAATAGCCACCGTGGACAAACACCAGCAACCCGCGCGGCGTATCTCGTGAAAACAGATCAAACCGCTGCCGCGCCCCCGCGCCATAGGCGATCCCCAACCGCCCCGGCACCGTCGCCCGAAACGCCGCAGCCTGTGCCGTCCAGTGCGCGGGCAGCGCCGCTGACCCCGGGACAAACGCGCCATTGGCATAGGCGCGGTCGATGTCTGTGGTCCTGTCCATCGCCGCCTCCGGATTTGATCAAAACCGCCGCCAAGGAACTGGACTTTTCCCCGCCCCTCCTGCATTGCATGGTCAAACCGGAAATGGGAGACCCCGATGCTCGATTCCGTCACTGACCTTGCCGCGATCCTGGAAGACCTGTCGCTGTTGCCGAACAAGGCCTATGTCGCAGGCCAGTGGATCGACGCTGCCGATGGCGCGACCTTCGCGGTCAAGAACCCGGCGCGCGGCGATGTCATCGCCCGGGTGCCGGATCTGACCCGCGCCGACGCCGCCCGTGCCATAGCGGCGGCGGATGTCGCCCGCCGCGAATGGGCCGCCCGCACCGGCAAGGAACGCGCCGCTGTGATGCGCAAGTGGTTCGATCTGTGCATGGAAAACCAGAACGACCTCGGCATCATCCTGACCGCCGAAATGGGCAAGCCTTTGGCCGAAGCCAAGGGCGAGATCGCCTATGGGGCTGCCTATATCGAGTGGTTTGGCGAAGAGGCCAAGCGCATCTATGGCGAAACCATCCCCGGCCACCAGCGCGACAAGCGCATCACCGTGATCAAGCAGCCGATCGGCGTGGCGGCCTCGATCACGCCGTGGAACTTCCCCAACGCCATGCTCGCCCGCAAGGTCGCCCCGGCCATCGCCGCCGGCTGCGGCTTTGTCGCCAGGCCAGCCTCCGAAACCCCGTTGTCGGCCATCGCTTTGGCGGTTCTGGCCGAACGCGCCGGGCTGCCGGGTGGCCTGTTCTCGATCATCACCTCGTCACGGTCGTCCGAGATCGGCCGCGAGTTCTGCGAAAACCCCGCCATCCGCAAGCTGACCTTCACCGGCTCGACCGAGGTGGGCCGCATCCTGCTGCGCCAGGCGGCGGATCAGGTGCTGAAATGCTCGATGGAACTGGGCGGCAACGCGCCCTTCATCGTGTTTGACGACGCCGATCTGGATGCCGCCGTCGAAGGTGCGATGATCTCCAAGTTCCGCAACAACGGCCAGACCTGCGTCTGCGCCAACCGGATCTATGTGCAGGCCGGGGTTTATGACGCCTTCGCCGACAAGCTGGCGGCGGCGGTGAACAAATTGTCCATCGGTGACGGGCTGAAAGCGGGCGTCACCACCGGCCCTCTGATCAACCAGGATGCGGTGGACAAGGTCGAGGAGCATATCGCCGATGTGCTGGCTGGCGGCGGCAAGATCCTGACCGGCGGCCACCGCCACACCTTGGGCGGCACGTTCTTTGAACCTACCGTCGTCACTGGCGTCACGCCCGCTATGAAGGTTGCCAACGAGGAAACCTTCGGCCCGCTCGCGCCCTTGTTCAAATTCGACACCGAAGCCGAGGTCATCGCCCGGGCCAATGACACGATCTTCGGCCTCGCCTCGTATTTCTACGCCCGCGACATTGGCCGGATCACCCGGGTTCAGGAGCAGCTGGAATACGGCATGGTCGGCGTCAACACCGGCCTGATCTCGACCGAACTTGCCCCGTTCGGCGGCGTCAAGCAATCGGGCCTGGGCCGCGAGGGGTCGCATCACGGGATCGAGGATTATATGGAGTTGAAATACATCTGCCTGAGCGTTTGACCCAAGGGTCGCAGCCGTGCCAGGCTGCGGCCAACCGCACTTGGGTTTGCCACAGGGCATCAGCAGATGGATTTGCACTACATCGACGGCTCGCCCTTCGCGCGGGTCCTGCGGGTTCTGCTCCGCGAACATGCGCTGCCCGTCACCCTGCACGAGATCACCGCGTTTCCGCCGCCGCCCGATCTGATGGCGCTGAACCCGATGGGCCATGTACCGGTGCTGATCCGGGATGGCGTGGCGCGGTTCCCGACCCAAATTGCCATAACGACGCTGCTGTCGGGTGTGACCAGTGCCACCGTAGCCACCGCCATAGCCCGCCCGGCGCAGGCCCTGGACGATGAACAAACCCTCGCGGTGATATTTGCGATGGGGGATGCCCTTGTCGCGCACCACTATCTGGACTGGGCAGGCTACGGCCCCGTCACCCGCAACCGGCTTGGCTTCTCCCCGCCCGGGCGCAACATGCTGCGGGTCACTACCACGCTGGACTGGCTAGAGGCGCGGATCGGCGCCGACGGTTTCCAGCCCGGCATCCTCTCGGTGCAGGACATCGCGCTGGCCTGCCTGCTGCTGTGGGCCGAATCGCGCGGTCCGATTGCGTGGCGCGGGCGGCCAAAGATCGAGGCGCTGGTGGCCAGACTGCGCACCCGGCCCAGTTTCAGCGCAACCGAGCCCCGCCCTCACCAACTGGATTGATCGCGGGGATGTGAAAATGCGCCAAACCGGCCTTGCCCCATGGGCGGATTCGAACCCAGCCAAAGCCGCACCCTGTTTTCTGACCCAGGTTTTCCATTTCAAAGACAATGAATTACCGCACATGGCGGGCTTTGTTATCCCCTATCAAGCCCCTGTATTTGCCTAGCCCGACCCCAGGCTCCATGTGTTGTTGCAGGAAAACGGCCAACCGATGGCCACCCCCCGAAAGGAAACAACATGCTGCCCACCATGTTCACCAACACCAAGCGCAACCTCATCGCCGGCGTTACCGCCATTGCCGTGCTCGCCTCGGGCACCGCTCCTGCGCTCGCCTGGAGCAAGAACGAGCAGAACTTTGCCAAGGGCGTGTTTGCGACCCTGCTGATCCAGGGCCTCATCCGCAGCAATGAACCGCCCGGCTATCGCCCGCCGGTCTATGCGCCGCACCCCCCGGTCTATTACCAGCCGCAGCCGCGCCCGCCGGTTTATTACCCGCCGGTGCAGCCCAGCCTTTATAACACCCCCACCGCGCAGGCTTTCGCCAGCTACACGCTGAACGAACGTCGCCGCATCCAGTCGACCTTGTCGGCGTATGGCTATTACAGCGGCCGGATCGACGGCTCGTTCGGCCCCAGCACCTATAATGCGGTGCAGGCCTATGCCAGCCAAACCAACCGTCTGGCGATGCTGGATACCCGTGGCGGGGCTTACGGGTTTCTGGACGGCCTGCTGTTCTGATCCCCTCAGGCAGGCGTTCGGAGGGCGGAGGTGGACAGGCCCACCTCCGCCAATTTATTTTCGCAAGGCTGTTTTTTCCCAAGGATTGCCCCCCGGCCCGCGTCTCAGGTAGCGTGATGCTGATGGAAACGCCCGACGAGACTTTGGCCACCGCCGCCGCCCAGGGCGACCGCAGCGCCTTTGGTGTGCTGGTGGCGCGGCATTATGACCGGGTCTTTGGCCTCGCGTACCGGCTGACCGGCAACCGTGCCGAGGCACAGGATCTGACGCAGGATATCTGCGCCGCCCTGCCCGTCAAACTGGCCTCGTGGCGTGGTGAGGCGCGGTTTTCGACCTGGCTCTACCGCATCACTGTCAACGCAACCCACGACCTGCGCCGTCGTCAGGCGACGCGGATGCGTGCTGCCACCGGCTGGGGCGATTGGGAGATTGCCCGTCAGGATGAAATCGCCATGCAGACGAAGGCGCTGGACTGGCTGACCGGCGCCATGCAGCGGCTGACCCCCGAATTGCGCGACACTGTGGCGCTGGTTCTGGGCGAGGAGTTGACCCAGGGACAGGCGGGCGAGGTGCTGGGGGTGTCCGAAGGCACCGTGGCCTGGCGGATGTCGGAAGTGAAAAAACGCCTGCGAAGGCTGGCGGTGGAGGATGCGAAATGACTGATGACCTCGACGCAATGAAAGCCGCCTTGAAGCCCAGCCCCGCGCCCGACCCGCAGGCCAAAGCCGCCGCTCTGGCGCTGGCGATGGAAAATTTCGACCGGCTCCAAGGATCGAGCGCCGCGCCGCGTCTATCTCAGGACCGCCCAGCAAGGGCGGGGTTCCTGAACGGAGTGCGCAAGATGCTGAAACCCCTGACCACCCGCCCGATGCTCGCCGCCACCACCTCGGTCGCTGCCCTGCTGGTCGGCCTGTTCGTCGTCCTGCCCCAGTTGCAATCGCTGCCCAGGCCCGAAAAGCCCGCCAGTGTCACGGTGCCTGGCCCCAAGGAAATCGCCCAGAACTCGGCAGCGCAGTCCAAGGACGAAACGCCCGACCTTGGCCGCGCCGATGGCACTGTCGCGCTGCAATCGCAACCGCAACTCGCCACGCCCAAGGTCGATCAGCCCGCCGTCACTGGCACCACCGCCAATGCCGCGCCACGCGACAAGATGGCCGCGGCGACCATTCCGGCTGCCAAACCCGCCGCCCAAGGCATCGCAGAACCCCGCCAGAGCGATTTGGCCGCATCGCACTCTGACGGGGCGGCAGGAAAACTGGCAGAGGCGAGACCCCTCCCGGCACCGCCTGCCGCTGTCGCGCCGCCCAGCCCCACCAACCGCGCCATTGCCTCAGGTGCGGCCATCGCCATGTCCGATGCGTTGGTCGCCAGCCCCCCGGCGGATCAGACCTACATCCAGCAGGCCCCCAATACCGAAGCCTTCAACACCGCCGCCGCCAATCCGGTCCATGTCACTGCCGAAGAACCCGTCTCGACCTTCTCGGTCGATGTCGATACCGCCTCCTATTCCGTGATCCGCTCCAGCCTGAACGCCGGTCAACTGCCGCCGCCCGAAGCTGTCCGCATCGAAGAAATGGTCAACTATTTCCCCTATACCTACCCCGCCCCCGAGGCCGGTGGTGCCCCGTTTACCGATACCGTCACCGTGATGCCGACCCCGTGGAACCCGGGCACCCGCCTTGTCCACATCGCCCTGCAAGGCCGCCTGCCCGCCATCGCCGACCGCCCGCCGTTGAACCTCGTCTTCCTGATCGACACTTCGGGGTCGATGGAAGATGCGGGCAAACTGCCGCTCTTGAAACATTCGCTGACCCTGATGCTGGCCAAACTCCGCCCCGAAGACCGCATCGCCATCGTCGCCTATGCCGGGGCAGCCGGTGAAGTCCTGCCGCCCACGGCAGCCTCTGACCGCAGCGCCATCCTGAATGCGCTGAACAACCTTGGCGCGGGTGGCTCGACCGCCGGGGCCGAAGGTCTGGCGCTGGCCTATCAGGTCGCCGGTCAGATGCAGCGCGACGGCGCGGTCAGCCGGGTGCTGCTGGCCACCGACGGCGATTTCAACGTCGGCATTTCCGACCCCGAGGCGTTGAAATCCTTCGTCGCCAAGGAACGCGATACCGGCGTCTATCTGTCCGTCCTCGGCTTTGGTCGCGGCAACCTGGACGACGCCACCATGCAGACCCTCGCCCAGAACGGCAACGGCACCGCCAGCTATATCGACACCCTCGCCGAAGCCCAGAAGGTGCTGGTCGACCAACTCACCGGCGCTTTGTTCCCGATCGCCGATGACGTCAAGATTCAGGTCGAATGGAACCCCGCCCAGGTCGCCGAATACCGCCTGATCGGCTACGAAACCCGCGCCCTGCAACGCGAGGACTTCAACAACGATAAGGTGGATGCAGGCGAGATCGGTGCTGGCCTGCAAGTGACCGCGCTGTATGAAGTCACCGCCCCCGGCAGCCCCGCCCTGCAGAACGACCCGCTGCGCTATGGAAAGGCCCCCGACGCCGCCACCTCGGGCGAGTTGGGCTTTCTGCGCCTGCGCTACAAGGATCCGGGGCAGCAGGTGTCAAAACTGATCGAGACGCCGATCACCGCCAATGGTGACGCCAGCGCCGACGCCGAATTCGCCGCCGCCATCGCAGGCTTCGGCCAGTTGCTGCAACATTCCCAATACCTCGGCAACTGGAGCTACGATCAGGCCATCGCCCTCGCCGCCAGTGCCAAAGGCCAGGACGAATTCGGCTACCGTGCCGAGGCCGTCACCCTGATACGCCTCGCCCAAAGCCTGTCCGCCCAATAAAAAAAGGCCCCGGAACATCGCGCCAGGGCCCTGTCATTCACATTGGCTCAAATATCCAGCAGGTCGAGCCAGTGTTTCGCCATTGGTTCGAGAAACCACTGGCGAGGCGGGGGATGCGAAATCCCCCGGCTTTTGTTGCAATCCTGCCGCCACAGACTACGCTGCCCCCATGCCCCAGTCCTTCGGCCAATTCACTCTTGACGCCGACCGCCGCGCCCTGACCCGCGACGGCCAGTCCACCGACCTTGGCCAACGCGCCTGCGCCCTGCTGCAAGCCCTGCTTGATGCCGAGGGCCAGCCCGTCACCAAAGGCGCGCTGCTCGACCGGGTCTGGCCCGACACCACGGTCGAGGAAGGCAACCTGACCGTGCAGATCGCCGGTCTGCGGAAATTGCTGGGAACCGGCCCGCAAGGTCAGGACTGGATCGTGACGGTGCCGCGCTTGGGCTACCGGTTGATCGTGCCGCAACCACCCCGGCCAGAGGTCCTTGAAACCCTGAAACCGGCGCTTGCCGTCCTGCCTTTCGTCAACCTCAGTGGTGACGCCGCACAGGATTACTTTGCCGATGGCGTGGTCGAGGACATCATCACCGCCCTGTCGAAGTTCCACTCCTTTGCGGTGATCGCGCGCAATTCCAGCTTTACCTACAAGGGCCAGGCCGTCGATGTGCGGCAGGTGGGCGAGGAGCTGGGCGTGCGGTACGTGCTGGAGGGTAGCATCCGGCGTGCCGGTGACCGGCTCAGGATCAGCACGCAACTGGTCGAATGTGCCAGTGGGCGACATATCTGGGCCGAGCACTACGATGGCACGGTGGAGGAGGTGTTCGCGTTTCAGGACAAGATAACCGAAAGCGTGGCGATGCTGGTCGAACCGCTGATCCAGCAGGCCGAGATCGAACGGTCGCGCCGCGAGCGGCCGGGCAGCATCGCCGCCTATGATATCTATTTGCGGGCGGTGGCCTCGCCGGCGTCAGAAACGGCAAATACCGAAGCCTATGAGCTGTTGAGCAACACGATCCGGCTTGAACCCATGAACGCGGTGTTTCTGGCACAGGCGGCCAAGACCCTGTCAATTCGCAGCGTCCTGGGTTGGCCGCCGATCACGCCGGATGACCGTGAAACTTGCGCTGCTCTGGTCACGCGGGCACTGCAACACGCGGCAGGTGATGCCATCGTCCTGGCCCAATGCGGTGAGGCGCTGATGCATTTCCTAAAGGATTATGACTGGGCGATGTCAGTGCTGGACGCAGCGGTGGACGCCAACCCGAACAGTTATTGGGTTGTCGTGAATGCCGGTCTCGTCAATCTGCATTGCGGCAGTGTCGCCGACTCGTTGGATTATTTTCACCGGGCGATCCGGCTTAGCCCTCACGATCCCTACGCCTTTGTTCCGCTGACCGGGATCGCGCATTGCCATATGGTGCTGGGCGAATTCGTTGAGGCGCTGAACTGGGCCACCCGGTCACTGACGCTGAGGCCGAACTTTGTCTGCACCTACTGGATGCTGATCGCGGCCAATGCGCAGCTTGGCCGGATGGACGAAGCGCGAAAGTTTCTCGCCGCGTTCCGCAAGCTCGCCCCGGGGGTCACCATCGCGCGCATCTGGGCCGGGCAGCCGCAACAGGACCCAAACCGCTGCGCCGCCATTCTGGACGGGCTGCGGATTGCCGGGCTGGCTGAAACATGACCGAATTTCCCGCCTTCGGGCCATTTCAGGTCGATCCCACGCGCGGGACACTGCTGCGCGATGGCCGCTCGGTCGTCGTCGGTCAGCGCGGAATTGCCTTGTTGCTGGCGCTGGTCGCAGCACAAGGCAAGACGGTGGCCAAATCCGCCCTTATGGCGGCGGGCTGGCCCGGTCTGGCGGTCGAAGAGGGCAACCTGACGGTGCAAATCGCCGGCTTGCGCAAGCTGCTCGGAACCGGACCGCAGGGTCAGGACTGGATCGTGACCGTGCCGCGCGTGGGCTACCGGCTGATCCAGTCGCAGACGCCAGAACCGGAAACCGCCAGCCGCCCCACCCTCGCCGTGCTGCCCTTCCAGAACCTGTCCGGCGAGGCCGAGGCCGATTACTTCGCCGATGGTATCGTCGCCGACATCATCACCGCCCTGTCGCGCTTTCACCAATTGGCCGTGGTGTCGCGCAATTCGTCTTTCGTCTACAAGGGCCGCAGCGTTGATACCCGCGAAGTGGCACAAGCCCTTGGTGTGAGATACCTGCTGGAAGGCTCGGTTCGCCGCTCCGGCGACCGCCTAAGGATCACCGCGCAACTGGTCGAGGGTGTCACCGGCGTTACCCTGTGGACCAACCGCTTCGACGGCGATCTGGCCGAGATTTTCGACTTTCAGGACCGCATCACCGAAAGCGTCGCTACGCTGGTTGCTCCGGCTATAGAGGCGACCGAACTGGCGCAATCCAAACAGAAACGACCCACGAGCATATCTGTCTACGACCATTTCCTGCGCGCCCGAGAATATTTGAACGATGAAAGCGCGCTTGCCAATGCCAAGGCTCATGCCCTGTTGATGACCGCGCTGGCAGTAGAGCCGAACAACCCTCAGCTTCTTGCGCATGCCGCCTGGGCGCTGGAACATCGCACGACGATGGGCTGGCAACCCCTTGGCCCGAGCGATGTGACCAATTGCGTCGATTTCGCCCGACACGGCATCAGACAGGCCGCAGGCGATCCACGGGTCCTGGCCCATTGCGGTGTGGCGTTGATCCTGACCGGCAAGGATTATGATGCCGGGATGGCCGTCATGCGCGCGGCGGCGGCGGCGGCGGCGGCGGCGAACCCGAACGATCTGTTTGTTCTGGCCTCAACCGGGATCATGGAAGTGCAATGTGGCACCCTCGGCCAGGCGCAAGAATACTTTCACCGCGCCATCCGGCTCGGCCCCAATGACCCCCACTGCCGCTTTGCCTTTATCGGGCTGGCGTTTGCCCAGATCATTCTTGGCCGGTACGAGGCGGCGCTGGAAAACAGCGCGAAAGCCTTGGCGTTGAACGACCAGTTCGACGCGACCTACTGGATGCTGATTGCTGCCAATGGCCACCTGGGCCGAATCACAGAGGCGCAGGCCTGGATTTCAACGCTGCATTCGATAGCGCCAGACGTCACACTTGCCCGCATCCTGGCCGCCCAGCCTGTGCGCTACCCAGAGCGTTTCGGCGCGCTCGCACATGGCATGCGGCTTGCCGGGATGACCGAATAGGCCGACGCTTCGCCCTGCTTTGGAACAATTCGCAACACTTAACCCGGCGCCAAAGGACATAAATCGCCCGCCTGGCCCAGACTGATCCTCATCAAGCCAACCCAATGAGGATAAACGCCATGCCGACCACCCTGTCCATCCTGTCGCGGACCCAAGGCAACCTGACGCCCAAGGGCGAAACCGAAGCCGAATATTACGCCCGCTTTGCATCCAAGGAACCCACCGTCCGCGCCGCGTCTCTCTTCGCTACCCTCCACTTGCCGCGCCTGATATGGCGCAAAGCGGAAGTGGCGAAGTCATGAAAAAGGGCGCGCAGCCCGTGCCGTGCGCCCTTTGATGTCTGTCCGTTCAGGCCTGCAATGTCTCCGGCCCGCTCAAAATGGCCTTGCCCTGTACGTCCGAAGAACGCCCAATCTCGATCCGGCGCGGTTTCAGCGCCTCGGGCGTCTCGCGGACCAGATCAATATGCAGCATGCCGTTTTCATGGGCCGCCCCGGTCACCCGGACATGGTCGGCCAGCGCAAAGCGGCGTTCAAAGGCGCGGGTGGCAATGCCCCGGTGCAGATAGGTCTTCTGCACCGCGTCAGAGCGTTTGGCCGACACCAGCAAGGCACCGTCTTTGACCTCCACCGACAGTTCATCCGGCGCAAACCCGGCGACCGCGATCGAGATGCGATAGGCATCCTCGGCGGTCTTTTCGATGTTGTAGGGCGGATAGGTCGGCTGGGCGACCTCGGTGGACAGCACGCGATCCAGCAGATCGGCGATCCGGTCAAAGCCAACGGTAGCGCGGTAAAGCGGTGCGAAATCAAGTGTCTGCATTGCATCCTCCTCGGAGCGATGAAAGTGATAGCCCTCCCTCGTAGGGCAGGGCGGTTGACGCACCGGACCCAGCATTGGCATCCGGCACCGCCTCAATCTGGGAACACTTCGCAGGGCTTTCAAGACCCGCAGGTCAGGGTGCCATCGCCGCAGGTTTCAAAAATTTCGCCCCGCCGCCATTGCCGCCCGACAACAGCCGCACATTGCCGCCAACCCCCTTCGAGGGCGCACCGACATCCAGTTCCGCCATCAGCCGCGCCAGCGGAATCTGCAAGGCACTGCCCAGGGACACCTGCTTGCCCTCGACCTCGGCCTTGGCGGAAATGACGGACACCACCTGCGGCACACCACCCTTCATCGTGAACACCGGCGCGCCGGAGGAGCCGAAGTCGACATCGCAGGTCATCACCAGAATGCCGGTCTGCCGGTCCACCACGTTGCATTGCTGCTGCAACGACGGCGCATCGGCCCGGTCCTGCGCATAGGATACCACGCCCACGGTGTCGCCTTTCTCCAGGGTCGCCGCGACCTCGAACGGCTTGACCGAGGTTGACAGGATCGGCTGATCCAGTTCGATCACCGCCACGTCATAGGCCACGCGGTCCAGACTGTCCGACCCGCTGTAGACATAGTCCGGATGCGCCACCGCCTGCCTTACCCCCCGGTAGGCCTCGGCCCTGCCATTGCGCCAGCCCGCCAGAAACTTGATCTGCGTCACGTCGATCCGCGCGCCGGTTTCCTTGTCAAACAGGCAATGCGCCGCCGTCAGCACCAGTTGCGGCGAAATCAGCGCCCCGGTGCAGAAGCCGCGATCGCCCAGAACCAGCTTGCCCACCGCTTCCCAGCCGCGATTGTCGTCCAGCGTCTGCAACGGCTTCAACGCGGTTTGCTGGGCAAGTGCCGGCCAGGCCAGCAACAACAGCAGCGGTGCAAGGATCAGGCGCATGGAACCTCCATTTGATCCTGCCCTGCTAGCCTTTCACATGGGCGGATTTGCGGCAAGCGTGGGGCTTAACCGGTGCGGTCTTGGCCCGCCGGTGGCCCAATCCAGCAACTGCACGGTATGGACCACCGGCACCCCGGTGCCCTGCCCGATCTGCAACATGCAGCCCAGATTCCCCGCCACAATCACATCCGGCTTCAGCACCGCCAGCGTCGCGACCTTGCGGTCCCTGAGCTGCGCGGAAATCTCGGGCTGCAACAGGTTGTAGGTGCCCGCCGAGCCGCAGCACAGATGGCTGTCCGCCGGTTCCACCACCTCGAACCCGACCCGTTGCAGCAAGTCGCGCGGCGTGGATTTGATCTGCTGGCCATGCTGCAACGAACAGGCCGAGTGATACGCCACCCGCAGCCCCTTCTTCGTGCCCGCCGGCAGCCCCAGCTTCGCCACCACCTCGCTGACATCCAGCGCCATCGCCGCAACCGCCGCCGCATCGCGCTCCAACGAATCCCCCGCAAACAGATGCCGGTAATCCTTCACACTCGTGCCGCAGCCCGAGGTGTTGATCACCACCGCCTCCAGCCCCCGTGCCCGCTTCTCCGCCATGAAGGCGCGAATATTCCCGGCGGCCAGCGCCTTCGCCTCCCGCTCGCGCCCCATGTGTTGCGACAAAGCCCCGCAACAGCCCGCGCCGCGCGCCACCACAACCTCGCAGCCCAAACGGGTCAGCAGCCGGATGGTCGCGTCATTGATCTCGGTATCCAGTGCCTTTTGCGCGCAGCCCGTCATCAGCGCCACCCGCATCCGCTGCACCCCCGCCGCCGCAAACACCTGCGCATCATCATGCCGGCTGGCCGGCGGCAAGTGTCTGGGAGCCATCGCCACCATCGCCCGCAGCCTCGCATCCGGCAGCCACCGCGCAAACGGCTGCACCAGCCTTGCACCAAACAGCGCCAGCCGGAACCGCCCCGGATAGGGGATCACATGCGCCAGCAGCCAGCGCAGCACGGCCTCGCCCCAGGGCCGCCGGTAGGTCCGCTCGATATGCACCCGCGCCTGATCGACCAGATGCGCATAGTCCACCCCCGAGGGACAGGTGGTCACACAAGCCAGACAGCCCAGACAGCGATCAATATGCTTCACCGTCCGGGCATCGGCATCGCGCCCGGTCTCAAGCATCTCCTTGATCAGATAAATCCGGCCACGCGGGCTGTCCAACTCATCGCCCAGCACCTGATAGGTCGGACAGGTCGCGGTGCAGAACCCGCAATGCACGCAAGCCCGCAGGATGGCATTCGCCTCCGCCAGCTTCGGATCGGCCAACTGAGCCTCGGTGAAATGCGTCTGCATCAGCCCATCATCCCCGCATTCAAAATCCCGCGCGGATCAAACTGTGCCCGCAGCCCCCGGGTCAGCGCCGCCACCCCCGCCGCCTCCGGCGGGAACACCGGCACCGCCTCCATCCCCGCCACCGCCCGCACCAAGGTCGCATGGCCCGCCGGCACCAACCCCCTTACATCGACCTCCCCATCCACCAGCAACCAGATCAACCCGCCCCCCCAGTCAAACACCGCCCGATGCGCCACTCCCGCCAGCCCGGCCACCACGGCCAACGCGTCCGACGGCTTCACCGACACCCGCCACACTGCCCCCGCCGCCCCGGCAAAAGCCGCAACATCGCGCACCCGCCGCCACAATTCCGCACCGCCAACCACCTCCCAATCGCCCCCCAACCGCGCCCGCAGCGCCTGAGCGCGATACGCCACCGACCCCGCCATCCCCTCGACCCGGATCAGCGCCGCACCCTCGGCATAAGCCGCCCCGCTGACATCATAGGGCGACCCCAACGCCGCCCGCAGCGCCGCCAGCCCCTCCGTCAGCCCCCTGAAGCCTACCAAAGTCGCCGCCGCCTCCGGCACCGCCTGCACCTTCAGCGCGACCTCGGAAATCACCCCCAAAACCCCCTGCGACCCCGCCAGCAGCTTCACCAAATCCAGCCCCGTC
>JAYUGA010000212.1:0-11747 GCA_043738565.1 Rhodobacterales bacterium
GAAAGGAACTGACTGAGATGTTTCGCAAAATCGCAATCAGCGCCGTTTCCGCTTTGGGTCTGATGTCGGGCATTGCCGCAGCGCAGAGCATGGCAGAGCCGGAAGCCAAGGACGTCGCCTTCAGCTTTGAAGGGCCGTTCGGCACCTTTGACAAAAACCAGCTGCAACGCGGGCTTCAGGTTTACACCGAAGTTTGCGCGGCCTGCCACGGCCTGAAGTTTGTATCGATTGGTGCGCTGGCTGATGTCGGCGGGCCGAACCTGCCTGCCGATCAGGTCAAGGCATATGCCTCCGCGTTCCCGATAAATGACGAGGCGTCGAACCCGCAATACCTTTACCCGGCGACGGGCAAGATGCGAGCGCTGCTGCCGTCGGACCTGTTCCCGGCGAACCGTGCGGGCTCACCGCCCGCACCAGACCTGTCGGTCATGGCCAAGGCCCGGGCCGGATTTCGCGGGCCGATGGGTCTGGGGATCAGCCAGCTGTTCAACGGCATGGGCGGACCCGAGCATATCTATTCGATCCTGACCGGGTTTACCGGCGAGACGAAAGACCTGGCGGGCGCGACATTGTATGAAAACAAGGCCTTCCCGGGTGGTTATATGGGGATGCCGAACACCGTGCTGGCGGCGGGACAAGTTACCTTTGCCGATGGGACCGAGAACTCGCTGGAGAACGAGGCCAAGGATGTGGCGGCGTTCCTGACCTGGGCTGCGGAACCAAAGCTGATGGTGCGCAAGGAGTCGGGCTTCAAAGCGGTGCTGCTGTTGGCGCTGTTGTCGGCGCTGTTGTACCTGACCAATAAGAAGTTGTGGGCTGGGGTCAAGGGCAAGAAGCTGCGCTGAACCTGTTGAATTAACGCAGAAAACCTCGCCTTCGAGCGGGGTTTTTTACTGTCAGCGGCCCAGATAATCCCGCAAGGCGGGCGGCGGATTTGTGAAGAGGCCCGCCGTGGGCGCGGGCGCTTGTGCCGTGCCATCCGCGACCAGAACTGTCCGGTCGGCAAAGCGCTGCGCGTCGCGCGGGTCGTGGGTGACGAGCAGAACTAGTGCGGCGGTCTCGGCGGCAAGGTCGCGCACCTGCGCCAGCAGGTCAGATTTCAGCGCCGGGCCAAGGGCGGCAAAGGGTTCGTCCAGCAGCAGGATCGGCCTGGCCTGCAACAGGACGCGGCCAAGCGCAGCGCGACCCTGTTGGCCGCCGGACAGATCGGCGGGGCGGCGGTGGCCAAGCCCCGCAAGGCCAAGACGGTCGAAGACACCGCTGACGCGGGTGATTTGCGCGGCGCTGAGGCGCAGGTCGGGCGCGAGGGCCAGACCAAGGTTCTGCGCGATGGTCAGGTGCGGGAACAAGTTCTGGTCCTGAAACAGGATGCTGACCGGACGATGGGCGGGCGGTAGGGGTGCGATGTCCAGACCCTGCCACAGGATGCGGCCTTTGTCGGGGTTGATGAAGCCTGCGATGGCCATCAGCAACGAGGATTTGCCGGCGCCGGACGGGCCGATGACGGCGATGACCTCACCTGATTTGGCGGACCAGTCCGCGGTCAAGTGAAATCGGGGATAGGAAAGCTCAAGGTTTTCAAGGCGCAACACGACGGCCCCCTTGGTCACAGGCCCAGAACAGCGCAAAGCTGAGCGCCACCAGCAGCAGCGCGGCAGCGGCGGCATCCGCCATCCGGTAGGCCCCGGCAAGGCGCTGCACCATCAGCGGCAGGGTGGCGTTGTGGTCGCCTGCGAACAAAGCAATCACCCCCAGATCGCCCATCGACAGCGCCGCCGCAATGCCGGCGCCAAGGCCGATCGGGCGGGCAAGGCGGGGCAGGGTGATCCGGCGCAGGCGGCTCGGACCATGCAGGTTCAGCGTGGTGCAAAGACGGTCATAGTCCAGGTGCAGCGCCCGAGCCTCGGGCAGGATCATCCGGTAGAGGAGGGGCAGGGCGAGAGCGGCATTTACAAGCACCGTGACAGGTAGGGCGAGGGATTCAGGTGTGGCAAACGGGCGGACAACCAAGAACAGCCCGGTGCCGAGGACGAGGCCGGAGGCCGCCATTGGCAGCATGGCGGCAATCTCGATCAAGTGTGAACCTTTGGCGTTGCGGGCGACGGCGAGGATCAGGGCAAGTGCCCCGGCGGTGGCGAGTGTGGCGGATGTGAGGGCCATCAGCGCCGAACGCAGCGCGGCTTGCCAGATGGGGGCGGTCAAACTGTGCAGGGCGGGGAGGCCGTCTTTAACGACCATGATTAACGGAAGCATAAGGAAGAGTGCGGTGGCCGCAACGAAAATGATGTCTATGACTAGGCTTTTTGTGTCAGAAACACGCAAGATCTGGGGTCTATCATGGCCGGCGCCGAGGTTGGAGGGCAGGGTCAGTCTGCCTGCCAGCGAAACGACGATGGCGCAGGTCAAAAATTGCAAGGAGGCCAGCAGGGCGGCGCGGCCAAGGTCGAAGTCAAAACGCAGGGCCTGATAGATGGCGAGTTCCAGCGTGGTGGCTTTGGGGCCGCCGCCGAAGGTCAGCGAGACGACGAAACTGGTAAGGCACAACAGGAAAATAACGGTTAAGGCTCCGGGCAGGACTTCGCGCAGCATCGGGTATTCGAGGTGGCGGCGGATACCGGAGGGACCGAGGTTCAGGGCTTCGGCGAGGCGGAAGCGTTCGGCAGGGATGGCAAGCCAGCCATTCAGGATCATGCGGGTGGCCAGCGGCAGATCGAAAAACACGTTGGTGAGGACCACGCCTTGCAGGCCGAAGATTGAGAAAGGCGGCAAGCCGATCAGGCCAAGTAGCTGATTCGCAATGCCGTTTCGGCCATAGACTGATAGCATGCCGATCACGGCGACCACGACGGGCAGCAGGAAGGGGGCGCCCATCAGGACGATCATGCCACCGCGTCCGGGGAATTGGCGGCGGGCGAGCGCACGAGCCACCGGGATGGCGAGCAGGGTCGAGAACAGCGCCGAAAGGGCCGCCTGCTTCAGGGTGAAGGACAGGGCGGCCCATTCGGCCGGGCGCAGAATGAAGCTATCAGCACGCAACGCCAGCGCCAGTGCCGTTCCCAGCACCAGCGCGGCCAAAGCTGCCGACAGCGCCCAGGCGCCGGGGGTCAGCGGGCGAGGGCGGTTTGCCATTCTTCAACGGCGGATTGGCGGTTTGATTCGGCCTCGGCTGCGGAAAAGAGCAAGGATTTCGCGGGCTTGATCAGGGTTTCGAAACCCTTGGGCAGACCAGCCGACGGGGTTTTGGCGGGATACATCCAGTTGGTGGTGGGGATGGTGGCTTGCGCCGCTTCCGAGCCGAGATAGGTGAGGAAAGCTTTGGCCCGATCCGGATGTCTGCTGGAGGCCAGCATGCCGGCGACTTCGACCTGCATATAGTGGCCCTCGTCAAAGGGGGCGGCAGATTTGGTGTCATCGTTTTCGGCGATCAGGTGGTAGGCGGGGGAGGTGGTGTAGCTGAGGACCATGTCGGCCTCGCCTTTCAGAAACAGGCCATAGGCCTGGTCCCATGACGGCGTCACGGTGACGATATTGTCGGCGAGGCTGGCCCAAATGGCAGCGGAATCAGTGGGATACGCCGCCTTGACCCACATCAGGAGGCCAAGACCGGGGGTGGAGGAGCGGGGATCCTCGATGACGATCTTGAGATTGGACGCTGCCAGTTCCTTGAAGGATTTCGGCGGGTTGGCGAGTTTGGTCCTGTCATAGACAAAAGCAAACCAGCCCCAGTCGAAGGGGATGAAATTCGGGTCGCTGAACGGCACCGGTAGATCATTGGCCAACGTCAGGCCGTGAGGGGCGAAGAGTTTGGTTTTGCTGGCATTTTCGGTGAGTGAGGTGTCAAGGCCGACTACGACATCGGCGTCCGACGCAGGGCCTTCCAGCTTCAACCGGGCCAGAACGGCGGCACCGTCGCCGGAGGTGACATATTGCAGGTCGCAGGCGCAGGTCGCCTCGAACCCCTTTTCGATGGCGGGACCGGGGCCCCATTCGGCGGCGAAGCTGTCGTAAGTCAGAACTTTGAGCACGGGTGTTTCCGCAGAAGCCATTGAGGCTGTTATGAAAAACGCCAGTGCAAGATGGATGGTGTTCATAGGTAGTCTCCATTTTGCGACGGGCGGGAATGGAGATGGGGTAACCCAGCACCTTCCCTCCGCCGGTATGATCCGGGTCAGGTTCAACGGGTCCGCATCGCTGCATCTCAGCCTGTAGACAGGCACCCCGAGGTGAGGCGGAAGATAGGGATTTGACGGACAGGTGCAAGGAGAATGCGCAAGCGCCTGGAAACGCTGCGTTAATGGGGGGATTTGCGGAAAACGCGCAGTCTTGAAGGCGTCTTCCTTGTGTCTTTCTTCCGTCTCTACGATTGACCCGACCCGCCGAATTCGACCGGCGTTAACCT
Organism: Rhodobacterales bacterium; assembly: GCA_043738565.1. Lineage (GTDB taxonomy): Bacteria > Pseudomonadota > Alphaproteobacteria > Rhodobacterales > Rhodobacteraceae > Stagnihabitans. The sequence continues at coordinate 4,400 of JAYUGA010000212.1, forward strand.
TTTGTGGCGAATCGGGGGGCGGACACGATTTTTCTGCAAAAAATCTGTCGCGTCGGCGCGGATTGTCCTAGGAGGACGGAAAGGGAGAGCGTTCATGTCCTTCAACACCTTCGGTCAACTGTTCCGCGTCACCACCTGGGGCGAAAGTCATGGGCCGGCGATTGGCTGCGTGGTGGATGGCTGCCCACCCGGGTTGCGCCTGAGCGAGGCGGATTTGCAGCCCTGGCTGGACCGGCGGCGGCCAGGCACCTCGAAGTTCACGACGCAGCGGCAAGAGGCGGATCAGGTTCGGATTCTGTCGGGCACCTTTGACGGGGTCACGACCGGGACGCCGATCCAGATGATGATCGAGAACACCGACCAGCGGTCGAAGGATTATGGCGAGATCGCGCAATCGTTCCGGCCGGGGCACGCCGATATCACCTATCAGCAGAAATATGGCCTGCGGGATTATCGCGGTGGCGGGCGATCCTCGGCCCGCGAGACGGCGTCGCGGGTGGCGGCGGGCGGGGTAGCGCGGGTGGTGCTGGCGGCGCTGGCACCTGCGGTGCGGATCGGCGGCTATATGGTGCAGATGGGCGGAAAGGTGATTGACCGGGGTCGGTTTGATGCGGCGGTCATTGAGGGCAATCCGTTCTGGTGCCCGGATGCGGTGATGGCGGTTGAGTGGGCGGCGTATCTGGACGGGTTGCGCAAGTCCGGCAACTCGGTTGGCGCGGTAATCGAAGTGGTGGCTTCGGGCGTGCCTGCGGGACTGGGTGCGCCATTGTATGGCAAGCTGGACAGCGATCTGGCGGCGGCGATGATGTCGATCAACGCGGTCAAGGGCGTCGAGATAGGCGACGGCATGGCGGTGGCGGCGCTGACCGGGGTGGATAATGCCGATGAGATCAGGATGGGGGCGGCGGGGCCGGAGTTTCTGTCGAACCATTCCGGCGGGATATTGGGCGGGATTTCCAGCGGTCAGCCGGTGGTGTGCCGGTTTGCGGTCAAGCCGACATCCTCGATCCTGACGCCGCGGCGGACGATCAATGCGCGGGGCGAGGAAGTGGAGTTGGTGACGAAGGGGCGGCATGACCCGTGTGTGGGCATTCGCGCCGTGCCGGTGGGCGAGGCGATGATGGCGCTGGTGTTGGCGGATCATCTGTTGCGCGACCGCGGGCAGACCGGCGGCGTGCGCGGTCAGATTGGCTGAGTCGGCCCCCCGCGGTCGGTCGAACTGCGCCGATCAAGGGCAGCGGGTCAGCCACCGCTGGTAAGCACTGTGCGCCGCGCCACCAACTCTGGCTTATCTGCGCCCGCCGACCCATTTTTCTTCAATTGTTGGTGAAAAGAGCGCAAAATGCCCGGCGCGGGTGCCTCAGCACGCCGCTATCTCGGGAGGATGTTATGATTGACTTCAATCGCAGGTCGGCAATGACGCTCGGGTTGACGATTGCCGCGGCAGCGCCCCTGGCCGTGCTACCCAAGCCAGCCGTGGCGGGAATGTATGCCGCCGAGGCCGGCAAGGAGATCATGCCGGGCATCCGGCAGGTCGAGCTTGGCGAATGGCCGGTGAAGTTGGGCGGTTACACGAAGGCAGTGGTGAATGACTATGTGTTCGCGCCGGGCGCGGGTTTTCCGGCGGAGGCGATGAAGAACGACATGCTCTGCCAGACCCTGGAAGGCGAGATCTCGACCGTCCAGGATGGCAAGGCGTTCATGACCAAGGCCGGCCAGGCCTATTCCTGCGTGACCGGCATGGTCGCAGGCGACAAGAACGATAGCGGCGCTCCGGCGGTCATGCGGGTCATCGACCTGCTTGCGACCTAGGCAACCGGCGACCCACGTCGGTCCTTGCGGTCGGCGTGGGCTTGGCGCGGAGCCGGTTCACGGCTGCCGCGCCAATTCCGCCCGCAACCCCGCCTCGCCCCGGGCCATTGCCCAGTTGTGGTTGGCGATCATCAGGCCCTTCATCAGTGGAGCCAGCAGGCGGAAGAGCAGGCGGTCGGTGGTGACGCGCCAATCGTAGGTGATTTCCGCCTGATCGCCGTTCTGGTTCAGGGCCCAGGTGCCGTGGCCGACGAGATCGCCGGTGGCGTCAATGGACCAACCGTGCGGCATGTGGCTTTCGACCAGCCTGCCTTGCCAGTTCAGGCGGTAGGGCAGCCAGCCTTTGGAATGCCCGGCGATGGTCTGGCCGATGCCGTTTTCGTCGCCCAGCGCGATGGTTTTGACGCCGCGGCAGACATCGCCCCACCAGCGCGGAAAACCTTCGGGGGTGGAGAGAATGCGGGCGGCGTCGGCGACGGTGCCGCTGAGGTGCCAGTGGCTGATGATGCGAAAGCTGACGGGAGGAAACATGCGTGACTCCTTTGGCGGGAGAAATGGCGGCAGGGTCCGGAACGTTTCAGGGGCGGGATTGGGTTCGCAACTCGGTCAGGAAGTCGCGCAGCAAAGGCACGCAGAGGGACGGAAGCTTTCGGGCGTCAGCGTGACGCCAGACATGCTGGCAAGGTGGAAGCGGCGGAAGCCCTGGCGCAGGCGGCACCAGGCCAGCAGCATCAGGGTGCGGTCGAGGAAGACCACGGACAGCGGCCAGATGCGGCGCTGGGTCTGGTTGCCGTCGCGGTCGGTGTAGGTGATGTCCAGCGCCCGTTCGTCCCAGCAGGCTTCGCGGATCAGGGCGAGGGAGGGGGGCGCGGCAGGGCGTTTTTCAAAACGGTAGGTCAGCTGGACGGCGTGGATCGCCTGACGCTGCACCCGTTCGGGCAGGGTGGCGATGATTTTGGCCAGCGCCGCATCGGCGGCTTTGGCCAGGGCGGGATCCCCGGCGAGGCGGACTTCGGCGAGGCCAAGAACCAGTGCCTCGACCTCCAGCCTGGTGAACATCTGCGGCGGCAGGGCGGGGTCTTCGGTGAGGGTGTAGCCGAGGCCGGCGGCCCCGTCGATCAGGGCACCGCCGGCGCGCAGGCTGTCGATGTCGCGGTAGAGGGTGCGGGGCGAAACCCCGGTTTCTTTGGCGAGGCGGGCAGCGGTGACGGGCTGCGGCAGACTGCGCAGGGCGGTCAAAAGGCGGAACAGTCGGTCGGCGCGGGACATTTGACTACTGACGGTTTCTGACAGGATGACGGGAGCATACCGGGGGCATCGAAAACCGCAAAGGAGAGAAAGATGCTGACCTTTATCCACGCCCCGCAGACCCGGTCCTGGCGGATTGCCGCGGTGATTGACGAGATCGGGATTGCCGACAACGTTGTGGTCAGGGTGGTAGACCTGATCCGCCTTGACGGCTCGGGCCGCAGCGATCCGGCCAATCCGCATCCCGAGGGCAAGGTGCCCGCACTGATCCATGACGGCACGACGATCACCGAGAGCGGCGCGATCATGCTGTATCTGACCGCACTGTTCCCGGAGAGCGGGCTGGCTCCGATGCCGGGAACGGCGAAGCGGGGCGAATACCTGACCTGGCAGTTCTGGTACGGGTCGGTGATGGAGCCGGTGCTGATGCTGGACGCCTGGGGGCTGCAGCATCCCGGGATCGCGCGGAATTTCCGGGGCGCGGCAGAGATTGCCGCGCGGTTGCGGGCGGCGCTGGAGAAGGGGCCGGATTTGCTGGGCGCAGACCACTCCGCGGCGGATTTGCTGTGCCATTCGCCCCATGCGTGGCTGCCGAAGCAGCTGCCGGAGGATGCGCTGATCCGCGACTGGGTGGCGCGGTGTCAGGCGCGGCCCGCAGTGGCGCGGGTCCAGGCGGCGGATGCGGCGATGCTGCAGGCGGCCTGAGTGTTGACAGGCCGGGGGGTTCACACCCCCCGGACCCCCGTGGGATATTTGGACCAATGTGAATAGGGCTCTGCGGGGGGCTTGCCGGGAGCGTTGGACGCCGTCGATCAGCGCGGTTGTGACCTGGGTGATCTCGGGTTCGACGATTGCGGCGACGCGGACGGTCAGCGCCCAGGGCGGGGTGCGCCGCTCCCGATGATGCGGGCAGGTCAAGTTTCAGGCGGTGGCGGGTTGCCAGAGTTCGATCAGGCTGCCCTCGGGGTCGTGGATGCGGGCGAAGCTGCCATACGGGCCTTCCCGTTCGGCGCGGGTTTCGCAAGGGATGCCTGCATCGGCCAGCGCGGTGATCAGCGCGGGCAGGTCATCGACCCGGAAGTTCAGCATGTATTGGCGGCTGGCGGGGAAATAGTCGCTGTCGGCGGGGAAAGGGGCGAAGACGGTGGGGCCCGCGGCCTGGTCCCAGGGAGTAGAGCCCGCCGGGATGCCAAGGTGGATTACATACCATTCGGCAAGGCCGGCGGGGTCGCTGGCTCGGAAGAATATGCCGCCAATTCCGGTGACTTGGGCCATGAATGTTCCTTTTCTCGCGCGCGGGGAACGGAAAAGGGTCGCCCCATGGGACGACCCGTTCAAACCTGATCGGCGCTGGCAAGAGCCGGGTTGGCTCAGGCGTTGACGCTGTCTTTCAGCGCCTTGGCGATGGCGAATTTGACCTGCTTGTCGGCAGCTTTGGTCACGGTCTCGCCGGTCGCCGGGTTGCGGACCTGACGTTCCGGGCGTTCGCGGCAGGCCATTTTGCCAAGGCCGGGCAGGGTCACGGCGCCACCGGCGGCGACTTCGCGGGCCACCACGGTGGCGATGGCGTCGAGCGCCGCGCCTGCGGTTTTCTTGTCAGCGCCCATCGCATCGGCCAAGGCGGCAAGCAACTGGGTCTTGGTCATCGGTTTTGACATTTGGCAGTCCCTCTTTTCGCTTCCGCACCCGGGGCGGAATTCACGTTGGGCCTTTGCGGCCTGTGTTTTCCGCTACACAGGGTTTTTCTGAACAAAGCAAGCGTTTTCCGCCGAATTTTGCGTAAAACCGGGTGTCAGAGGAAGGCGGTTTCTTCAAAGCTGCGCAATTTTCGGCTGTGAATCTTGCCGAGCGGCATGTCGCGCAGCAGCTCCATCGCGCGGATGCCGATTTGCAGGTGGCGGCTGACCTGGGTCTTGTAGAACTCTGACGCCATGCCCGGCAGTTTCAATTCGCCATGCAAGGGCTTGTCGGAGACGCAAAGAAGGGTGCCATAGGGGACGCGGAACCGGAAGCCGTTGGCGGCGATGGTGGCGCTTTCCATATCCAATGCGATGGCGCGGGATTGGGACAGGCGGCGGACCGGGCCGGACTGGTCGCGCAACTCCCAGTTGCGGTTGTCGATGGTGGCGACGGTGCCGGTGCGCATGATGGCTTTGAGGGCGTACCCTTCCAGTTGGGTAACTTGGGCCACGGCGTCTTGCAAGGCGATCTGAATCTCGGCCAGCGCCGGGATCGGCACCCAGAGCGGCAGGTCGTCGTCCAGCACATGATCCTCGCGCAGATAGGCGTGGGCAAGGCAGAAGTCGCCAAGCGACTGTGAATTGCGCAGGCCGGCGCAGTGGCCGACCATCAGCCAGGCGTGGGGGCGCAGCACGGCGATATGGTCGGTGGCGGTTTTGGCATTGGAGGGGCCGATGCCGATATTGACCAGGGTGATGCCGTTGCCGTCGGCGCGTTTCAAATGGTAGGTCGGCATTTGCGGGGTTTTGGAACTGGGTGTCAGCACGCCATCGGGGGTCGAGATCGACGCATTCCCGGCGGCGACGAATTCGGTATAGCCAAAGGCGGGATCGCCCAAGGCAGCGCGGGCGATCATCTCGAATTCATCGACATAGAACTGGTAGTTGGTGAAGAGAACGTGGTTCTGGAAGTGGATGGCGTCGGTTGCGGTGTAATGCGACAGCCGGGCCAGCGAGTAATCGACGCGCTGGGCGGTGAACGGGGCCAAGGGTTGCGAGCCATCGGCGTTGTGGGTGCGGATGCCGTTGACGATGTCGTCATTGGTGGTGGCGAGATCGGGCACGTCGAACACATCGCGGAGGGAGAATTCCAGCGCGCCTTGCTGCGGCACAGAGAGATCAGGGTTGCCGGCGACGGCAAAATGCACCGGGATCGGCGTTTCGGACAGGCCGATCTGCACCGGGACGCGGTGATTCTCCATCAACAGGCCGATCTGCTGGATCAGGTAGTTGCGGAACAGGTCGGGCCGCGTGACGGTGGTGGCGTAAGCGCCGGGGCGCGAGACATGGCCGAACGACAGCCGCGAGTCGATCTTGTCATGGCTGGTCACCGACAGGCGGATTTCGGGGTAATAGGCACGGATGCGGGTTTGCGGTTTGCCGTTGGTGACGGCTGCGCTGAAGTGCCGGATCAGGAAGCTAGTCGCCTCGGCATAGAGCAGTTCCAGCTGCGCCACGGCGGCGGTGGCGTCGGTGAAGCTGAGGCTTTCTGACTGGTCGGGGCTCAGGAACAGGCTGGGATCGTCGTTCATCTTGTCATCTTTGCGTGTTTGATCGGGCATGTAAGGCCGAAGCAGGTGGCTAGGCAAGCGACGTGATGATGACGGCTGTCGGATGATGGTGGCAAACTGTCTTGCCGCGCCGCCGTGTCGCGTTGATAAGGCGGACATGAAAACCTTGCTTTCTATCGGTCATGGCTATTCGGCGCAGGCTTTGTCGCGGCACCTGTTGCCGCAGGGCTGGCGGGTGATTGGCACCACGCGGTCGGCGGAGAAGGCGGCGCGGTTGCGCGGGTTGGGGGTCGAGGCGCTGATCTGGCCCGGGGATATGACGGACGCTTTGGCGCAGGCGACGCATGTGCTGAGTTCGGTGGCGCCGGATGGCGCGGGCGATCCGGTGCTGCGGGCTTTGGGGCCGCAGATTGCCGGGGCGCGGCTGGAATGGGTCGGGTATCTGTCGACCACGGCGGTTTATGGCCATCATGGCGGCGACTGGGTGGACGAGGACACGCCGCTGGCGCCGACCACGGCGCGGGGGGCGGCGCGGGTAAGGGCGGAACTGGCGTGGGCGGCGCTGGGGCTGCCGCTGCACATTTTCCGGCTGGCGGGGATTTACGGGCCGGGGCGGGGGCCGTTCGAGAAGGTCAGGGACGGCACCGCGCGGCGGATTTTCAAACCCGGTCAGGTGTTCAGCCGGGCGCATGTCGAGGATATCGCGGCGGTGCTGGCGGCTTCGATGGCGCGGCCTGCGCCGGGTTCGGTGTACAATGTCTGCGATGACGATCCGGCCTCGCCCGAGGACGTGCTGTCACTGGCGGCGCAGTTGCTGGGGCTGCCGGAGCCGCCGATGGTGGCTTACGAGGATGCCGAGATGACGCCGCTGGCGCGGTCGTTTTATGCCGAGAACAAGCGGGTCAGGAACCGGCGGATCAAGGAAATGGGGGTCCGGTTGCGCTATCCGACCTACCGCGAGGGGCTGGCCGGGATACTGGCGGCGGAAAAATCCTGAGCCGGGGTTGAATTTGCCGCGCCGGGCCTCACGTATGGGCT
>JAYUGA010000213.1:0-28537 GCA_043738565.1 Rhodobacterales bacterium
GCGGCATCGTCGGCTTTCTGTCCGGCATGTTCGGCGTGGGCGGCGGGTTTCTGATCACGCCGCTGCTGTTCTTTATCGGCATCCCGCCGGTGATTGCGGTCGCGACCGGGGCCAATCAGGTGGTGGCCAGTTCCATCTCGGGCGTGCTGGCGCAGTTGCGGCGCCGGGCGGTGGATTTCCGGATGGGCGCGGTGCTGACCGTGGGCGGCTTTGCAGGCTCGGGCCTTGGCGGTCTGGTGTTTGACCTGATGACCAGGCTCGGTCAGATCGACCTGTTCGTGCAACTGTCCTATGTGCTGTTTCTCGGCCTGATCGGCGCGATGATGTTGCAGGAATCCATGCGGGCGCTGTTGCGGGCGCGGCGGGTCGGCGCGCAGATGATCCGGCGGGCGCATGTGCATTCCTGGGTGCATGGCATGCCGCTGAAGGTGAAATTCCGGGCGTCGGGGCTGTATATCTCGGTGATACCGCCGCTGCTGGTCGGGGCGGTGGTGGGGTTTCTGTCGGCGATCATGGGGGTTGGCGGCGGGTTCGTCATGGTGCCCGCGATGATCTATCTGCTGGGGATGCCGACCAAAGTGGTGGTCGGCACCTCGCTGTTCCAGATTTTCTTCGTCACCAGTTTCACTACGCTGATGCAGGCCTGGAACCGGCACACGGTGGACATGCTGCTGGCTTTGCTTTTGATCATCGGCGGGGTGATCGGGGCGCAGTTTGGCGCAAGGCTGGGGGTACGGCTGAAGGCAGAGCAGTTGCGGATCTATCTGTCACTGCTGGTGCTGGCCGTTGCAGGCAAGATCGCACTGGATCTGTTGCTGACGCCGGACGAGTTGTTTTCGGTCTCGGTGATGGGTCGATGATCCGGCTGCTAGTCGCCATGCTGTTATGGGCGGTTCCGGCGGGGGCCGAGCAGATCGTGTCGGGCCTGAGCGAGAGCCGGGTGTCGATCAACGCCAATTTCGACGGGACGGCGATCCTGATCTATGGCGCTGCGATGCGCGAGGCACCGCCGCCTGACTGGCCGCTGTTGCAGGTGATCGTCACGGTCGAAGGGCCGTCGGCACCACTGGTGGTGCGACAGAAGGAACGTGTGGCGGGGATCTGGTTGAACCGGGGTGCCGTGCGGGTGGATTCGGCACCGAGTTTCTATGCGGTGGCGACCACGGGCGATCTGGGCGACATCCTGTCCAAGACCGACGACCTGCGCTACCGGATCAGCATTCCCTATGCGATCCATGCCATTGGCATCAGTTCGGAAGCGCCGGACGCGCCCAGCTATATCGAGGCTTTGCAGCGCATTCGCATGGCCGAGGACAATTACCGGCTGTCGGCCAATTCGGTACTGTTGTTGCAGCAGTCGCTGTTTCGCACCGATGTGGTGCTGCCGGCCAATCTGATCGAGGGCAAATACAAGGTCCGCATCTTTCTGACCCGGGGCGGCAAGGTGGTGGACAGTCAGGAAAGCCAGATCGACGTGCGCAAGGCCGGGTTGGAGCGGTTTTTGTTCAGCCTGGCGCAGAATCAGCCGCTGCTCTACGGTGTTGTATCGCTGTTGATGGCGACCCTGGCGGGGTTGGGGGCGTCGGAAGTGTTCCGGCGGCTGCGGCTGTAGGCCCGGCGGAACGCGGCACGCGCGGGTCGCCCACCCGTCCCGGGCGGGTCTCATTCAGCGGCGGAACCCGGTGGCGGGGGCATCAGGAAATGCACTGAGCCAAGAGCAAACGGGCGGGTGCGGTTGTCTTGCCACGCCTCGACATGGACACTGGCATAGCGGCGGCCAAAACGGTTGACGCGGGCGCGGGCATAGGCGTCGCGCGGCAGGCCGGTGCGCAGATAATCCACCGTGAAGTCGATGGTTTTGGGCAGCGCGGGAAACTCGCCTTCGGCGAGTTTGGCGGGGTCGATGCGGCCCGCCTCCATATCCTCCCACAGGGTGGACCACGCGAGTTCGATGATGGCGGCGACTTCCAGAAAAGCCGCGGTGACGCCGCCGTGCAGGGCCGGCAGCATCGGGTTGCCGATCAGCTTGTCGTCAAAGGGCAGGATGGCGGTGAGTTCGTCGCCGTGACGGTCGAATTTGATGCCGAGATACTGGATATACGGGACGCCGCCGGTCAGCCAGCTTAGGGCAGCCTCACGCCGGGATTTGATGACATGGACGGGTTCGGGTTTCGGGCGGCTCATGCGGAGGGCCGTTCGAGGGTGAAGGTGGCGGTGCCGGTGGCGACGGGGCGCAATTCGTCCTCGTCGGTGGCGGTGACGCGGACGAAGGCGACCGTCCGGGTGACGTGGTGGCATTCGGCGCGGGCGGTGATGCGTTGGCCCGGCGTGGCCGGGCGCATGTAGTCGATGCGCAGATCGAGGGTGGCCGTGCTGGCCGGGGCGGCAGGATGGCTCAGCACCGAGGCCCCGGAGGCGGTGTCCATCAGCGCCGAAATCGCACCGCCATGCAGCACGCCGGTCACGGGATCGCCGATGAAGCGCGAGTCATAGTCCATCGTGACTACAGCCTGCCCCTCGCCCATGTCTTGCAGAACCATGCCGAGGGCGCGGGCATGGGGCAGCGCCTGCAGGAAGTCGCGGGCCAGTTGCAAACGGTCCATAACGCACTCCTTTTGCGCCATCATCGCGGAAGGGCGGGAAGGTGCAAGGGGATTGGGCGGCATTCTTGCGCCCTCTGGCACTTGCACCTAGGGTGGACCGGGGGGCATGCCCATGACCGATGTCCGGCTGAGCTTCAAAGAGATGTGCGCGAGGTTCGAGGTGACGCCACGCACCTTGCGCTATTACGAATATATCGAGCTGCTGGACCCTGAAAAGGACGGGCGCACCCGCTATTTCGGCCCGCGCGAAGTGGCGAGAATGACGTTGATCCTGCGCGGCAGGCGCTTTGGCTTTTCGCTGGAGGAGATCCGGCAATGGCTGCTGATCTACCGCCAGAAGGGCACCAGCGCGCAGCTGGAGGCTTGGGTTGACCTGGCCGACCGGCAGTTGGGCGATCTGGAGCGGCAGTTGCACGGGCTGGAGACGACGATTGCCGATCTGCGCACGTTGCGGGCGACGGCGGTTGAGGAAATCGCGCGGTTGCCGTGAATGGGGCGATCACCTGTCATCAATCTGACGTGACGTTACATTTACGTTAACGTAAAGCGCGCTACACTTCTGCATCAGGACGGCCCATCTGGGGCCTGCAACCTGTAGCGACGAGTGTGCGATGACCGAAGATACGATGACCATCCGCCAGATGAGCGATGCTTTTGGCGTGACCGCCCGCACCTTGCGGTTTTACGAGGCCAAGGAACTGCTGTCGCCGCAGCGCCGCGGCACCCGGCGGCTGTTCACCCGGCAGGACCGGGCGCGGCTGACACTGATCCTGCGCGGCAAACGCTTTGGCTTCTCGCTGGAGGATATTCGCCAGCTTCTGGACATGTACGACCGCGACGGGTCGAATGCGGCGCAGTTGACCCGCACCTTCCAGTTGGCCGAAGCGCGGCTGCACCAGATGGAGGCGCAGCGCGCCGAGCTGGACGTGGCGATTGCCGAGCTGAAAGCCGAGATGGAAAAGACTGGTACAATGCTGGCCGGGTTTCGCCGCGCCGCTGAATAGGAAGGACCGAGGATGATCTACACCGCCCCCGTGAAAGACATGCAGTTCCTGTTGCATCAGGTCATGGGGGTGACGGCGTCGGATATTCCGGGCTACTCCGATCTGGACCCGGGGTTTACCGGGGCGGTTCTGGAAGAAGCGGGCAAGCTCGCGTCGGCCGTGCTGGCACCGCTGAACCCGGTCGGCGACCACGAGGGGTGCAGCTTGGAAAACGGCGTGGTGCGGACGCCCACCGGGTTCAAGACTGCGTTTGACCAGTTGCGCGCGGGCGGCTGGACGGCGCTCGATTGTGCGGTGGAGTTTGGCGGGCAGGGTCTGCCTTACCTGATGCACACCGTGGTCAACGAGGCGCTGGTGTCGGCCAACATGGCGTTCCACATGTATCAGGGCCTGACGCATGGCGCCTATTCCGCGATCCACATTCACGGCACGGAAGCGCAGAAGGCGGTGTATCTGCCGAAGCTGGCCAGTTGTGAATGGACCGGCACGATGAACCTGACCGAACCGCAGTGCGGCACCGATCTGGGGCTGATGCGGACCCGCGCCGAACCGCAGGCGGATGACAGTTACAAGATCACCGGCACCAAGATTTTCATCTCGGCCGGCGATCACGACATGGCCGAGAACGTTGTGCATCTGGTGCTGGCCAAGGCCCCGGGCGGGGGCGAGGGGACGCGGGGGATTTCGCTGTTCATCGTGCCGAAGTTTCTGGTGAAAAGCGACGGGACTTTGGGCGGCCGCAATGCGGTTTCGGTCGGCAAGGTCGAGGAAAAGATGGGGATCCACGGCAACTCAACCTGCGTGATGAACTATGACGGCGCGACCGGTTTTCTGATCGGCGAGTTGCACAAGGGCATGCGCGCCATGTTCACCATGATGAACGAGGCGCGGCTGGGCGTCGGCTTGCAGGGTTATGCGGTGGCGGGGGCGGCGTATCAGAACGCGCTGGCCTATGCCAAGGACCGCTTGCAGGGGCGCGATATTACCGGGGCGAAGAACCCCTCGGGTCCGGCCGATCCGCTGATCGTGCATCCCGACATTCGCCGGTCGCTGATGGACCAGAAGAGTTTCGTCGAGGGCGCGCGGGCGCTGACCTATTGGGGGGCGTCGCTGATTGATCGCTCGGTGCGGCTGGGCGATGCGGCGGCGGAAGGGCTGATCAGCCTGCTGATCCCGGTGATCAAGGGGTTCCAGACGGACATGGGTTTTGCGATGGCGGTGCAGGCGCAGCAGATCTGGGGCGGGCATGGCTATATCGAGGACAACCCGGCCAGCCAGTTCGTGCGGGATGCGCGGATTGCGATGATCTATGAAGGGGCGAATGGCGTGCAGGCGCTGGATCTGGTGGGGCGCAAGCTGGGGCAGGATGGCGGCAAGCATGTACTGGCCTTCTTCGAGATGGTGAAGGCGGAGTGTCAGGCCCATGACACCGAGCCCCGGATGGAGCCGTTCACCGGGGCGCTGAAGGCTGCGTCCAGGCAGATGCAGGCGGCGGGGCTGTTCTTCATGCAGAACGGGGTGAAGAATCCCAATGCGGCGCTGGCGGGCAGCTATGATTTCCTGCACCTGATGGGCCATGTTTGCATGGGGTTGATGTGGACAAGGATGGCCCGCGCCGCTCTGACCGGGCTGGATGCCGGGGGCGACCAGGCGTTTCTGGCGGCGAAGCTGGCGACCGGACGCTATTACATGGCGCGGCAACTGCCCGCCTGCGGGTTGCATCTGGCGCGGATCGAAAGCGGGGCTGATCCGGTCATGGCGCTTGCCGTGGAAGCGTTCTAAGCTGAGGCCACGAATTTTCTGCGAAAATTCAGCGCCCGTTGTCACGGAGGACCTGATGCCGAAACGCTTTCGCCTGACCCGCCGGTTTCCGGTCGCCATGACCGAGGACGGCTATCGCCGATTGAAGCGGTTCGCATCGGAAGCGGGGCTGGATGAGGGCGAGGCGCTGTCGTTTCTGTTCGAGCATTTCGATTCTGTGACCGACAAGGACACGCTGACCCATCGGTTGCGGCTGTTCAATTCGGAACTGCAGGATCGCAAACAGTGATCCATTCAGTTGCTCCTAAATATCCCACGGGGGTGCGGGGGTGTGAAACCCCCGCTTCGGTCGTGCCAAACAGAGGCTGCCAGACATGACCGCGAAACTGTACTGCTTTGGCGAAAGCGGCAATGCCTACAAGGTGGCGCTGGCCCTGACCCTGTCGGGGATGGAATGGGAGCCGGTATTCGTTGATTTCTTCAACGGCGAAACCCGGACCCCGACCTTTCGGGCGCTCAATGTGATGGGCGAGGTGCCGGTGCTGGTCGATGATGCTGTCACGCTGACCCAATCGGGGGTGATGCTGGACTATATCAGCTCCAAAACCGGCAAGCTCGGCGGACGGTCGGCGGCGGAGCGGCGGGAGGTTCTCAGATGGCTGTTCTGGGACAATCACAAGCTGTCGAGTCAGATTGGCATGACGCGGTTCCAGATGAATTTCGTGCCGGAAGCCAAGCGACCCGCCGATCTGATCCCGTTCTTTCAGGCCCGGCTCAAATTGGCCTATGCCGTGCTGAACAGCCATCTTGAGGGGCGCAAATGGGTCGCGGGCGAGGCGGCTACGGTGGCCGACCTGTCGTGCTGCGGGTATTTGTATTACCCCGAACCCTTTGGCTTTGATCGCAAGGACTGGCCCCATATCGACGCCTGGCTGGACCGCATCAGCGCCCTTCCCGGCTGGAAAGCCCCCTATGATCTAATGCCAGGCAGCCCCGCCGACCGCGCTTGAGGAGACAGAAATGACCGACGCTTTCATCTATGACGCCGTTCGCAGCCCACGGGGCAAGGGTCGCCCGGATGGGGCTTTGCACGAGATGACGGCGGTGGCGCTGTCGGCGCAGATACTGGATGCGATCCGGCTGCGGAACGGGCTGGCGGGGCATGCCGTTGAGGATGTGATCTGGGGCAACGTAACGCAGGTTGGCGAACAGGGCGGCTGTCTGGCCCGGTCGGCGGTGCTGGCTTCGGGGCTGGACGAAACCATTCCCGGCCTGTCGATCAACCGGTTCTGCGCCAGCGGCATGGAGGCGGTGAACCTGGCCGCCAATCAGGTCAAGGCGGGCGCGGGCTACGGCTATATTGCAGGCGGGGTCGAGATGATGGGCCGGGTGCCGATGGGGTCGGACGGCGCGGCGATTGCTGTGGATCCTTCGCTGGCGATGAAGACGTACTTTGTGCCGCAGGGGATTTCGGCGGATATCATTGCGACCGAATATGGGTTCAGCCGCGATGATGTCGATGCTTTGGCGGTGGAAAGCCAGAAGCGGGCGGCGGCGGCCTGGGCGGCGGGGCGGTTTGCGCGCTCGGTTGTCACGATCCGCGACCGTAACGGCCTGGCGATGCTGGCCACGGACGAATACATGCGACCCGGCACCGATATGCAGACCCTTGGCGCGCTGAAGCCGGCGTTCCGGGAAATGGGCGAGGTGATGCCCGGCTTCGACCGCGTGGCGATGATGAAATATCCGCATCTGGCGCGGATCAACCACGTCCACCATGCCGGCAATTCCTCGGGCATTGTCGATGGCGCGGCGGCGGTGCTGGTGGGGGATGCGGAGTTTGGCCGCATCCACGGGTTGAAACCTCGCGCCCGCATCAAGGCCAGCGCCAAGATCGGCACGGACCCGACGATCATGCTGACCGGGCCGGTGCCGGTGACGCAGAAGATATTGGCAGAGGCGGGGCTGACCGCGCGGGACATCGGGTTGTTCGAGGTGAACGAAGCCTTTGCGGCAGTCGTTCTGCGGTTTCAGCAGGCATTTGATGTCGACCCGGCCTTGGTCAACGTCAATGGCGGGGCGATTGCGATGGGGCATCCGTTGGGAGCGACCGGGGCGATCATCATCGGAACCCTGCTGGATGAGATGGAACGCAGCGATACGGAACTGGGGCTGGCCACGCTGTGCATTGCCAGCGGCATGGGGGCGGCCACCATTCTGGAAAGGGTCTGACAATGCCGAAACTTGATCTGACCAAGGTGCCGGTGAAGACCGGATCAATCTACCCCTCGCCCTATGCCGAGATGATGCGCGGGCGCTCTTCGCTGCGGCTGGGGGATGCGGGCGGGCTCACCCAGTTCGGGGCCAATCTGGTGATGCTGGAGCCGGGGGCGCTGTCGAGCTTGCGGCATTGGCACCGGCATGAGGACGAGTTTGTCATGGTGACCGAAGGCGAATGCGTAGTGGTGCAGGACGCGGGCGAGGTGGTGATGCGGGTGGGCGATTGCGCGGCCTTTCCGGCAGGCAGCACGGATGGGCACCAATTCATCAACCGCACCGGCGTTCGGGCAACGTTTCTAGTGGTGGGCACCAAGGCAGCGCGGGAAGTGGCGACCTATACCGATGTCGATCTGATGGTGGAAATGGCGGGTGGCAAGGCGCGGTTCACCTACAAGGATGGCGAGGACTGGACCGGGCCGCGATGACAGCGAGGGGCCATGCCAAAGGTTGATTTGCCTGCACTGGTGCAACAGGCAGAGCTTGCCCACCCGGTTCTGGGCAGCGGGCTTGGGGCCTGTGCCTGTCAACTTATCTCGGATCGCGGCGGACTGACCCAGTTCGGCGCGTTCATCGAGGTTTTGCCGCCCGGCAGCAAATCCAGCTTCCGCCATTGGCACGAGACCGAGGACGAGATGGTCTATGTGCTGGCCGGCCAGGTGGTGCCGGTTGAGGACCGCGAAACCGAGCTTCGGGCGGGCGATGCGGCGTGCTGGCCTGCCGGATTGGCGGTGGGGCATTGTCTGGAGAACCGCTCTGACCCGGAGGCGCGGTATCTGGTGATCGGCACGCGCAAGGTTCAGGACGTGATCCATTATCCTGACGGCGATCTGGTGGCCCACAAGCCCGACATGGCGCGGCAGTATTTCCACGCTGATGGGCGAAAGCGGTACGGTTGAATGGAGGCCCCGGACATCTTGCAGAGCTATCTCGACGAGGTTGGCAATTCGGTAATGTCCGACGATTGGCAAGGCTACCAGCCCTGCGTCCACTTGGCGTGCGAACTTGTCAGCTACGATGGCAGCCATTTCATCACGACCGAAGCAGAGTTGCGCGACGGGTTTGAGAAGTTCCGCGATATGCTGCGGTTTTATCGTGTCACCGACTTTATCCGGCTGACCGAAGAGGCAGTGCTGGCGGAAGACGTGATCGCTGACAGCTATGTTTCGCACCTGATCTCTACCGGCCATCGCTTGCTGGAGCCGTTCCGGCCCCAGATCACCCTGTGCTATATCGAGGGCCGTTGGCACGGCACCTCTGTCACCAATGGCCTGTCGAGCAGCCGCTGGGCGACGATGCTATCCCCCTCCCCCGAGTTTGACCCAAAAGGACCGATGCAATGAGCGATTTTACCTATGTTGCCGATGCGGATGGCGTTGTCACGATCGCCTGGGACGTGGCGGGCAAGTCGATGAACGTGATGTCGATGGCGGGGTTTGCCGAGTTGGACGGGATGATTGACCGGGCTTTGGCGGATGGCGCAGTCAGGGGGGTGATCCTGACTTCGGGCAAGAAGGATTTCGCGGGGGGGATGGATCTGAACGTGATCGCCACGATGCGCGAGGGCGGAGCGGCGGCGATATTCGACGGCGTGATGGGGATGCATGCGATCCTGCGCAAGATCGAGCGGGCGGGGATGGATGCCAAGACCTTGAAGGGGGGCAAGCCGATTGTGGCGGCGCTGCCGGGGACGGCGTTGGGGATTGGCTATGAATTGCCGCTGGCCTGCCACCGGATTTTTGTGGCGGACAATCCCAAGGCCAAGATCGGCTTGCCGGAGATTCAGGTCGGGATTTTCCCCGGCGCTGGCGGGACAACGCGGCTGATCCGCAAGCTGGGGGCGATGGTGGCGGCACCGTTCCTGTTGGAAGGCAAGCTGAGCGACCCGAAATCGGCCAAGGCCAATGGGTTGATTGATGAGGTGGTGGCCCCGGAGGCGCTGCTGGCGCGGGCAAAGGAATGGGTTCTGGCAGCCAAGGATGCAGACCTGGTCAAGCCGTGGGACGACAGGGGTTACAAGATGCCGGGCGGCAATCCCTATCATCCGGCGGGTTATCTGACCTTTGTCGGTGCCAATGCGATGGTGATGGGCAAGACAATGGGGGTCTATCCGGCGGCGAAGGCCCTGATGCAGGCGGTGTATGAGGGGGCTTTGGTGCCGTTTGATGTGGCGCTGCGCATCGAGGCGCGAAATTTCGTGTCGGTGCTGCTGAACCCGTCATCCTCGGCAATGATCCGCAGTCTGTTCATCAACAAGGAAGCGCTGGAGAAGGGGGCGAACAGGCCTGCTGCGCCGGATCAGACGGTGAAAAAGCTCGGTGTCATTGGCGCGGGGATGATGGGGGCGGGGATCGCCTATGTTGCGGCGAGTGCCGGGATTGAGGTGGTGCTGATCGACGCGGCGCAAGCGGCGGCGGATCGGGGCAAGGCGCATTCGGCGGACCTGCTGGATAAGGGCATTCAACGCCACAGCGTGACGGTGGAGAAGAAGGCAGAGGTGCTGGGGCGGATCAATGCGACCACGGATTATGCCGCGCTGAAGGATGTGGATTTGATCGTGGAGGCGGTGTTTGAAGACCCCAAGGTCAAGGCGGACGTGACGGCCAAGGTCGAAGCGGCGGTGGGGGCGGGGTGTATCTATGCCTCCAACACCTCCACCCTGCCAATCACCGGGTTGGCGGCGGCCAGCCAGCGGCCGGATCAGTTCATTGGCATCCACTTTTTCAGCCCGGTCGACCGGATGGCCTTGGTCGAGATCATTCGCGGCCGCGCCACTGGCGACCGCGCGGTGGCCAAGGCGCTGGATTTCGTGCGGCAAATTCGCAAGACGCCAATTGTGGTCAACGATGCGCGCTACTTTTACGCCAATCGCTGCATCCTGCCCTATACCAACGAGGGCATCCGCATGGTCGCCGAAGGGGTGGAGCCGGTTTTCGTGGAAAACGCCGCCAAGCTGGTCGGTATGCCGGTCGGGCCCCTGCAACTGATCGACGAAATTTCGATTGATCTCGGGATCAAGATCGCAAAGGCGACCAAAGCGGCACTGGGCGCGGCTTATCCTGATGATGACGTCGATGCAGTTGTGTTTGCGCTGGCGGATCAGGGCCGGATGGGGCGGAAGGTCGGCGCGGGTTTCTATACCTATGACGCGGCGGGCAAGCGTGAGGGGCTGTGGGATGGGCTGGCCAGGGGCTGGCCGGTGGCAGTGGTTCAGCCCGATCTGGTGACGGTGCAGCACCGGCTGCTGATGGCGCAGGTGCTGGAGGCGGTGCGGGCGTTGGAAGAAGGCGTTCTGACCGACATCCGCGAGGGCGATGTGGGCGCGATCCTGGGCTGGGGCTTTGCGCCGTGGTCGGGCGGGCCGTTCAGTTGGCTGGACATGATCGGCGCTGGCCGCGCGGTGGAAATCTGTGACGGGCTGGCGGCGGCGCATGGCAAGCGGTTCGCGGCTCCTGCCCTGCTGCGCGATCTGGCGGCGAAAGGTGAGGGCTTTTACGACAGGTTCGGCGGGCGCAAGGTGGCGGCCTGAAGCAGGCCAAGGCCAGTCTCTTACGCGATCAGGCTGGCGACCAGTTGACGAGCAGCGGCCAACGGCAGGACCGGATGGGTCGGCGGCTGCAACAGTTGCATCAGGTCAAAGCCGGTGTCGGTGCCCGGCACACCGGCCAGCAGACCCGGCCCGGCGAACAGGATTGATGGGCGGTTCAGATGCAGTTGCAAGATCCGCTCGGTCCGGGCCGGGACATGGGGCGCGATGCCACGCCAGCCTTCCAGCGCCATCGCCGGGACAAGGGCGCAGGTTTCGCCGCAGAACGGCAGGGCAAAGCGGCTTTCGATCAGGATCGGCTGGCCGGGCGGCAGGGTGAGCGCGGTGTCATTGCCAAGGGCACCCGGCGGCAGGTGGACCGACCACAGCGCCGGACGGATTTCCGGGTGGAGGCTGAAGATCGGGGTCAGGCCGTGACCTTTGGTCACGACCAGATCGCCGGGGGCAAGGTCTGACAGGCTGCGCCAGCCGAAAGCCGTCAGCACCAGGGTTGAAGCATAAAGTCCGGTAGCAAGCACATGGCGGTTGCCCGAGGGGCTGAGAGTGATGTCGTGGCGACCCATGAAGCGTTCCCGAGGTTCCGAACCTTGGGACTAGCAGGGGGTTTGGGCAGGGCGGCGCGGCGAATGTGGCGGCGACGGGGCGCTTGCCGCGGGTTTTACGGATCGAAATGATAGGTGAACCGGGCGATGTCGGCGGCGGCGATGTCGGCGATCAAGGCGGCGTCGTCTGAGGTGTAGAAGCCGCGCCAGTCGCGGGCGCGGTCAGAGGCGTTGGCCCGCGGGATGGTCAGGCGAAAACCAAGATGGGCCTCGAACGGGGCGAGGTCGGTGGTCAGGTGTTCAAGGCGGGCGTAAAGGCTGGCGCGTTCCAGCCCGTGGCGGTCGCGCAGATAGGCGGTGTAGGGCCAGAGCGCCAGGGCGGTGCGGGTTTGGGGATGGTTCAGGAAACCGCTGAAATTCAGGCTCCGGGCCAGACCGACGGCAGGATGGGCGAAATTCTGGCTGCGCAGCCAGTGGTAATAGCTGACGGCGCGGTCCCACGGGTTGCGGACCAGCGTGACGGTGAAGAAGCTGGCGATTTCGTCATCTGTTGCCAGCCCGGCGATGTCGGCCAGCGTCGAATGCTTCCACAGACGGCCGTGGGATTTGACGCCATGCAGCCGGGTTTTTCGGGCGCGGGCCTTGGGCGTGTCGCCGATCAGGATGTCATCCTTCATGGCGCGGGTTTCCAGGGCCAGCGTCAGGGCAGTGCCGCCGGTCTTGGGGATATGGACGAAGATGAAGCGGCGGCCGCGGGAAATGATCATGGGGGTGACCTGCAAAGGAAGCCGTTCTCGGGGGCATCGAGCCCCCTCACCCGGCGCTGCCGCGGAGGCACTTTCGGTGCCATGTCAGACCGGGTTTGGCAGGGGCTGGCCGTCTTGGAAGGCGGCGAGGTTGGCCACGGCCATCATGCCCATTGCTTCACGTATTTCGAGGGCGGCGGTGCCGAGGTGCGGCAGGAGGGTGACGTTTTGCAGGGCGGTCAGGGTGGCGGGAATGTCGGGTTCGTGTTCGTAGACATCGAGGCCGGCGCCTGCGATCTGGCGGGTTTGGAGCGCAGTGATCAGGGCGGCTTCATCCACCACGTCGCCGCGGGAGATGTTGATCAGGATGGCGGTGGGGCACATCTGGGCGAGGGTCCGGGCGTTGATCAGGTGGCGCGTGGACAGGCTGGCGGGGACGGCGAGGACAACGAAATCGGCTTGCAGGGTTTCGGTGAGGGTGGACTGGGTGGCGAAGTCATGGGCAACGGCAGAGCGGTTGTGGAAGATGATTCCCATGCCAAAGCCATAGTGGCAGCGGTGGGCGATGGCCTTGCCGATGCGGCCCATGCCGATGATGCCGACGCGCTTGCCGGTGACATGGGTTCCGAGCATCTGGGTCGGGTGCCAGCCTTGCCAGTGCCCGGCACGGACCAGACGTTCGCCCTCGCCGGCGCGGCGGGCGGTCATCAGGATCAGGGTCAGGGCAATGTCGGCAGTGGCGTCGGTGACAGCACCGGGCGTGTTGGTGACGTGCAACCCGGCGGTACGGGCGGCGGCAGTGTCGATGTGGTTGGTGCCAACGCCGAAATTGGCGAGGATCTGGGCGCGGGGGTGGGGGACATCGGCGAAGACTTCGGCACGAAACAGATCGCCAAGGGTGGGAAGGATGGCGTCGTAATTCGTGAGGGCGGCGCGGAGTTCCGCAGGAGTAAGGGGGGTGGTTTCGTCGCGGTAGGTCACGTCGAAGCGAGTTTTGGCGGCGGCAATGACCGTGTCGGGCAGGCGGCGTGTGATCAGAAGGCTTTGCATCAGAAGAGTTTGCCGCCGCGAGGCACGTCATGGCCAGGGCCGATCAGCACCACCTCGCCATCCGCATCGGGGACACCGAGGACGAGGACTTCGGACATGATCTTGCCGATCTGGCGCGGCGGGAAGTTGACGACGGCGAGGACCTGGCGACCGATCAGGCTATCGGGCGTGTAGTGGCGGGCGATCTGGGCGGAGGAGCGCTTTTCACCGATCTCGTCGCCGAAATCGACCCAGAGTTTGAGGGCGGGTTTCCGCGCCTCGGGGAAGGGTTCGGCGCGGGTGATGGTGCCGACGCGGATATCGACCGCTGCGAAATCGTCGTAGCTGATCATTGGCCGAGTTCCCTGCCGCGATCGGCAGCTGCCTTCACCGCCCTTTGCAACAGCGGCGGAAATCCGGTGTCGGGGTTCATCAGGACGCCCAACGCCGCGGCGGTGGTGCCGCCGGGCGAGGTGACGTTGATGCGCAGTTGTGCTGCGCTATCGGGCGAACGGTAAGCCAGTTCGCCCGCCCCGCAGACCGTGGCGCGGGCGAGTTGCATGGCGATGGCTTCGGACAAGCCGACCGCGACGCCTGCGGCTGCCATCGCCTCGATCAGGTAAAAGACATAGGCCGGGCCCGAGCCGGAGACGGCGGTGACGGCGTCGATCTGATGTTCGCCGTCAAGTTCGACGACCTCGCCCACCGCCTCCATCAATTCGCGGGCGAGGCCAAGGCCCTTGGCTCCGGCAGGGGTGTTGGCGCAGATGCCGGTGATACCGCGACCGACCATTGCCGGGGTGTTGGGCATGGTGCGGACGATCGGGGTTTGGGCACCCAAGGCCGCCGCGAATGTGGCGATGGAGGTGCCAGCGGCGATCGAGATGAACAGGGTCGGGCCGTTGCCAAGCGCCTGCAACGCCGGCAGCGCGGCACCCATCATCTGCGGTTTCACGGCGACCAACGCCACGGCGGGGGACTTCGGCAAAGGTTCGTTCAGATGGACGCCCTTCGACAGCAGCCAGTCGGTCGGGTTCGGCTCGATTACCCAGAAGGACGAAGCCGGAATGCCCTCTGCCAACCAGCCGGTCAGCAGCGCGGTGCCCATCTTGCCGCAACCAAGCAGCACCAGCCCGTCACGGGCCACATCATCCAAAGCCATCCCACCCTCCGTTTTGACGGCAGGTTAGGCGCGGCCGTAAGCCTCGGCAATGGCGACTTTCATTGAATCGGCGGGGCTGCGGTCACCCCATGTCACCAGTTGGAACGCCGGGTAAAACCGTTCGGAGGCCAAAACCGCGGCAGAGATCAGATCGTCGATCTGTTCGGGTGCGGCGATCTGACCGCCCGACAGCAAGAGGCCATAGCGCCAGACCATCAGTTTCTGTTCGGCCCAATAGGTGAACGCGCCGGTCCAGACCATGTCATTGCAACGGTTCAGCAAGTCATACAGGGCACCCACGCGGTTTTCGGGCGGCTCCATCTCGAAGGTGCAGATCAGGCGCAGGGTCTCGTCCTGGGCCGACCAAGCGAGGGTCAGCGAATAGGTCCGCCACTGGCCTTCGACCGCCATTGCGATCTGGTCTTCGGTGACACGGTCAAACTCCCACGCGTGGGATTCGGCAAGGGTTTCGACGATGTCGATCGGATGCAGATCATCGCTGGCGAAGTAGTGTTCAGAAAGCGACATGCCCGGCCTCACTATTGTGCCGCCACAGGGGAGACCCCCTAGCGGCTGGGTGTCTGGCAAGGAACAGCGTCTGCCCGACGCGTCCATACTAGGGATAGTGGGGGGCCGGGGGAAGTCTGTAAAGGGAAATCGGTGCAAATCTTCTGTGGGTAAGTAGAAGGGGGGTCAAATGGCCAAACGATCATCGAATAGAAATGGCGTCTGAATGGCTATCAGAGCCTGCCCTAGCCTTGGATGGGCGGGATTGACGAGAAGGTTCAAGTCGTAAGGGACCGCGCGGCTTGGCACCAAAAGGCCAAGGCTACGGCGCGAGCGGATCCAGTCGTCGCCGATGTCGCGGGTGTCTTGCAATGTCAGATTGGCCAGATCCGGCACGCTTAGCGTTTCGATCGCGTCATTCGGAACATCAAGAGCGATGGCAACCAATTCAGGCAAGGCGGAACGCAGGCGCATCTGTGGGGGCAGGTGGACGTAATATTCCAGAATAGCCAAAGCGAGGGAGCTTGCCGCATAAACCATTGGAAATACAGGGTTATTCCAGATTCCGCCCCACAACCTGGCACCCTCGCCATCCAGACCGGGCGCGAACTGGGGCTTGGTCAGCCGCCAGACACGCACCTAGCCGAAAACCCCTTGCTCCAATCGGCCCAGCACCGCCTCTACCTCACGTCCGCCAAGGTCTGATCGCGCCATGCGTATCGGGATATGGCCGTCGAGTGCGGGGTTGGGGGTGCGCAGCCACTGGTCAGCAAGATCGGCTTTGCCGAAGACGCGGCGGGCGTGGCCAACCACACGCAAAAGCCAGGCAATGCCATCGGCCTCTTCCAACTTCAGTGGGGCATTTTCCGCAATGCGACGTTCAAGGGTGCGCGTCGGAATAATCATGCTGATGTCGTCGCGGGTCAGACCTTGGATTTCCGCTTGGGGCACAAGGACTGATGGGACGCCGTTTTCCAAATCCACGAATGTCAGGCTTCGACCGGCACTCATGCGGGCAATCAGCTGTTCATGAGAAAACTGACGGCGCACAGTGATTTGGCAGTCCTGTTTCCGGTCGTAGCTCAAATTTGATCCAGCAGTGGTCTTCGACGATTTTTTCACTGACAAAACCGACCCAGCTGCAGTCTTTCCAGTCCGATACGCCCCGGTGTCTTTCAGTCTCGCAGCACGCCCGGCAATTTCATTCGGCTTCTTCAAACCGCACATCCGCCATTTGCTGCACCATGCCACCGCAAATGGCGAAAGTCACTTCACAAATCGAACGTCGCAAAGACGGGGGCGTGGTCGCTGCCCTGTTCCCAGCCGCGCACGGGGCGGAGGATGCGGCTGCCATGGGCGGATGCAGCGATGTCGGGTGTGGCCCAGATGTGGTCGAGGCGGCGGCCTTTGTCGGCGGTATCCCAGTCGGGCGAGCGGTAGGACCACCAGCTATAAAGCGGGCCCTCGGGGATGTTGGCGCGGGTCACGTCTTGCCAGCCGCCAGCCTCCATCACCGCTTGGAAATGTTCGACCTCGATCGGCGTGTGAGAGACGATCTTCAGCAGCGCCTTGTGGTTCCACACGTCATCCTCGCGCGGGGCGATGTTCAGATCGCCCACAAGGACGGCGCGGTCGGGGCGTTCCCAGCGGAAGTGGTCGCGCATCTCGGTCAGGAAATCGAGCTTCTGGCCGAATTTCACATTCTCGTCGCGGTTGGGAATATCACCACCGGCGGGGACATAGCAGTTGTGGATGGTGACACCGTTTTCCAACTGCGCCGCGACATGGCGGGCATGGCCGAGGCTGGCGAAATCCTTGTCGCCGACATCCATCAGCGGCAGTTTCGACAGGATCGCCACGCCGTTATAGCCCTTTTGGCCACGCGCGACCATCCAGCGGTAGCCGAGCGACTGGAACTGCTCCATCGGGATCAACTCGACCGGGCTTTTGCATTCCTGCAGGCACAGGATGTCGGGCTGCTCTTCGCGCATCAGCTTGGCCACCAGACCTTCGCGCAGGCGGACCGAGTTGATGTTCCAGGTGGCGAGGGTGAAGGTCATGGCGTTTCCTTTCGGCGATGGCGGAGACTAGGCGGGGCTGGACGAATGCTCAAGCGGCTTGCTTGACCTTGCGCGACAGTGCCGACAAGCTGCCGCCATGTCGGACCCTTCACTTTGGTGCAACCGCAATTTCCGGCTGATCTTTGCCGCTTCGACCGTCAGTCACCTTGGCTCCGGCGTGTCGGCGGTGGCGTTTCCGTGGTTCCCTCGCTGCTGACGCGCGACCCGTTGTTGATCGGGTTTGTGGCGACGGTATTTCAACTGCCGTGGCTGCTGTTCGCGCTGCCGTTTGGGGTGCTGACCGACCGGCTGGATCATCGCCCCACGATCGTGGCCAGCGACGGGGTGCGGGCGGGATTGACGCTGCTGGTGGCGGCGCTGGCGCTGGTGGTGCTGGCGGGGACCCCTGCCGTATTGGGGCTGGCGCTGATTGCGTTTCTGCGGGGGACGGCAGAGGTGTTGCGCGACAACACGGCGCAGACGCTGTCGCCGTCGCCGTCGATCATCGACAAAAGTGGGCTTGAAATGGCCAATGCCGCGATGTGGAGCGCGAATGAGGTGGCGGGGCGGTTTTTCGCTCTGCCATTGGCGGGCGTGCTTTTCAGCCTGGGGATCGCGCTGGCGTTTGGGTTTGATGCGGCGATGCTGGCGGCCGCCGCCTTGCTGATCGGGCTGCTGACGGTGTTGCGGGTGGCTCCGCGGTCGGAGCAGGTGTTCTGGCCCGCGCTGAAGGAAGGGGTGGGCTGGCTGTCGGCACATGGCCAATTGCGGCGGCGGGCGATGGTGCTGGGCGCGTATAACTTCCTCAGTGCGATGATCTGGTCGGTGATGGTGCTGTATGCACAGGATATTCTGCGGCTGAACGCGGTGGGCTATGGCGCGTTGCTGTCGGCGCTGGCGGCGGGAGGACTGGGCGGCAGTCTGGCGGCACCGTGGATCATCCGCAGGGTTGGGCCGAGCCAGGGGCTGCTGTTGTCGATTTCAGGGTTCATCCTGTCGTCGGCTGTCCTGATCCTCACCACCAACCCGTGGATCGCGGGGGTGGCGCTGATGGGCGATGCCTGCACGGGGATGATCTGGAACATCATCACGGTCAGCTACCGGCAGCGGCACATTCCGTCGGAGTTGTCGGGGCGGGTCAATGCGGCCTATCGCTTCGTCGGGTCAGGGACTTTGCCGCTGGGGTCGCTGGCCGGTGGGGCGCTGGTGGCGGTGGCGGCTCGGCTGGGGTCGTTTGCGCTGCACTTGCCATTTGTCGCAGCCACTTTGGGCGCGGCGATGATGCTGATCTATGCCGCCTTGCGGTTGCGGCTGGATTGAAGGCTGGGCCAAAAAAAGAGGCCGGGCACGAGGCCCGGCCAGGTCCAACAGGGAGGAACCGCGTCATAACCCCGACCCGGCGAGGGGAACTTTCTGCAACAATCGCTGCATGTCAGCAACATAACCCAGGATGCTGGCAACAATAAGGCTTCTCTCGGGTTGCAGTGTGTTTTTCACAGCACCTGTGGCCTTCAAGCTACCAGTTTGTAGCCACCGTTTTCAGTGACCAAGAGCCGAGCATTGGCTGGATCATGCTCGATCTTCTGGCGCAGACGGTAGATATGCGTCTCGAGCGTATGAGTCGTCACCCCGGCGTTGTAGCCCCAGACCTCGTGCAGCAGCACATCGCGGGCCACAACCCCGGATTGTGCGCGATACAAGTATTTCAATATGTTGGTCTCTTTTTCGGTCAGGCGTATCTTCTTTTCCTTGGGGTCCAACAGCAGCTTTTGCGCCGGTTTGAAGGTGTAGGGGCCCATCTGGAACACCGCGTCTTCGGACTGTTCGTGCTGGCGCAACTGGGCGCGAATCCGGGCCAGCAGGACCGGGAACTTGAACGGCTTGGTGACATAGTCATTGGCGCCGGAATCCAGGCCCAGAATGGTGTCGCTGTCCGAATCATGCCCCGTCAGCATCAGCACCGGGCATTTCACCCCGGCCTTGCGCATCCGGCGGCACAATTCGCGGCCGTCAGTGTCGGGCAGGCCGACGTCGAGGATAACCAGATCGTAGGAGCCGGCCTTGGCCTTCTCCATCCCTTCGGCCCCGGTGCGAGCTTCGAAAACGTCGAAATCCTCGGTCATCACCAGCTGCTCGCTCAGGGCTTCGCGCAGGTCGTCATCGTCATCGACCAGCAAGATTTTCCGCAAGGTGGCCATTGTCGTCTCCGCTCGGGCGGCTTGCCCGTTGGCAGACAGATGCACCGGGATCACGGGAGGGACAAGATTTGCGACAAAGCTCTCACGCGGACGTGTCGCAGGGGCGGGATATGTTTCAATTTCCTGCACGGGTGCCTAGATAGGTGTCATGAGTCTTGCCCCGACCACGGTTGAAAAGCTGGTCCGCGCACGCGGTGACTTGCGCATGGGGGTGCCGGTGGTGCTGGCGGATGCGGGGCGCGCGGCGCTGGTGGTGGCGGCGGAAGAGCTGGACGACGCGCGGCTGGCCGATTTTCGGGCATTGGGCAGGCCGGAACTGGCGCTGACGCTGCACCGGGCGGAAACGCTGAAGGCGCGGGCCTATGATGGCGATCTGGCGCGGATTGCGGTGCCTGCGGATGTCGGGTTGGAGTGGCTGCGGGCTTTGGCGGACCCGGCGGATGATCTGCGGGTGCCGATGAAGGGGCCGCTGAACGCCTTGCGGGAGGGTGGGGCGGAACTGCACCGGGCGGGGCTGGCGCTGGCCAAGGCGGCCAGGTTGTTGCCCGCAGTATTGGTGGTTCATGTGCCGGACGGGCTGGCTTTGGCCGCGCGGGAGGGGCTGACCTTTCTGACCCTGGCCGAGATATTGCCGGAACTGACGCGGTTGTCGCCTTTGCATCCGGTGTCGTCGGCACGGGTGCCGATGATTGCCTCGCAGGCCGGTCGGGTCCATGTGTTCCGGCCCGAGGATGGCGGTGAGGAGCATTATGCCATCGAGATCGGGCGGCCGGATCGTTCGGCCCCGGTTCTGGCGCGGCTGCATTCGGCCTGTTTCACCGGCGATGTGCTGGGCAGTCTGAAATGCGATTGCGGGCCGCAGTTGCGCAGCGCCTTGGCGCAGATGGGAGCGGAAGGTTCGGGAGTTTTGTTGTACCTCAACCAGGAGGGGCGCGGCATCGGGCTGGCCAACAAGATGCGGGCCTATTCCTTGCAGGATCAGGGCTTTGATACGGTAGAGGCCAATCACCGGCTGGGGTTCGAGGATGACGAGCGCGATTTCCGGATTGGGGCCGATATTCTGCGGCGGATGGGGTTTCACAGCGTGCGGCTGATGACCAACAACCCGCGCAAGATTGCGATGATGACGGGCTGCGGGCTGGCGGTGACGGAACGGGTGCCGCTGCATGTCGGGCTGACGCCGCAGAACGCGGACTATCTGGCGATCAAGGTGGCCAAGTCGGGGCATTTGTTGTGACCGGCGATCTGATCGTTACGCGGTGGGGGGCGCGGTTTCTGGGGCGCAGTTTTCCTTGCGTGGTCGGGCGCGGTGGAATCACGACGGACAAGCGCGAGGGCGACGGGGCGACACCGGCGGGCGAGCACCGGATCGTGGGGTTGCTGTATCGGCCCGACCGGATTGCCAGCCCCCTGCCCCGCTGGGCCGAATCGATCAGGCCGGGCGATCTGTGGTCGGATGATCCGTGTGACCCGCAGTATAACCACTGGGTCCGCGATCCGCATGGCTTTGGCCATGAGCGCCTGTGGCGAAGTGACCCGCTTTACGACCTGATCCTGATAACCGACTGGAACTACCCGGTTTTCACACCCGGCAAAGGGTCGGCCATCTTCCTGCACCGCTGGCGCAAACCGCGCCATCCGACCGCCGGTTGCGTCGCGTTCGCGCCCGACGACCTTGACTGGATTGCCCGCCGCGCGGCGCCCGGCACCCGGCTGACTGTCCGCAGTTGAGGGGCTTTCCAAAACGCTTTGAGAGGCATAGAATTCGGCCAACGGGGAGGCGGACATGGGCAAGGCAGCGTTCAGCGCGGATGACGAAATCTTCGGCTTGCGGCTGGACCGCAGTGGCGGCGATCTGTGGCCGATGCTGGAGGCGCTGTATGGCCGGCACCCGGATTTTGACAGCTTCCGCGAGGGCTTGCTGACGGCGCTGCGCAAGGGTTGGGCGACGCGGCCTGCGGATTTGAAGCGGCTGGATTTGAAGCGCGATCTGGAGCCGGACTGGTTCCAGCGGCCCGATATGGCGGGCTATGTGTTCTACATCGACCGCTTTGCCGGAACCTTGAAAGGGGTGCTGGACAAGCTGGATTACCTTGCGGATCTGGGCATCACCTATGTCCATTTCATGCCCTGCCTGAAACCACGACCGGGGGACAGCGACGGCGGCTATTCGGTGATGGATTACCGGGCGATCAACCCGGAATACGGGACGATGGCAGAGTTCGAGGAGGTGTCGGCGGCGCTCAGGGCGCGGGGAATATCGGTCTGCGTTGATCTGGTTTTGAACCATACCGCCAAGGAGCATGCCTGGGCGCAGGCGGCGGCCAAGGGCGATGCGCGGTATCAGGAGTACTACCTGATGTTCGACGACCCCGCCGAACCGCGCCGCTATGAGCGCACCTTGGTCGAGGTGTTTCCCGACAATGCGCCGGGCAATTTCACCGAATACCCGCATTTCGGCAAATGGGTCTGGACCACGTTCAACGAACATCAGTGGGATCTGAACTGGACCAATCCGCAGGTGTTTCTGGAAATCGTCGAGATCATGCTGTATCTCGCCAACAAGGGCGTCGATGTGTTGCGGCTGGATGCGGTGGCCTTCATGTGGAAGCGGCTGGGCACAAGGTGCCAGTCGGAGCCCGAGGTCCATATGCTGTTGCAGGCCCTGCGCGCCTGTTGCCGGATCGCCTGCCCGGCGGTCATTCATCTGGAGGAGGCGATTGTCGCCCCGGCCGAGATGCTGCCCTATCTGGGGCGCGGCAAACATGATGGCCGCGAAGGCAACCTCGCCTATCACAACAGCCTGATGGTGCAGTTCTGGGGGGCGCTGGCCACCCGCGACACCCGGTTGATGCGGCAGGTGCTGGCCAGCCATTTCCCCGAACGGCTGACCAATGCGACCTATGCGACCTATATCCGCTGCCATGACGATATCGGCTGGGCGATCACCGATGAGGATGCGGCGGCGCTGCAAATCTCGGGTGCGGCGCATCGCAATTTCCTGTCGAACTTTTATGAGGGCACCTTCCCCGGCACTTTCGCCCGTGGCGCGTTGTTTCAGGTGAACGCAGCGACCGGGGACAAGCGGATTTCGGGCAGCTTTGCCTCGCTGGCCGGGCTGGAGAAGGCGCTGGGCGAGGGCAACGCGAACGACGCCGATCTGGCGGTGCAGCGGATTTTGCTGGGCCATGCGCTGATCGCCGGGTTTGGCGGCATACCGCTGATCTATATGGGCGACGAGTTGGCGATGCTGAATGATCACGGCTATCTGGATGTGCCCGAGCATGCCCATGACAGCCGCTGGATTCATCGGCCCCGGATGGATTGGCATGCTGCCGCCTATCGGCATTCGGATGACGGGGCCGGCGGCCAGGTGTTTCGCGGGGTGAAGGAGATTCTGGCGCGCAGGCGGGCGACCCCTGCCCTGCACGCGGGCTATCCGGTGCAGGTTGTGGCTGCGGGGTTGCCGGGGTTGTTTGCCTTTGTCCGCCAGTCGCCGGCCGGGGCGCTGCTGGGCCTGTTCAACATGACCGAGCATTGGCTGAACCTGCCCGAGGCGCAGGCGCGGGGCTGGGGGATCACCCAGATGCACGACGCTTTGTCGGACAGCCCGGTGACGGCGCATCACGGGCAGATTGCGCTGCCGCCTTATGCGAGGGTGTGGCTGATGTGAGGTTTTCACGCGTGAAACGTAGATTTTTTCGTTTTATATCAGCCTGTTGAAGATTTTCATTTCCGTGTGGAAGGGTTTTGAGGGGATGGGGCGCCATGAATGCGCACCCTACGCGGTGTTGCGTTCGCCAAAGATGGCGGAACCGATGCGGATGTGGGTGGCTCCGGCGGCGATCGCGGCCTCGAAGTCGCTGCTCATGCCCATCGACAGGCCGGACAGGCCGTTGTGGGCGGCCATGCCGGCCAGCATCTGGAAATGTGGTTGCGGGTCGCAGGCCTCGGGCGGGATGCACATCAAACCGAAGGGGGCGAGGTCCATCGCGCGGCAGCGGCGCAGGAAGGCGTCCAGCGCCTCGGGCAGCACCCCGGCTTTTTGCGGTTCCGACCCGGTGTTGACCTGGACGAATAGCTGCGGGCAGGTGCCGCGAGTTTGCGCCAGTCGCGCCAGTTTGTCAGCGAGTGAGGCACGGTCAAGGGTGTGGATGGCGTCGAACATCTCGACCGCTTGTCTGGCCTTGTTGGTCTGCAAGGGGCCGATCATATGGACCTCCAGTGCGCCGAAACTTTCCCGCCAGGCCGGCCATTTCGCCGCCGCCTCTTGCACGTAGTTTTCGCCAAACACCCGCTGACCCTGTTCCAGCACGGCCAGCACCCGCGCCGCTGGCTGCACCTTGGATACCGCGATCAGCGTGACCGAGCCGGAAGCGCGGCCTGCGGCAAGTTCGGCGGCGGCCAGACGTTGGCGAATTTCGGGAAGTGACATGCTTTGCTCCAGCCCAGGGACCGCAGATGGGCACGGCAGCGCCAAAAAGAAAAGAGCGGGCGCAGGGCCCGCTCTTTCCGCCATCGAATCCGGTTGGATCAGAAGGACATCTTCACGCCGAAGTCGGCGAGCGTGTTGGTGCCGTCGTCCATTACGGCGCCCACAACCGAAGCGCCGCCGCCGAGGTCATAGGAAGCGCCGAGGCCCATCGCCTTGGTGCCAAGGGTCGCGTGATCGGTGTAGAACGCGGTCACTGTCAGAGCCGGGTTCACGGCGTAATCCAGCGAGGCGGCCCACTCGGTTTTGGAACCGGCAAGGCTGTTCTTGGCAGCTTTCAGTTTCACGGTCGCCGCGCCGAAGGTCGCGCCGACTTTCGCCGAGATCTGGTTGTCGCCGGTGACGGTTTCGTAACCCACGGCGACGGTGTAGGCACCGGCCACATACTTGACAGCGACCGAGTTCTTGTCGAAGAAGGCAGGCGCGGTGGTCTGGCTGGTGCCCAGAGCAACGCTGAGGTTGCCCGAGGTGTAGTCGTAACGCACGGCGGTCGCGGTGCCACCAAGGAAGTTGATGTTGCCGGCGGTACCGTTGTCGCTCAGATCCGTGTAGCCGATGAGCGAAACTTGGCCGACCAGTTCGTCAGCCGCGCCGCCAGCCACGTCGCCCATCGTCAGTTTGCCGAACGAGCCGGAAACGAACACGGTCGAGTCGCCGTTGGTGGTGCCGCCCGAACCCAGACCGGCGTTGTTGCCGGCGAACTGGTCAGCGCGCATCGAAGCGCCGAACGACAGGCCGCCATCAGTGGTGCCGGTTGCGTCGAACACGATGCGAACGCGCGAGCTGAACACGGTGTCGGTGCCGTCACTCACGAGACCCATGCGGGCCGAGCCGGAGATTTTGACTTCGGCGGAAGCATAGCCGACGGTCATCGCCAGCATCGTGGTAGCAAGAAGAATCTTTTTCATAGTTTCCCTCGTTGTCTCATCTAGGGTGTGGCCCAACTCAGGCGAATCCGAACTGGGTATGGCCTTGTTTCCTCTGTCACGGCGGTGATTGCAACGCGCAGCACAGGTCGGGCGGGCTATCGCAAATTCATTGGTGCAGCTTTGCCACAGTTCTGCCGCGGTCCCGCCCCCCCGAAAGGACGCATCCGCGGATCAGGCAGGATTGCGGTCGCGACGGGCCAACAGGGAGTGTGGTGCCCCCGAATTCCGACCAATCGGTTCGGCCGCAAATCCGGCGCAGACCGGCGCGGCCCGGGGTGAATCGCAGAGCGGCTCGGGCTGCGCTGCGGGGAAAAGCCTTGGCACGCCCCAAGCAGTCCGCTAGACAGCGGCTAGGGAAACTGGGGCTAGGGAAACTGGGGGTTCGGATGACCACTCGCCGCCGTATGGACATAGTGCTGGCTTTGGGGCTGGTGACAGCTTTGGCGGGTTGTGGCGGAGGAAACGCCAACGGTGGCAAGGGGTTGTTCGGTTTGGGCGGCGGGCGTGCCGCCACGGTAGACAGCCGCGCCGCCAATGAGGCGCAGACTGCGGCGATTGCCCATGCCTCGGGTGCCGACAAGCCGCGCTCGACCATCTGGGACATTTTCCGCAAGCAGGACGACCCCAACACGGTGGTCAAGGTCAACAAATACATCTGGAATGCCGCGCTGGATGTGCTGAATTTCCTGCCCGTTGAATCGGTCGATCCGTTCACCGGGGTGATTGTGACCGGCTATGGTGTGCCGCCCGGCGGTGGCCGTGCCTACCGCGCCACCATCTATGTGCAGGACCCGGCGCTGGACGCCCGCTCGCTGAAGCTGGCGATGCAGGGCAAGGGCGGCGGTGCGGTGGCACCGGAAACCGTTCGCGCCATCGAGGACGCGATTCTGTCGCGGGCGCGGCAGTTGAGAATCGCCGACGGCAAGCTGTAGGCGGCTATTTCGGGGCGGATGCCGGGTTGGACTGGACCTTGGGGCAGGGTCGGGTTACTTCCGCGCGTCAGTGGAAGAAGAGGCCCTACATGTCGCGCTATGAACCTGCGGTGATCGAAGCGAAATGGCAGCGGGCCTGGGATGCGGCGGGCGTTTTCACGGCACGGCACGATCCTTTGAAGCCGAAGTATTATGTGCTGGAGATGTTCCCCTATCCGTCAGGCCGCATCCATATGGGGCACGTGCGGAACTACACGATGGGCGACGTGGTGGCGCGCTATAAGGCGGCGCAGGGGTTTTCCGTGCTGCATCCGATGGGCTGGGATGCGTTCGGGATGCCGGCCGAGAATGCGGCGATGGAGCGGGGCGGCCATCCGAAGGATTGGACCTATGGCAACATCGCCGACATGAAGGCGCAGATGAAGCCTTTGGGTCTGTCGATTGACTGGAGCCGGGAGTTTGCGACCTGCGACCCGGAGTATTACGGTCAGCAGCAGGCGATGTTTCTGGACATGATGGCGGCGGGGTTGGTTTACCGCAAGGCGGCGGTGGTCAACTGGGACCCGGTCGATATGACCGTGCTGGCCAATGAACAGGTGATTGACGGGCGCGGCTGGCGGTCGAATGCGCTGGTGGAGCGGCGGGAGCTGACGCAGTGGTTTTTCAGGATCTCGGAGTATTCGGGCGAATTGCTGGCGGCGCTGGACGGGTTGCAGGACTGGCCCGAGAAGGTGCGGCTGATGCAGGCGAACTGGATCGGGCAGTCGCGCGGGTTGCAGTTCGGGTTTGAGACGGTGGCGGCGCCTGCGGGGTTCGAGCGGATCGAGGTGTATACGACAAGGCCGGATACCTTGCTGGGGGCGAGTTTCGCGGCGATCAGCCCGGATCATCCTTTGGCCAAGGCGCTGGAGGCTGCGGACCCGAAGGTGGCGGCGTTTGTGGCGGAGTGTCGGCGGGGCGGAACCTCGGCTGCGGTGCTGGAGACGGCGGAGAAGCTGGGGCTGGATACCGGGGTGCGGGTGAAGCATCCTTTGGATTCCGGTTGGGAGTTGCCGGTCTACATCGCCAACTTTGTGCTGATGGACTACGGCACCGGGGCAATCTTTGGCTGCCCGGCGCATGACGCGCGGGACTTCGAGTTTGCGACGAAATATGGGCTGCCGATTGAGGCGGTGTTCGTGGCGGAGGGTGAGGCCCTGCCCTACGTCCCGATGAAGTCGGAGAAGGTCCGCTATGTGCGGGGCATTGCCGGGGCCGAGGTGCAGACGGGCGAAGATGCGGTAGCGGCGGCGATTGCGGAATGTGAGGCGCGGGGGATTGGCCGGGGTGTGACCAACTACCGGCTGCGCGACTGGGGGATTTCGCGGCAGCGCTATTGGGGCTGTCCTATTCCGGTGGTGCATTGTGCCGAATGCGGCGTGGTGCCCGAGAAGAAAGCGAACCTGCCGATCGAGCTGCCCTATGACGTGAAATTCGACATTCCGGGCAATCCCCTGGACCGCCATCCGACCTGGCGCGATGTGGCTTGCCCGCAGTGCGGTGCGGCGGCGCGGCGGGAGACGGACACGATGGATACGTTCGTCGATTCGTCGTGGTATTTCGCGCGGTTTACCGCGCCGCATGCTGTGACGCCGACGGTGATGGAGGAAGCCGCCTATTGGATGAATGTCGACCAGTATATCGGCGGGGTCGAGCATGCGATCCTGCACCTGCTGTATAGCCGGTTCTTCGCGCGGGCGATGAACAAGACCGGGCATTTGCCGGTGAAGGCGATTGAGCCGTTCAATGCGCTGTTCACCCAGGGCATGGTGACGCATGAGATTTATGCCACGGATGAGAATGTCCCAATTTCGAATTCGGCAGTCATCTCGATTAACAACGAGCCTTTTCAGGCGATTACACAGAAGAGGCGCAAGTACCACCTCCCGGAAGATGTAGACCTCG
This sequence comes from Rhodobacterales bacterium, assembly GCA_043738565.1. Lineage (GTDB taxonomy): Bacteria > Pseudomonadota > Alphaproteobacteria > Rhodobacterales > Rhodobacteraceae > Stagnihabitans. The sequence goes on from JAYUGA010000213.1 coordinate 27,734, forward strand.
AATCGAAAACCCTCAAAGCAACGGGCGAACCGGTTGAAGTCATCCCCTCTGCCAAGATGTCCAAATCCAAGAAGAACGTCGTCGACCCGGTGAACATCATCGCGGCGTTCGGGGCGGATACCGCGCGTTGGTTCGTGATGTCGGACAGCCCACCCGAGCGCGATGTGGAATGGACGGCTTCTGGGGCAGAGGCGACCTACAAGCATCTGTCGCGGCTGTGGACCTTGTGCGGCCGGATTGGCGATATGCCTGCGGACCACAGGGGCGCAGATGATCAGGCGTTGCAGCGGGCGACGGCGCGGGCGGTGCAGGAGGTGACGCAGGGGATCGAAGGCTTTGCCTTCAACAAGGCCATCGCCAAGCTGTATGAATTCACGAATATTCTGGCCAAGGCCGATGGCTCGACTGCGGCGATGAAGCAGGCGATCCGCACGCTGGCGCAACTGATGTGCCCGATGACACCGCATATCGCGGAGAGCATCTGGAGCTTTCAGGGCGGCGCGGGCCTGTGTGCGCAGGCGGCCTGGCCACTGGCGGACCCTGCCCTGCTGATTGACCATACCGTGACCCTGCCCATCCAGATCAACGGCAAGCGGCGGGCGGAAATCTGCGTGCCGAAGGATATGGATGCTGCCGAGGTTGAAAAACTGGCGCTGGCGCATGAGGATGTGATCAGGTTTCTGGCCGGGCAACCGGTCAGGAAATTCATCGTGGTTCCGGGGCGCATCATCAATGTTGTTGTCTAGTCGCCGTTCTGTTCTGGCTTTGCTCGCCTTGTCGGCCTGCGGGTTCACCCCGGCGTTC
>JAYUGA010000214.1:0-11732 GCA_043738565.1 Rhodobacterales bacterium
TGATCCTCGATCACCGCGACGGCCGGGGCGCTGGCCCGGCGGATCCCCAGCGCACGCATCTGCGGGATGGTCGTATCCCCCGGCACCGCGATCACCACCGTGCCGGGGTGGTGCTTGCGGACCCAGTGGCGGACATGCTCGCCCAGCCGGTCGACCACGACCACCTCGATTGCCAAGCCCTGCGCCTCCAGCGCATGCAGACAGCCATCAAGGTCGTCATAGCTGTTGACCGACGGGACCACGACCGAAAGGACAGGTGCGGTTGGCGCAGGAACAGGGTCATTGGTCATCTTTGTCATCCCGGTCTTTCAGGCTGTTCAGGTCTTTCAAGTCTTCCAAGTCTTTCAAGTCTTGCCCCAGGGATCGCCGACCAGACTGCGCACCCGGCGCAGGCTTTTGCGCAATGCGAGGTAGGCACCGCCCCGCCCCGCGAGGTGACGGCGCCAATGGTTGATGTCGGTGAAATAGAACATCTCAAGCCGCGGCAGGTCGAACATATCGTCCTGCGGTCCCGCCTGACCCAGCCTTGTGCCGCAGGAGCTTTGATACTGCCGTTCCGCGATCATCTTGCGCAGCGCGGTATCCGACAGGCCGTAAGGCGGGGCGAAATGCCGGGGCCTGCCGCCAAGGTGGCGCGCGATGGTGGCGCTGCTATCCTCGATCTCGGTCCGGCGCTCCTGCGGGGAAAGGGCCGTCAGATCGGGATGGCGGACGGTATGGCCGCCGAAATCGACGCCCTCTGCGGCCAGCCGCACGATCTCGGGCCAGCCCATCAGCGGCCGTGGCGGCGTGGCCCGGCCGCGCCAGTCCTCGACGCCGCCCAAAGCGCCGGTCGGCAGGTAGACTGTGACCGGCCAGCCCTGGGCCCGGATCAGCGGCCATGCAGCTTCGGCGAAATCCCGAAACCCGTCGTCGAATGTCAGCACCACGGCACGCGGCGGCAGTGCCGGCCCGCCCTGTCGCGCGGCCACCACCACGTCGAGCGACACCACCGGCAGGCCCGAAGCGACGAGCGCCTGCATCTGGGCTGCAAAGATCCCCGGCGCGATGAAGGTTGGTCCCGCACCATCGGCGATGGCGTGATACATGAGGATGTCAACGCTCACGGTTGCCTCAGGCGTTCTGGGTGCCGGGCGCCGGCCGGCCGAGAACCCGCGCCTCGATCAGGCACCAGACAAAGGCGGTGGCGCTGTAGACGTAATAAAACTGGTGATACAGCCCGCCACGGATCGCCACGTCAAGACCCGCCGCCTTGTAGAGGAACGTGATCAGGGGCCAGTTCACCACCACCACGACCGCAAACAATGCCAGCGTCAGGCCCCACAATCCGGGCCAGAGCGGCAGGATCAGGATCGACAGCAGCCACAGCCCCGCCAGCCCTGCCCGCAACCGCTCGGCCTTGCTGGTGTTCAGATCATCGGTCAGTCCGACCCGCCCGATCATCAGCCGCGACCACGGGATCGCGCGGGCGAAAATATCGGTCTGGATGGCGTTGCGCACGGTCCAGACCTTCAGATGCTTGCCCTGCAGCTCGGGCAGCAGCAGAATGCGCCCGCCCGCCGCGCGGAGCCGGTAGCCCAGTTCGATATCCTCGATCGAGGGGCGGGTGTAGGTTTTCACGTCAAAGCCGCCAACCGCCAGAAACGCCGATTTGCGCAAAGCCCCGCAGCCCGCCCAGAACGTCGTGGCCTCACGCTTGGCGCGCTGGTGGTAGTAGCGATGCATCAGGTTCTTGTATTGCGACATCCAGCTTTTCCCGGCAGGCGCGTCGTCATACGATCCGAACACCGCGTCAACCTTGGGATCCCGAAAGGCCGCCGCAATCTGCGCCGGTCCGCCCGGATGGGCGATGACGTCAGAATCGACGAGCCACAGAATCGCGCCTATGGCCTCGGTCGCGGCGAAATTGCGGGCCGCGCCCGGCCCGCCGCGCCGCGGATTGGTCAGCACCCGCGCCCCAAGAGCGCGGGCGACATTGGCGGTATCATCGGTAGACTGGTCATCGACGACAAGGATCTCGGTGATCTCGCCGTCGCGCAGCATCTGTAGCAGCGGGGCCAGCACCCGCGGCATGTAATGGGCCGCGTTGTAGGCGGGCATGACGACCGAAATCGCAAGATCGGCGGGCGAATTGCGGGGCGTGGCGGGGCTTGTCATGGCCGGCTCTCCTTGCCGGGACGGGACATCGCCAGCAGGGTCAGGACCAAGGGTATCAGAAAGATCACCCGCGCCCCATAGCGGCTTGCGGGCTGCGAGATTGCCCCAGTGACGAAGGCATTGGCGAAGATGCCCAGAAGCACCAGCACCCCAAACAGCCGCACCCGGCGCGGCAGGTGGCTTTGCGGCAGGACCAACAGCGCGATCAGGGCCAGCCCGGTCAGCGCGTAGTAGACTTCCTGCAACCGCGTCAAAGTGGCGACCCAGGCGCCGCCCGTCAGGTTGCCCTGCTTCAGAGTGTCGGGAAAGTCGGGATAGATTTTGTGGGCACTGTCGATCATGCCCGCGTCCGGCAAGGTCATGTCGATTCCCGCCATCCCCAGTTGCGCGAAGGTATTGCCCATCGCCGCAGCGAAGACCGCAAGCGGACGACTGAGTGCCACCGCCTTGAGAAAGGCGAACTGCTCGCCCTCGATCGCGCGCCGTTGGTCCGCACTCAGCAGCGCAAAAGACCCGGTCGCGGCGTCTGTCGCGAACAGCATCCGTTCGGCCTGCATCTGTTCGGGCCGGGTGAGCTGCGCGTTCAGTGCACAGGTCGCCATCACATTGGACGCCGCGCCGGAATCGGCAGTGGCATCGCCACCAGTTTTGGGACAGGTCTCGTCCAGATAGGCCTTGCCCGGCCCATCGACGATCAGCCGCACGGTGAAGAACGGCAAATAGACCACGCTTTGGCTGGTCTTGTTCTCGACCGTGACGACAAAGGCCTTGCGCTCCAGCAGGCCGGTTGCGGCGATCAGCGCCACCAGGAGCACCGACAGCCACCAGCGCCGGGCGCCGAAAGCGAGGCATGCAAGTGCCACACCGGGCACCGCCATCAGCGCGATCGCCAGGTGCGAGGGATGCGTCACCACCGCCAATGCACCCAGCGCCAGCAGCGCCAATGCGCCGCCCCAGCGCAGGTCAGGGGCAAAGGCCGCAAGCCCGGCGATCGACAAAAGCAGGATGGCGGCGAAGATGTCGGGCATCAGGTAGGCGCTGAAAAAGCCCGCCGACCCCAGCGCACCTGCCAAAGCGGCCGCCGCCGTCGCGGGCCATGCCAGTGCGGGCGGCCCGGTTTGCGCCGTCACCAGTCGGCAGACCAGATGGATCCCCAGCACCAGCGCCGCGGCCTGTAGCAACACCAGCGCCCAGAGCGCGTGCAGCTGCAGGAAGATCGCGGCGATCAGCGCATAGACCGCCGAACGGCTGCCCACCACGGTCCCGTCCGGCACGGCCGTCGCCGCATCGCTGACACCGGCCACCGCCTGTGGCTGGAACAGGCCAAGCGTGCGCAGGATCTTGACGCCGGCGTCAAAATAGCCCGCCGTGTCGTAGTAGAACAACGGCTCGCCGTTTAAAGCGAAGACGACCAGCAGAAAGAACCAGGCGAGCAGCGCCCAGCCGATCGCCTGCACCACCTGGCCGCGCCGCGCTTGCTCCAGCGGCGCTGTGGCGCCAAACCGCTGCGTCTTTGGCATCGAGGCCATTATTCCCGCCCTGAGTTCATGCCTGCGTCACTCGGCGGCGATGGCGGGTTTCTGCGACCGCCGCGCGAACGGCTTGGTCTGGAATTCCTCGTGGTAAGACCGTTCCACATTGACCTCCCAGACGTCATGCGCTTCGCCCAGAATGTTGCGTGCGGCCAGCATTGCCGAAAGCATCGAATGATCCTGGTTGTTGTAGCGGTGCAGGCCATTCCTGCCGACGGTCTGGAAGTTCTTGAAGCCCGCCATCCAGGTTTTCAGCACGTTGAGCGCATCCTGGTATTCGCTGTCGTAAACCGGATAGGCCTTGGGCTGGCGGATGATCGCGCCGTCCACCACGGAGGAAGCGGGCGCAAGGCCGATCCGCTCAAGCTCCTGACCGGCAAGTTTGATCAGATCGGCGTCTGCCATGGCCCAAAGCGCGTCGGTGTCGTTGCAGAAATACTCCATCCCGATCGACGAGCGGTCGGGCTCGGGGATCATCGCCGCAGACCATGCCCGGAAGTTCTGAATCCGGCCGACGTTCACATGGGCAGAATGGATATAGATCCAGTTGTCAGGGAACGGGTCGGCATGGTCGAGCACCAGCGTCACGATCATGAAGTCGCGGTATTTCAGCTTGTTGGCCGCAGCTTGCACGGCGGGCGGAGCGGGCGGGTCCATGCAATGCACCAGTTCGCGCAGCGGCATCGAGTTGATGAACGCGTCGCCTTCCTCGATATAGGTGCGGATCTCGCCGGTCTCGGGATCCTTCTGGCAGACCTCGACGCCGGTGACGCGCATGTCTTCGTGGATCACCCGCTTCACCCAGGCCTTCATCCGCACCTCGGCACCGTTGGCCTTGAGCATAGAGGTCATCTTTTCCCACATCTGGCCGGGGCCGAGGCGGGGATACTTGAACTTCTCGATAAGGCTCGCCGTGTCGTTGGAGCCGGTGAACGCATTCCAGACCGCCTTGAACAGCGATAGGTTCTTGATCCGCTGCGCCGCCCAGTCGGCCCGGATCTCGGTGCAGGGCACGCCCCAGACCTTTTCGGTGTAGGACTTGAAGAAGTGCGAATAAAGCCGGTAGCCGAAACGGTTCACCACCCACTGCTCGAACGTCTCTTCCTTGCGGTGCGGGAAAATCTTGTAGCGCACGAGGCTGGCGACGATGCGGAAGGTCTCGTAGATGCCGATGTTGCGCAGCGCATTCATCGGCTTCAGCGGATAGTCGTAGAACTTGTCGCGGTAATAGATCCGGCTCAGCCGGGGCACGGTGATGAAATCGTCCCCCATGACCTCGTTCCAGACCTGCTCGACTTCACCCACCTTGGTGAAGAACCGGTGCCCGCCGATGTCGAAGCGATAGCCGCGATGGCTTTCGGTGCGGGCGATACCCCCAACGATGTCGCCGGATTCCAGCACCACCGACTTGATGGAGGGGTCGCCGCGTTGCAATTCATAGGCACCGGTCAGACCCGCAGGCCCTGCACCGATAATGACAACCTTTGAAAGAGGATTCCGTACATTCATGGCAAACTACCCAAAAATTAGATAAGAAATATCCTTACGCCAAAACGCAGCAAAGACCGAGAACAAATTTATTCTCGGTTAAGTTGGCAACTGAACATGCCCAATTGCGCGAATCCTGAGCGACCGTTTCCAAAGGAGGACGCAAAATGATTGCGCCCGCAGGTCGGCGCGCAACTTTTGGTTGTATTTCGGCCACTTGGCACAGAATTGAAACGAATCAAGCCCTTCCCACCAAAGCTCTCTGCTTCCCGTCGCACTACTGCGGGCGTTGAATGCGGGCTGCATCCGCGATATAGGTCAGCGGTCATTTCGGAGCACGCGATGATTGCCCTGCCGCTGCCTTTTGCCCGCCGCCCTCCGCGCGAGTTAGTTCCCGCGTGACACGGCCCGTCTCGACACCGACGGCGTCACCGCTGCGCGTGGTGATCGCCGGGGCTGGCCTGATGGGCCGTTGGCATGCCCACGCCGCGCGACGGGCCGGTGCCCGGGTCGTTGCCGTGGCCGACCCCGACGCCGCACGCGCCGCCGCGCTTGCTCCGGTGACCTACCGCGACCTGCCCGAAATGCTGGCCGCAACGACCCCCGATCTGCTGCACCTTTGCACCCCCACGGCGACCCACGGTGCCCTCTTGCGGCTGGCGGCAGAGCGGGGCGTTCATGCTTTCGCCGAAAAGCCGCTCGCCGCCAATCTGGCAGAGACCCGGGCGCTGCTGAACGCTGCCGAGGCAGCGGGCACGCGGCTTTGCCCGGTGCATCAATATGCGTTCCAGTCCAGCATCGAGACTATTCTACGCGACCGGGACCGGATCGGTGATCCGGTGCTGATCGAACTGACGTTCTATTCGGCCGGGGCCGTGGGCTATCCCGCCGCCGCCCATCCAGGCGTCGCCGCCGACATCCTGCCGCATCCGCTGTCGATCCTGCAACGGCTTTGCCCCGGCACGCTGCCTGCCGCTGCCGACTGGCAGATGGGACAGTCAGGTTCCGGCACATTCACGCTTCAAACCGTCATGGCTGGTGCGCTGGTGCGGATTACGCTGAGCCTGACCGCACGGCCAACCCGCGCCACGCTCGATCTTTATGGGACAAGGGGCGCCTTTGCGGCGGACCTGTTTCACGACTACGTGTTCTTCCGTGACGGCACCGCCAGCCGCCGCAGCAAGATCACCCGCCCGCTGCGCGATGGTGCCGGGCATCTTGGTCATGCGGCGCTGAACCTTGCAGCACGGGCTCTGCGCGGCGAAACTGCTTATCCGGGCCTCACCGCCCTGTGCGCCCGCGTCTATGCCAGCCTCGACGGCCACTCGCCGGTTCCGATCGCGGCGCGGCAGATCATCGAAGTCGCTGCCCTGCGCGACGATTTCATCGCCCGCACCACGGGGAGCGCACCGTGAGTGCGGCGCCGCCGGATCTGACCTGCGCCGTCATCGCGCTGGTGGGCGGTGAGGCCGGTCTGCGTTGTGCCGACGCACTGGCGGAGGAAACCGGGTTCGCCCCCGCGATGATTGACCGCAGTGCGCCTGGCGGCGCGACCGTGCCGGGCCGCCGCCGCGCTGCACTGGCTCAAATCGGCGGCGGGCTGGTCGCACTGGTTGAGGACACCACCCTTGTCGCCCCCGGCTGGGCGGCTGCGGTCCGCGCTGGTCTGGCCGATCCCGCTGTCGCCGCAGTCTGGGGCCCGGTGCGCATCGCCCCTGGTCTTGCGGCCCGCTACCGGGCGCTGGGACGGATGGAATACGGCCGCTTCCACGGCGAAGCGCCGCTCCCGCAAAGCCCGCCGGGCAATTGCATGGCATTCCGCCGCGCGGCACTTGATGCGGCGCTGCCTCCCGGCTCCGGCTTTGCCGAACATCAGGTTGCCGCCGCCCTGCGCCAAGCGGGCTGGTCAATCGCCTTTGCGCCCGGGGCCGCAAGCAGCTATGCCGTGGCCGACCACCACGGCGCTCGGCTGGCCACCCGCTTTGGCCACGGCAGGCTTTATGCCGCGACCTCGCGCCCGCCGGGCGACATCGCTGGCCGCATTGCAGGCGCGGTCAAGGCGCTGCTGGTGCCATTGGTGCTGACCGCCCGCGCCCTTGGCCACGCCCGCGCCGCAGCACCCGCCCAGGTCTGGCTGGCCGAAGCGCCCCATGTGGCGCTCATGGCGCTGGCCTGGGGGGCCGGAGAATTCACCGGCCACCTGTTCGGCAAGGGTGACAGCGAAAGGACGTGGCGCTGATGCGCATCGGAATCGACGGCACGACCTGGAACAACAACCGCGGCTTCGGGCGCTTCACGCGCGAACTTTTGGGCGCAGTCTTCGCCGATCCCGGCCCGCATGACTATGTCTTTCTGACCGACACTCCCCCCGTCGGCACCGCCTTCGGCCCCCAGGTCGAGACCGTGTGCGTCAGGACCGGACGCCGCGTGATCGAAGCGGCGACCGCAGACAGCCGCCGCTCGATCAGTGACATGCTGGCGTTTCGCCGTGCCGCGCAAGCCGCCCGCCTCGACGTGCTGTTCTTTCCTGCCGTCTATTCCTGGTTTCCGCCGCCGCGCGGCCCCGCCACCGTCGTCACCTTTCACGATGCCATCGCCGAGCATTTCCCCGAACTGGTGTTCCCGCACTGGCGCCAGCGGTTTGCCTGGAATGCCAAGACCTGGGCGGCCAAGCGTTCGGCCGAGCGCGTGCTCACCGTCTCGCAGACCGCCAAGGCCGAGATCGTGGAGTATCTGCATATTCCCGCAACCGGGATCGACGTGATCTGCGAAGGCGTCTCTGCCGATTACCGGCCGGTTGCCGATCCCGCCGAACGGGCCCGTGCGCGGGCAGCAAACGGGCTGCTCGCCACCGGGCGGCTCCTGATGTATGTCGGAGGCTTTGCGCCGCACAAGAACCTGGAACGGCTGTTCGACGCCTTTGACCTGGCGCTGACCGAGGATGGTGCGCAGGATTTGATCCTGGTGATGACCGGCGATCCCAGGGGCGGCGGCTTTCATTCGATCTACGCGGCGTTGCAGGCGCGAATGGCCGCAGCGCCGCGCCTCGCGGCCCGGGTGCATTTCCCGGGCTATGTATCGGACAGGGATCTGGCCGCCCTGCATTCGCAGGCGCTGGCTCTTGTCCTGCCCTCGCTGTCCGAAGGCTTCGGTCTGCCCGCGCTGGAGGCGATGTCCTGCGGCACCCCGGTGCTGGGCAGCGCGGGCGGCGCGGTGCTTGAGGTGGCGGGCAAGGCGGGGCTTGGCTTTGATCCGTTCAGCGTGCCCGCCATCGCCGCTGCCATCGCCCGCCTCGCCCGCGACACCGCGTTCCGCGACAGCCTTGCCGCCCATGCCATCGCCGAGACGGCACGCAACACCTGGCCGCTGGCCGCGCAATTGACCCGGGCGGCACTGGAGCGGGCGGGGGCCGGACGTCGCGGGCAGGGCGGCTGATGCGGTTCCTGATGATCACTTCGTTCTACCCGCCGCATTCGTTTGGCGGCGACGCGACTTATGTCCGGCAACTGGCTGCGGCGCTGGTCCGGCGCGGCCATGATGTGCAGGTGGTCTATTGCGCCGATGCCTACCGGATGTCTGGCGGCACGGTGCCGCGCGATGCCACGCCCGCCGCAGGCCCCGTCGCGGTGCGTAAACTTGCCAGCCGGTTCGGCGGACTTTCGGCGCTGATCTCGCAGCAGACCGGGCGACCGGGTCTGAAGGTCGCCGCTTTGGCAGAGGAGTTCGCGCGCGACTGGGATGTGGTGCATTTCCACAATGTCTCGCTGATGGGCGGGCCGGCGGTGCTGGCGCGGTCCCGCGCCCCGGTCACGCTGTTGACCGCGCATGACCACTGGCTGATCTGCGCCACCCATATCCTGTGGAAGAACGGCGACAGGGCCTGCGACGGGCGCAGTTGCGTGACCTGCCAGATCCGTTCGGGCAAGCCACCGCAACTGTGGCGGTTGGGGGATGCGATGGCCCGCGGACTGGAGGGCGTGGACCGGATTTTTGCCCCGAGCCGTTTCACCCGCGATGCCTTGCAGGCGCAGGGCATCACCCGGCCAATGGCGATCCTGCCGAACTTCGCCCCGGCCGGGTTCGACGTGCAGACCGCTGCGCCGGACCAGCCGCCGACCCGGCCCGAATTCCTGTATGTCGGGCGCGTCACCGCCTCCAAGGGCATCGATCGGCTGACCGATCTGTTCCGCCAGCGACCGGGCTACGACCTGCGGATCGTCGGTGACGGCGATCTGCTCGAACCTCTGCGCGGCAGAATGGCCGAAGTCGCCAATGTGCGGTTCGCCGGCCGTCTTGCCCAGTCCGACCTGATGGCGGAATACCGCCGCGCCACAGCGCTGATGCTCCCCTCGCTGGCGCCCGAAACCTTCGGCATGACCACGATCGAGGCATTTTCGCAGGCCACCCCCGCCATCGTGCGCGATGCGGGCGGAGCGGGCGAGGCGGTGCGGCTAAGCGGCGGCGGTTTTGTCTACCGGACTGATGCCGAATGCCTGACGGCGATGGACCGGCTGGCGGGCGACCCTGCTCTGCGGGCCGACATGGGCCAAGTCGCCCGGCAGGCCTACGAGGCGCGGTACCGCGAAGAGGATCACATCGCGGCCTATCTGGCGCAGATCGCCGCGATCCGCGCCAGCAAGACCGCAGGAAGCAGTGCCGCATGAGCCCGCCCCGGATCAGCGTCGTCGTCGCCGTGCAATATGCCCAGGCGAACCTGCCCGCGATCCTTGCGGCACTTGGCCCCGGCATGGCGGACGGGCGGGCCGAAGTGCTGATCTGCCATGCCGCGGACGATCCGGTAGACCTGCCGCCGCAGACCGGCCTGAAGGTCGTGACCGGAGCCGCCGATGCGCCCATCCCCGATCTGTGGCGTGACGGTATTCTTGCGGCCACCGCCGACACCGTGGCTATCCTTTCTGCGCATTGCGTGCCGGGCGGCGACTGGCTTGATCTGGCCTGCGGGCTTGACATGACCGGGCTGGCGGGGATCGGCGGGCTGATCGTGAACGACCCGGATTCGGATGCGCCGGGCACCGCGATCCACCTTTTGCGCTATCATGCCTATGCCACAGCGCCAGCGCCCCACGCGGTGTCCGAGATCGCCGCCGACAACGCGCTGTACCTGCGGGCCGAGATCCTTGCCTGCGGCGACCTGTTGCCGGGCGGCTTCTGGGAACCGGCCTATCACGCCCGCTTCCGCCGCAAGGGACTTGGGCTGGAACTGCATCCTGCGCTGACCGTCCGCCACATGAACCGCTACACGCCCCGCCAGTTCATGCGCCAGCGGCGACTGCATGGGCGCAATTTCGGCCTTGGCCGCGCCTTCGCCGCATCTCCTGCCCGGCGCTGGCTGATGCTGGTGACCTCGCCCGCCGCATTCCCGGTCTTCGCGCTCAAGCTCAGCCGGTCGGTGCTGCGCGATCCGGTGCTGCGACGCGATTGGTGGCGGGCCGCGTTCTGGCTCTATCTGTTCATGGCCAACTGGTCCTGGGGCGAAATGCGCGGCTATGCCGCCGCCGTCGCAGGGCGGCGCCGATGAGCGCGTATCTTTGCCCGGCCTGCCGGACTTCTGTCGTGCAGCAAGCCGCGGGCTGGCACTGCGCCGCCTGCGACCGGACCTATCCGATCCTGTGCGGCATCGCCGATTTCCGCCTCGCCCCCGACGCTTATCTTTCGCTGGCCGACGAACGGGCCAAGGCGCTGCGGCTGCATGAATTTGCCCAAGGTCATACGTTTGACGAGACGGTGGCCGAATATTACCGGATCACCGACGACGTGCCGCCCGACATGGCGCTGCGGTTTGCCGCCTATGTGCGGGCGGGTGTCGCGCGGGGGGCGGGCGTGCTGGGGCGGCTCGGCCCGGCAGGGGGACCGCTGCTGGATGTCGGCTGCGGCGCGGGCGGGCTGGTAGTTGCGGCGGCCATGACCGGGCAGCAGGTCACCGGACTTGACATCGCGCTGCGCTGGCTGGTGATCGCGCAAAAGCGGCTGGCCGAGGCGGGTCTGACGGCGGAACTGGTCTGCGCCGACATCGCCGCCCCGCCGCTGCTGCCAGAAAGCTATGACCGCGTTGCCGCCGCTGACCTGTTCGAGCATCTGCCGGATCAACTCGGCGGGGCGCGAAGCCTGCGCCGGCTTGCCCGGCCCGGGGCGCGGCTGTTCGTGACCGGGGCCAATCGCTATACTCTGGCACCCTACCCCTTGGCCGGGCTGTGGGGGGTGGGCTACCTGCCCGCCCGGTTGCGCCGGGCCTATGTGATCCGGCGGCGCGGTTTTGACACCCTGCGGTACGCCACGATGACATCGCCGGGGCAGCTGTCCCGGTTGCTGCGGGGGGCGGGTTTCACCCAGGTCCGTGCCAGCGCCCTCGACGCGCCCGCCGACCGGTTCGTGCCATCCCGCAGCTTTCTATTTGTCGCAATCTCGGTCTATAAGCGGCTCCGAACCTTGCCGCTCGCCCGGGATCTGCTGACATTGACCGGCCCCGCATTTGAAATCACCGCCTCCGCCGCGGAGACGGTCCCCACGACCTGGTCAGGGAGCACTTGATGAAAT
>JAYUGA010000215.1:0-11702 GCA_043738565.1 Rhodobacterales bacterium
TGATGAGATTTTTGGTGTGAGAAACTTCTTGAGGCAAGTTTGCTGGAAGAAACGCGTCTCACCCTCAAACGATGCCCGGTTCTTTTCTTATGACCATGAATATCTTATGGTTTATGCAAAAGACATACAAAAGTTTGAACTAAACCGGATTCCGATGAACGATAGACAGCGGGGGAACTACCGTAACATAGACAATGACCCTCGCGGATCGTGGAATTCTGCAACTTACACTTGCAATAAGTCGGCAGAAGAGCGCCCCAACCTCTACTATCCCATAACTCAGCCGAATACCGGCGAAGAGGTTTGGCCTTCTCGCACCGCAGTATGGAAGAACGACAAGGCAACCACTGAAAGAAATATTTCTGAAAACCTTCTTTATTGGGGCGCAGATGGCCGTTCTTCTAAGCCGAGGCTCAAGACTTTTTTGCCACCTGAACCAAAAGTAGTGCCGCGTTCTGTATGGGAATACGAAGATGCTGGGCACACTCAGGAAGCAAGCATGGAACTTGCGGACATCGTTGGCTCAACCAAGTTGTTTGATACCCCGAAGCCTTCACGATTAATTAAGCGCATTATTCAGATGGGTGCTGGACCAGATGACCTGATCCTCGACTCCTTCGCCGGTTCCGGCACCACTGGGCAAGCCGTGCTGGACCTGAACAAACGGGACGGCGGCAACCGGCAGTTCATCCTTGTAGAAATGGACGAGGGCATCGCCGAAACCGTCACCGCCGAACGCCTGCGACGGGTAATCCATGGCTATGACAAGGGCGGCGATGCGTCCAAGCCGGTGGCTGGTTTGGGCGGAGGCTTCCGTTTCTGCCGTCTTGGCGTGCCGCTGTTCGATGAATATGGCGACATTGCCGAAGAGGTCACCTTTCCCGACCTTGCCGCCCATATCTTTTTCTCGGAAACCGGCGTGCCGATCCCGGCGCGGGCGCAATCGGAGTTTCTGGGCATCCACCAAGGCCGCGCGGTGTATCTGCTGTTCGACGCCGCCCATGCCGGGGCCGCGCGCGAGGCGGCGGGCAATGTGCTGACCCCGGACAGGCTGGCCAATTTGCCCGCCACCCCACAGGGCTTTGACGGCTCCCGCGTGGTCTATGCCGAGGGCTGCACGGTGTCGGCGGACCGGCTGCGCGCGGCGAGCGTCACCTTCAAGCAAATCCCCTATCAGGTGGAGGGGGTATGACATGGCCGCTGTAAATTTCGAGTTGCGCGGCTATCAGCGCGAGGCGTTGCGCACATTGCGGAATTATCTACGCAAGGTGGTGAAGTTTGACGGCATCGCGCAAAACCCCGCCAAAGCCGCCTTTACCGATGTGGCCGAGGCGACCTATTGGCCCGCCCCCTTGGTGAACGAACAGACGCCCTACGTCTGCATCCGCATTCCCACCGGCGGCGGCAAGACCATTGTGGCGGCGCATGCCGTAGGGGTGGCGGCGAAGGAATATCTGCAAGCCGACAACCCGATGGTGCTGTGGCTGGTGCCATCGACCGCCATTCTGGACCAAACGCTTGCGGCGCTGCGCAACCTTGACCACCCCTACCGCGCGGCACTGGCGGCAGAGTTCGGGCGCAACCTTTGTGTGCTGACCGTGGCCGAGGCGCTGGCCCTGTCGCGCCCCGATGCGACGGGCGGGGCCTGCATCATCGTCGGCACCATTCAGGCGTTCCGGGTGGATGAAACCGCTGGCCGCAAGGTCTATGCCGATGCAGGCGCGCTGATGGACCATTTCTCTGGGCTGGACGCCGCACAGGTGGCGCGGCTGGAAAAGGTGGAGGGGTCTGACCGGCCCGTGGCGTCACTCGCCAACGTGCTGCGCCTGCACCGCCCCATGGTCATCGTGGACGAGGCGCATAACGCCCGCACCGCGCTGTCGTTCGACACGCTGCAAAGGTTTGACCCGTCAATTATCCTGGAGTTAACCGCCACCCCGCAGTTGACGAAGGATTTGGCCAACGAGGTCTATCCGTCCAACGTGCTGTTCCACGTCTCTGCCGCCGAGTTGAAGGCGGAAGAGATGATAAAACTGCCGATCCGGCTCAACACCGATGCGGATTGGCGCAAGGTGATCGGGCAGGCGCTTGACTGTCAGGCGGCGCTGGAACAGGCGGCACAGGCTGAACAGGCCGATACCGGCGAATACATCCGGCCCCTTGTGCTGTTTCAGGCGCAGGCCAAGGCCAAGGCCGACCCGCACCGCCTGACCCCCGAAGTGGTGGTGCAGTTCCTGACCGACGACAAACGCATCCCGCGCGACCAGATTGCCATTCACGCAACCGGCCATGCCGAACTGGACGCGATTGCCGACATCGCCGCCCCGGATTGCCCGGTGCGCTATGTGGTGACGGTCCAGAAATTGCGCGAAGGCTGGGACTGCCCATTCGCCTATGTGCTGTGTTCGGTGGCCGAGTTGAGTTCCCCCACGGCGGTGGAGCAAATCCTTGGTCGCGTGCTGCGGATGCCAAAGGCGCGGCGCAAGACCCGCGATGCTTTGAACCGCGCCTATGCCTTTGTCGCATCCAACAGCTTTCAAACCGTGGCTGAGCGACTGAAAGACGGTCTGGTGGACGGCGCGGGCTTTGACCGGCTGGAAGCGGAGCAGCTTGTCAAACAGCACGGGGCGTTTGAATGGGCAGAGGATCGCGCAGAGTTCATTCACAAGTCGGACGCTCTGCCGGATGCGCCCAGCGCCTCCCCAGAGGCCATTGGAGCGGCGATTGCCAAACTGCCGCCCAGTCTGAAAGCGCGCGTGCAGTTCGATCCGGTAAGCCGGGAATTCGGGGTGCAGCGGGCCTTGTCGCGCGATGAACGGAACCTGATGCAACTCGCCTTCGCGAAAGTGCAGGGTGCCGAGCGGGTGATTGACCGGCTGTTCATCAAGTCGAACCGCATTCAGGCGACGGAAGCCCCCGAGGGTGAAAAGCCACCCTTCCTTGTGCCGCGTCTGGGGATACGCCGCCAAGGTGTTCTGGAACTGTTCAGCCCAGATCATTTCCTTGACCTGCCATGGAACCTTGCCGAATGCGACGTGAAGCCTTTTGCCACGAGCTTTGCCATTCATGGCGATACCAAAGCCGGTGAAATTGATGTGTCCGACAAGGGGCAGATGAAAATCGCCTTTGTTGGCCAGTTGCACGACCAGCTTGCGATGGCAATTCAGGAACCCGCTTGGACGCTTCCCCGGTTGGTGAACTGGATTGACCGTGGCATCCCGCACCCGGACGTGACCAAGCCAGCGGCAAGGGTGTTTATCCACCGCGCTCTGGACGCAGCGATGCAGGGCAAGGGCTACACGCTGGATCAGCTTGCCCGCTACAAATACGAAGTAAGGAGAAGTCTGGGCGAAGAAATCCAGACCCTGCGCGCAAGCCGCGAAGTTGGTAATTTCAACGCGCTGTTCGCGGCGGATGCAGGCAATTTTGAAACCAGTTCCGACCTTGCCATTTTGTTTGATGACCAGACGTATGCCTACAACCAGCCTTACAAGGGGGCGCGGAAATTCAACAAACACTACTTCAGCATCATCGGCGACTTGAAACCCGAAGGCGAAGAATTCCGCTGTGCGGTCTGGCTGGATGAACACCCCAAGGTCAGGTTCTGGGTGCGCAACGTGGACCGCAAGCCAAACGCCTTCTGGCTGCAACTGTCCGGCGCGCCGTTCTATCCTGACTTTGTGGCGATGCTCACCGATGGCCGCATTCTGGTGGTCGAATACAAGGGCAAACATCTAGCCGAAGACGCGAAAGAAAAGCGCATGGTCGGGGAACTATGGGCCGAGGCCAGCGGCGGGCACTGTTTGTTTGCCATGCCGATTGGCCCGAATTTGATGGTCATAGATCATGCGATGGCGTCAGGCTGACTTGGCAACCCAAGACGAGAAGCCCAACGCAAGCGCATGCGTTTGTCTGACTTGTGCAAAAGATCAGGTTTTGGCCGCTTTGTGTTTGCGGCCTATAACACTAATCGCGCGCCGCGCGGGGCAGGCCGGGGGGCGGGGAGTAGGTCGTGGTCAGGTCCGGGGTCCGGGTCCAGCGTCCGGCATAGGTCCGGCGTCCGGCGTCCGAGGTCCGGCTTGGCAGGTCCAGCGTCCGGCCACGTCCTGGGTCAGGTCCGGGGTCAGGTCCGGGCAGGTCCAGCTTGGCAGGTCCAGCGTCCGGGGTCAGGTTCCAGCTTGGCGGGTCCGACGGGGTCAGGTCCGCACTTCTCTTGCTGCGCCTGTGCCGGACCTGCGACGTTGCGGTATCCCCCCGACGACGGATCACGAAAACGTGAACACCACCCCCGGCGGCGGGCGGTTGGCGTTTCGGGACAGGACGGCCAGCAAAACCACATTAGGGGCAGGTTAGGGGCGGAAATCCCTAAATCTAAGAAAATGTAACGAAAACAAAGTCCTATGGCGGATCGATAGGGATTCGAACCCTAGAGACGGTTCCCCGCCTACACACTTTCCAGGCGTGCGCCTTCGACCACTCGGCCACCGATCCGTGACGGGGTGTTTACAGGGGGACAGGCTGCGGGTGCAAGGGGGGTTGGCCCGATTTGTCACGCCAGCTCGATCGTCACCCGGCGGTTCTGGCGGCCCTTCTTTTCAATCTTGCCGATCTGGATCTCGCCAAGTTCGCCCAAACGCACGACATGGGTGCCGCCACAGGGTTGCAGGTCGATCTCGCCGATCCGCACCAGCCGCACCCGGCCCTGCCCCACCGGCGGCATCACCGAGAGCGTCTTGATCAGACCGGGATTGGCCAGCAGTTCGGCATCGCTGATCCACTCCGTGGTCACCGGCAGATCGCGGTCGATCAGCCGGTTCAGCGCCGCCTCCAGCCCCGCCACATCGCCGGGCGCATCGGGCATGTCGAAATCCAGGCGGCCCCGGTCCACCCCGATCTGCCCACCCGTCACCGGCAAGGGGATCACCACCGACAAGAGGTGCAGCGCGGTATGCACCCGCATGTGGCGATGGCGTCGCGCCCAGTCCAGCCGCATCAGCAGACCCGCCCCAACCGGCGGCATCGCCCGCGCCTCGGCAGGCACCAGGGCCACCGCTCCGCCCTCGACTCTGACCGCCGTGGCAATCGCCATCGTGCCACCGTCCCAGTCGATCTGGCCTGAATCGCCGGGCTGGCCGCCGCCGGTGGTATAGAAAACCGAGCGGTCGACCACAATGCCACCCTCCGGCGTGTGGCCCAGCACCCTTGCCGTGCATTGGGTCAGATAGGCGTCGTCCCGAAACAACAATTCGGTCATCCTGAACTGGCCTCCTCATCCGGCACCACGACGGGCTTTGGCGCATCCGGCAACCGGCGCCGCGGCACTTCCAGCAGCGCCGCCACCGCCTCGATATTCAGCTTCTCTTCCGCCAAAGCCTCGGCCTCCGCCGCCGCCTCATCCGCCACCCGCTTGAGGTAGTCGCGGTGGGCGTTGGAGAACACGATGCCCTCTTCGGCAAAGCGTCTGGCAATCTGGTGGTTGATCTCTGACCGCACCTCGACCGAGAAATTGACGTCGCGCAAGATCAGCCGGACCTCGAAATTCATCACCTCGGGCCCGAACGCCATCAGCGCGATGATCGGCGGCGGCGACAGCAGGGTCAGCGGCTGCGCCTCGGCAATCTCGCGCAAAATCCGCTCCACGCGGCGGCTATCGGACGTAAACGGCGCGTTCACCGCCACAATCAATCGCCCGGTCAGGCTGAACCGGGTCCAGTTCGTCACCCGGCCCGAAATCAGGTCGGAATTCGGCACGATCACATCGGAGCGGTCAAAGGTCTGGATCCGGGTCGAGCGCACCGAGATTGACGACACGATGCCCTGCACCGGACCGACCTCGATCCAGTCACCCTCGGAAATCGGCCGCTCGATCAACAGGATGATGCCGGAGACAAAGTTTGACACCACGGTCTGCAAACCAAACCCGATGCCAACCGACAGGGCCCCCGCCACAATCGCCAGCCCCGACAGGTCGATACCCGTGGAATTGATCGCCACCAGTGCCGACAGCAGAATGCCGACATAGCCCAAGCCCGACACCACCGCGTTCTGGCCGCCCTGATCCATGCCCGTCCGCGGCAGGATCGAGGTTTTGAGCGCCCCTTGCAGCAGCCGGGTCAGTGAATAGCCGATGGCAAAGACCACGGCAAAGAACAGGAAATCGGTGGGCGATATCCGGGCATTGCCCAGTTGATAACCTTCCTGGAACCGGGTCCACAATTCGGTCAGATCAGCGACCCGCGCCCCCCAGATCAGCGCAAACACCGGCAGCATCGCCAAAGTCAAGGCAAAGCCGATCAACACCGGGGCCAGCGCGTCCTGATCGCTGGGGTCAGACCGGGTGATCAGGCTGTAGATGTCCGCCACCAGCCGCTGCGCCAGATACAGGCCCGCGATCAGCGCCAGCGTGCTGGCGGTCGGAAACACCAGCCCGCTGCCCGCCGAAATATAGCCAACCGCCGCCAGCACCGGCCCGGCAATGCCGGTGCCCATCGTGATCCGCGCCAAGAGCCGGATCAGCCGCTGGCGATGATTGGTCCGCGCCTCGTCCGCACCGGGGGCGGCGCGGGCGGCCTGATTCAGCAACCGCCCCATCCGCATCAGCAGCAGGCCACCGACCACGATCACCGGGAAATTCAGCACCGACAGCGCGGCGTCGGCGATATCCTGCTGCTGGGTGGCCACCCGGCGCAGCAGCGAGATCGCCAGCACTATCCCGAAACTGGTGGTCAGGAACCGCCCTTCGGCCCGCCGCTCTGGTGGCAGCACCAACAGCGGCCCGAAACTTTCGACACTCGGAAACACTCTGGCGCTCAGCCAGACTGCGGCGAATATCATCAGGCCGATGACCGTCAGCCGGTTGGCAATCGCCAGCCCCACCGCGCCCAACAGGCCGCTTAGCCGCAGCGCCTCTGCCAGCGCGGCGCAGCCCAGAACCGGCAGGATGATCAGGCCCAGCGAGGCCAGTGCCCCGAAGATCCGCCGCCCCCGCGCCGTCGATGGCCCCTGCAGCCGCGCCACCAGCAAATCGGCCCAGCGCCAGCCGCGCCACAGCATCGCCAGCCCGAACCCCAAGAGCGGCACGATGACCAGGAGATTGCCCAAGAGCCGCTGCTTCATACTGGCGCTCAACCATTTGGCGCTGACCTCGCCCCAGACCGTCAGCGCCGACTCGCTCAGCACCGCCAGCGCCGCAGGCCAGTTGCCGGGGTTCAGCGGGTTCGGCCACAGCTTTAAAAGCTCGTCCGTTTGCCGCTCGCGCACCACCCGGTCGATCTCGCCGATCAGCCCGTCGGCCCGCTGATAGGCCTCATCCGCCGCCAGCCCCGGCGCCTGCAGCCGTGCCATCTGGGACGACAGCGCCGCCCGGCGGCTGGCAATTTCCGCATCTTCCACCCTCCCCTCTGTCGGGGCCGGACCCAGCGCGTCAATCTGTTCGCGCAGCGTGGCAATCCGTGCCGAATTGGCGCTTTGCGCCCCCAGCAGCGCCGCCCGCCAATCCACCAGTTGCGCCCGCAACTGATCCAGCGCGGGACCGGACGTAGCGCTGTTGGCAATGGCACTTTCGGCGCTGCCACCCAGCCGGTTCCAGCCGACATAATCCAGCGCGCTGCTTCCACCGCCGCCCGGCTTGACGCTGCCGGTGCTGGCCGGTGCCCCACCTCCCGAAGGCGCCCCTCCGCCCGACATTACCGCTTGCTCCGCCGCATAACTGGGGCGCTGCACCTGCGGGATCAGCGCCCCAGAACTGTCCGCATGCACCTTGATGGTCGGCTGGCCGGTAGCCGCCGCCTTGGGGCTTTGGGTCGCAGGCGCACCACCACCGCTGACGACATCCTGCGCAAAGCCGGGCAGCAGCGACAGGCCCAGCAGAACCGCAGCGCCAAGGCCCCTGATCTGGCCCCGACTGATCTGGCCCCGACTGATCTGGCCCAGACTGATCTGGCCCCAACTGATCTGGCCCCAACTGATCTGGCGCAGCCGCCCCCGGATCATGCGTCCTCGAAAACGGTCGGGATCGCCTGCGGGGCGCGGTCCAGCCATTTCGGCACCGGCAGCCCCTTTTCGCGCAGGAAAGTCGGGTTGAACAGCTTGGACTGATAGCGGTTGCCATTATCGCACAGGATGGTGACGATGGTCTTGCCCGGCCCCATCTCCAGCGCCATGCGGATCGCCCCGGCAATGTTGATACCGGATGATCCGCCCAGACAAATCCCCTCCTCCTCCAGCATCTCGAACACCAGCGGCAGCGCCTCGGCATCCGGGATCCGGTAACTGAAATCAGGGCGGAACCCTTCCAGATTGGCGGTAATCCGGCTCTGCCCGATCCCCTCGGTGATCGAGCTGCCGGGGCTTTCCAGCTTGCCCGTCGTGTAAAACGCATGCAGCGCAGCGCCCTCGGGGTCCGCCAGACCGATCTTCACCCCCTTCGGCTGCAACGCCAGGCCGACGCCCGCCAAAGTGCCGCCCGACCCGACCGCGCAGATGAAGCCGTCTACATGCCCGCCGGTCTGCTGCCAAATCTCCGGCCCCGTCGTCTCGAAATGCGCCAAACGATTGGCCACATTGTCAAACTGATTGGCCCAGACCGCACCATTCGGCTCGGTCCGCGCCAAAGCCTCGGCCAGCCGCCCGGAATAGCGCACGTAGTTGTTGGGGTTCTTGTAGGGCGCGGCAGGCACCTGCACCAGTTCCGCCCCCGCCAGCCGGATCATGGCCTTCTTTTCCTGAGATTGCGTCTCCGGAATCACGATCACCGTTCGAAACCCCATCGAGGCCCCGACCAGCGCCAACCCGATCCCGGTATTGCCCGCCGTGCCCTCGACAATCGTGCCGCCCGGCTGCAATTCGCCGCGCGCCACCGCATCGCGGATGATATACAGCGCCGCCCGGTCCTTCACCGACTGGCCGGGGTTCAGAAACTCGCATTTGCCCAGGATCGTGCAACCCGTCATCTCGCTTGCCCGCTTCAGTTTCAAAAGCGGCGTGTTGCCGATCGTTTCGGCCAAGTCTTGGTGAATGCGCATGGGCTTGTTCCTTCAGGCATGTCGCCAAGGTGTAGGGCGGAAGGGGGGCGAACTCAAGGGAGGGCGCAGTCCGGGGTGACGGCGGCCCAAGCCACGCCAAGGGCAATGATTGCGGTCAAAAGCGGGCGCAGGGCAGAGGCCACCAGCGCGCCTCAGCCCATGCCGACCCGGGCGCGCAAGGCGGTGCGCAGCACCCGGCGCGGGTCGGGCGCCGCCCTTTTCCCGATCCCGCCACCATAGCCCGCAATTTCCACCGCGCACCACCCCAATCCCGGTTTACATCCCGCCCAGATTTGCGCCATCCTGAACCTCCCGAACCCGGCAGGCATCATGCTCAAACCCCGCACCCGCATTCAGGAACGCAACTCCAGTGTCATCCTGGAGGCCGGTCTTGACGTGTTTTCCCAGCACGGCTTTCGCGGCGCCACGCTCGACCAGATCGCCGATGTGGCGGGGCTGTCCAAACCGAACCTGCTCTACTACTTCCCGTCCAAGGATGCGGTCTATCTCGCCCTTCTGGACCAGATGCTGGAAACCTGGCTCGACCCCTTGCGTCACATGAACCCCAAGGGCGACCCGGTCGAGGAAATCCTCGCCTATGTTCACCGCAAGGTCGAACTCGCCCGCGATTACCCGCGCGAAAGCCGGCTCTTTGCCAACGAGATCCTGCAAGGCGCCCCGCGGATCCTGACCGAGATTGAAGGCCCGTTGAAATCGCTGGTCGAGGAAAAAAGCATGGTCCTGCGGCGCTGGATGGCCGAGGGCCGGATCGTCCGGATGCCGCCCGTTCACCTGATCTTTTCGATCTGGGCGCTGACCCAGCATTACGCCGATTTCGACGTGCAGGTCCGCGCCGTGCTGGGGCCGACCCATGACCCTTTTGCCGAAGCCGGGGAATATCTTGACCTGCTGTTCCGCCGCCTGCTTACGCCGCGCTGACCTGACGCTGCGGCGATGCCCGAACCTTCGCTGGACGTTCCGCGCCTGCCAGTGTAGTCAGCACGCCAGACTGGTCCACGGCCGAAGGTCATGCACGAAGACAACATCCCCGGCGAAACGGCCCCGCCTCTGGCCGAGACCACCGCCCTTCCCTATGCAAATCAGCCAGCCGCCGCGCCACAAAACCTGTGGAAGCTGGTGCTGGGCTGCATCGGCGTCGTCTATGGCGACATCGGCACCTCGCCGCTTTATGCGCTCAGGGAATCACTCAAGGCTGCCTCAAGCGACGGGTTGCAGCCGGAAGAGGTGATCGGCATCGTCTCGCTGCTCTTGTGGACGCTGGTTCTGATCGTGACGGTGAAATACATCTTGCTGGTGATGCGGGCCGACAACCGCGGCGAGGGCGGCACGCTGTCACTGGTGGCGCTGGTGCAGCAGGCGCTGAGGAAGCGGCCGGGCTGGTTGCTGGCGATCGGGGTGGTCGGCATTTCGCTGTTCTTCGGCGATGCGATGATCACGCCCGCCATGTCGGTCTTGTCGGCGGTCGAAGGCATGGCGCTGGTCGCCCCCGGTTTTCAGCCCTTCGTCGTGCTGGTCACGCTGCTGATCATCTTCGGGCTGTTTCTGTTTCAGGCGCAGGGCACCGAACGGGTGGCGATCCTGTTCGGGCCGATCATGGTGCTGTGGTTTTTCGTCATGGCGATCCTGGGCCTGCGCCACATCGGCGACGACCCTGCAATTCTGGCGGCGCTGAACCCGGTGCATGCGTTTCGCTTTCTGACCAGCCACGGCCTTGGCTCGTTCATCGTGCTGGGTTCGGTCTTTCTGGCGGTGACCGGCGGCGAGGCGCTTTATGCCGACATGGGCCATTTTGGCCGCCGCCCGATCCGCATTGCCTGGGGTATCCTGGTGTTTCCGTCGCTGGCGCTCAGCTACCTGGGCCAGGGCGCCTTCGTTCTGCACGATCCGGCGGCGGCGGTGGACCCGTTCTTCCTGATGGCCCCCGCCTGGGCGCTGCTGCCGCTGGTCATTCTGGCCACCGCAGCCACGGTCATCGCCAGCCAGGCGGTGATTTCCGGGGCGTTCTCGATGATGCAGCAGGCGGTGCAGATGGGACTTCTGCCGCGGATGGAAATTCGTCACACCTCGGAAACCCAGCACGGCCAGATCTACATGCCCCGTGTCAACATGATCCTGATGACCGGGGTAATCCTGCTGGTGATCGCCTTCGAGTCGTCGTCCAGCCTTGCCTCTGCCTATGGTATCGCGGTGACGGGCGACATGGTGATCACCTCGATCCTGGCATTCGTGTTGCTGTCGCGGGCGTGGAAATGGCCGCTGCCGGTGGTGGTGGCGGTCATCGCGCCAATCCTGACGGTGGAACTGATGTTCCTCGGCGCCAACCTGACCAAACTGATCGACGGCGGCTATGTGCCGGTGATGCTGGCCGCGACGATGTGTCTGCTGGTCTTGACCTGGGTCCGCGGCTCGGCGCATGTCAAGCAGAAGGCGGCGGATTCCGCGATCGGACTGACCAAGCTGATCGCCATGCTGACCAAATCGCAACCGATCGCCGTGCCGGGCACCGCCGTCTTTCTGACCCAGGACCCGGAAACCGCGCCCTCGGCCCTGCTGCACAACCTCAAGCATAACCGCGTTCTGCACAGTCAGAATTTCATCGTCACCGTGGCCGTCGCCCCCACCCCGACCGTGTCCGATGCCAACCGGATTTCGCTGGAA
>JAYUGA010000216.1:0-11659 GCA_043738565.1 Rhodobacterales bacterium
CCGCAGACACCCAGCCTTGGGCTGGAAAAGCCCCGTAGCTTTCGAACGCAAGGCCGCATAACATGAACACCTGACCGGAACGAAACCGCGACAGGTCCACTGGATCGATTGCTTCACGCTTGAACCCTCCGCCATGGGATCGCTCAGCGCATACCAGTTCTGCAGGAAATACACACGCAACATCGTCTCCAGCGGCATCGGCGGGCGCCCGCCCTTAGGCCCCGCCTTCGGATAGTAAGGCTCGATCAGCGCCAGAAGACGACCCCAATGCACCACCACGTTCGGCGCTGCTCTCGGACCAATGGCGCTTGCGCCTCACTCTCCGTCAGGAACTGCTCGCGCCGCGGAACGTGTCAACGACTTTGAGACATCGGGGTTTTGAGTTTAGGCGTGGATTGCCTCCGTGTTCTTGGGCGGATTGATCCAGACGGCGGTCGGGATTTGGGGTGATTTGGGGGCTGGCGGACGAACCGCTCCGTGTATGCTGAGGAACGCGGCACCAAGCGCGGTTTGGCGGGCGGCATGGATTGTGTCGGCCCGCCCGAAGTGGAACTGATCGGGCGTCAGCAGGCCGATGCCCGTGTGGTGATGGTCTTCGTTATACAATTCTGCGAGCCGCCGGCAGAACCTGCGGGCCTCGTCGATGGTTTCAAATCGCCTGGGGAATTCCGGCTGATATTTCAGCGTCTTGAACTGGGCTTCCGGGAACGGGTTGTCATTCGAGCTATGCGGCCTGCCCAAGGGATCTGACCACGCCGGGATCGGCCGGCATCAGGGCCGTCGCCTTGGCGGGTCTCGGGCCGCCGCGATCTGCATGCAGGGTCAGCTGGCCGGGCGGCACGGCATGTTTTGCCATCGCGCCCTGGAACAGTGCTTTGAATTGAATGGCACTTTCGGCGTGTTCAACCCGCCAGCCGACCCTTGCAGAGCGGTCAGGGCTTGTCCGGACAAAACAGTCCGGGGAGTGTTTTGCGGGATGCAAGGCCCGGGAGGCCGGCGGCGCTCGACAACTTCGCCCTGCGCCGCCAATATCCGATACATCGTGCGGACCCGACAAAGACAGACGCCTTCATCGAGCAGGGTGGCATAGACCTCGGCCGGGGTCTGGTCTTTGAGCCGGGGTGCGCGAAAATGGGCAAGGACCTGATCCCGTTCGCTTTCCGGTAGGGCCCGCGCTGAAGTCGGTCGCAGCTTTGCCTTCCTTGGCGGGGCCGTCAGTGCCGCGCGATGCCGATGCAGGCAGGCCCGCGACCCCTTCAGCGTCGCGCAGGCCGCACTGGTCAGGCCGGTATCTGCGGGCAAAGCCACAACCGCCGTCATCATGATGTGCCGCGGCGCTCGGACGCCTGCTCAATCTCGTCCAGCAGTGCGGCCAGTTTTTTGGATGGCGATGATCGCCTCCGCCTGATCCAGATGGCACGGCCCAGGTGCGGCGCAGGGCGGCATTCTCGCGATTGGCCTTGGCGAGTTAGGCTTGCAGCGGGTTCGCCGCAGCCGTTTCCGGACCGCGCCGACGCAGGCGCAGCGCCCCCGAAGTGCCGGCTGCACGCTGACCCCGCCAGTCGCTCAAGGCCGAGGAATACCGGCCCTCCCGCCGCAAGATGGCCAAAATGCCGCCGGTATCGACCGCGCGGTCGGTTTCATCGAGAATCCGCAGCTTGTATGTCGCGGTAAAACTGCGCCGCTTCGGCGTGGCCGTCAGCTCGGCAGCGGGCACCGCAGGTGCAGCCACCCGCCGGGCAGGCGAAGTCGTGGGAGAAATATTGTCAGACCCGGTATCCGGCGAAAGCGGGATATGTGAGGGCATTACCATCGGTTCGTTCTCCTGCGCCTTCGAGTGTAAACTTCAGGCAGTAAAATGTCTCACTCTTGTTGGCACGGAGGGTGCGGCTGTTCGAACACCATCGCATTTCTGGCGGTTTCGCCCTCGGTTTGGGCCGGTGGCCTGAAGGCTGCCGTTCCAATCGGACCGCGGGTCAGCCGGCGCCACATGCCAGGACCGGCGTCCCCTTGCCCGCAGAAAGGATCACGCGCGCAGCGCCTCGCACAGGATTCGGGCGGTGCGGATGGTCACCTCGCGGATATCCTCCATTCTGGCATCAGAGGTTCCGGCCAGATAGGGCACACTCAGCGCCGCGATCACCGTCCCGTTGCCGTCCATGACCGGTGCGGCAAAGGCCTGAATGCTGGGCGCGCTTTCACCGCGATCC
Organism: Rhodobacterales bacterium; assembly: GCA_043738565.1. Classification (GTDB taxonomy): domain Bacteria; phylum Pseudomonadota; class Alphaproteobacteria; order Rhodobacterales; family Rhodobacteraceae; genus Stagnihabitans. The sequence continues at coordinate 2,211 of JAYUGA010000216.1, forward strand.
TCACCCCAGCCAAGCCGCCTGATCCGCGACAGTTCCGCCCGAAGCTTGCGCGGATTGGTCAGCGTCTTGCCGGTATAGGCGGGCAGCGGGCCGGCCAGCAGGTAATCGACAACGTCATCGGGTTCAAAGGCCAACAGGACCTTGCCTGCTGCCCCGGAATGGATTGGCATGCGTTGACCGGTCGCAACCGTCAGCGCATATTCGCGCCGCCCCTGTGCCGCTGCCAGCACCAGCACACCGCCGTCGGCCAGAACGTTCAGCTTGACGCCTTCACCCAGTTCAGCCGCCAGCCTTTCCAGAATTGGCTGACAGGCCGCCACCAGATTGGCTTGGCTGAAACGGGTGGTGGTATGGGCTGCCAGCGACAGCAGGCGGCGGCCCAACTGGTAGCTGCCGTCTTCGCCGCGCCGCACGACTTCGTGCCGCTGCAGCGTGTTCAGAATCCGGTAGATGGTGGTGCGCGGCACCGGCAGAATCTGGTTCAGTTCGCGGATCGTCAGCCCGCCGGCATGCCGCTCCAGCTCGGCCAGAACGTCCATCATCCGGTCAATCACCGGAACACTGTGCTTTGCGGTCGGATCTGTGGTCATGGACTCCCTCGAAACCCTCGCGCATGATTGACATCGGACGCTCCAAAGGTGCCAATGGAACTTGAACTTCCATAGTTCATATCTGGATCAAACTGACCTTGCTTGTAGGACGGTTTTGGCACTTCGCCAAGGGAATGCTGCCGGATTGCACGTGGTTTGGCCCGCATTCGGGACGGGTGCTTGAGTGAGCCGGTACACAACCGCCTGATTGACCGGAAGGGAGCCGATATGAAGATCATCGCCCAGAAGCTTTTTGTGGTGAACGCGTCGCGGACGAACTTCGTGTTTGTCAAGCTTTTCACCGACGACGGGATCACCGGGGTTGGCGAGGCGACGCTGGAATGGAAAACCAGAACCATCGTTGCGGCGCTGCAGGACCTGGAGCGTGTGCTGATCGGGCGCGACCCGTTTGCGGTCGATGCCACCATCGAACAACTGCACCGCGACAGTTACTGGCGTAGCGGTGCGGTGTTCCGGACCGCACTCGGGGCGGTCGAGGCCGCACTGCTGGATATCAAGGGCAAGGCGCTTGGCGTGCCGGTGTTCGAACTGCTGGGTGGCAAATTCCGGGATCGGGTGCAGTGCTATGCCAACCACTGGTTCTACGGGGCTGCCACGCCCGATCAATATGCCGCCAATGCCAGGCAGGCGGTGGCGCAGGGTTTTCGCGCGTTGAAATGGGATCCGTTCGATACCGCCGATCTGGAGATGACGCGGCCGCAGCGACGCCGGACCATTGAAATTGTCGAGGCGGTCCGGGATGCCGTCGGCCCGGATGTCGATCTGATGCTGGATGTGCACGGTCGGCTGAACGTGCCGACCGCCATCGCGATGTGCCGCGAACTTGCCCGGTTCGATCTGACCTGGATCGAAGAGCCGGTGCCGCCCGAAAGCATCGATGCCCTGGCCGATGTGCGGGCTCACAGTCCGGTGCCGATTGCCGCCGGAGAACGCTGGTATGAAGCGGGGCGGTTTCAGGAGGCGCTGGCAAAGAAAGCAGTCGACATTCTGCAACCCGATGTCAGCCATGCCGGCGGCATGGGTGAGACGAAACGGATCGCCCACATGGCGCATGGCCACCTGATCCCGGTTGCACCGCACAATCCGGTGGGGCCGGTGATGAACGCCATGACCCTGCATCTGGCGGTCGCCATCCCGAATTTCTCGGTGTTCGAAACCGTGATGATCGATGTGCCATGGCGGCGCGACTTGGTGCGCGAAACGCTGGTGTTCGAAGACGGCGCGATTCTGGCCCCGACGGCGCCCGGGCTGGGGGTCGAGATCGATGAAGAGGCTTGCAGCCGCTACCCCTACGCGCCCTATGACGTGCCGCTGTTCGACGGTTCGATGAACACCGGCGGCGTCGCGACCGGAGCCGTGACCCTAGGCAAGGGCGTCGGAACAAAGGACATATCATGATCACGGACATTCCGCCGCTTGGCCTTGGCACCTATGGCCGGACCGGGACCACCGGGGTCGCCGCCCTGCTGACCGCGATCGAGATCGGCTATCGCCATCTTGACACCGCGCAAAGCTATGACACCGAAAGCACGGTTGGTGCCGCCGTTCGGCAGTCGGGCCTGCCGCGTTCGGCGTTTTTCGTCACCACGAAAGTCGCCGATACCGCGCTGGACCGCAGGTGCTTTCTGCCGAGCGTTGAGAAAAGCCTTGCCACGCTTGACATCGGACCGGTCGATCTTTTGCTGATCCATTGGCCCTCCTACGGCGATGCCGTGCCGCTGGACCACTACCTTGACGCGCTGGCGCAAGCGCAGCAGCGCGGATTGACCCGGCGGATCGGGGTTTCGAATTTCCCGGGCGCGTTTCTGGACCGCAGCATCGCGCTGTTGGGGCCAGGGCTCATTGCCACCAATCAGGTTGAGATCCATCCCTACATGCAATCGCCGAAACTCTGCGCCCATGCCCGGGCGGTCGGGGTGCATCTGACCGCCTACCAACCGCTGGCAAAGGGCCGCGTCGGGTCCGACCCGGTGCTGACGGCACTGGCGGACCGGCATGGCGTGTCGGCCGCAGCCATTGCGCTCGCCTTTCTGATGGCCGAAGGGCATTGCCCGATCCCGGCCTCGTCGAACGAAGCGCATCTGCGCGCGAATTTTGCCGCCCTAGGCGTTGCCCTTGCCACGCACGAGGTCGAAGCGATCCGGCGCCTTGACAAGGGCATGCGGCTGATCAACCCGGTCAAGTCGCCGGATTGGGACGACTGACGGCACCGCCCCGGGCGACCGGGGCAGAGCCGATCAGGCCGCCTTTGCCTTAAGCTGTGCTATCGCGGCAAGTTGCAGGCAATCCGGCATCATCTGCATCAGTTCGATCCGGTTGCCGTCGGGGTCCTCGATCCACGCCTGCCAGTTCAGATCGGCGGCCATCTTCTTTTGCGCGCTGAGCGGAATTCCGACCCGTGCCAGTTGCGCCAGCGTCGCGTCAAGGTCGGCAACGCCAAGGCAGACATGATTGATCGCGGTGGCATCGCGGTCCGGCGCGCGGTCGCCCTGACCATCCGGGAACAGTTCCAGATACTGGTCATCGGTGATCCGCAGATAGACCAGCCAGACGCCGGGGCTGCCATCGGGTTTCGGCAGCCGCATCATCTCGGCGAAGCCCAGCTGGTTCACATAGAATTCAAGCGATTTGTCGAGGTCGCGAACCTTCAGCGCGACATGGGCGATCTGGGTAAAGCCGAACATCTGAAATATCCTTGTTTATCAGGGTGAGTCCTGGGGGAGATCCGGCTATGCGGCGGGCAGCACATGCGGCTTGCCGCCGGACAACAGGTTGGCTTCGGCCCGGTACTGGATGCAGTCCGGGGCCATTTCCATGATTTCGATCCGGTGGCCGTCCGGGTCGGATATCCACATGCCGCGGTTGCCGTCGACCCCCCGCCCGGCGCCGCGCGGACCTGACAAGGCCACACCTACCGCCGCCAGCTTTGCCTCGGCATCGTCGATGTTGTCGACCGTCAGGCAGAAATGCATCAGACCGGTGCGGTCGTCCGGCGGAATCGGGCTGCCGTCGCCGCCGGGAAACAGCTCCAGATAAAGATCGTCATTGATCCGGTGATAAACGATCCATGGCTCACCCTTGGTGTTCAACAGCCGCAGCATCTCGGGGAAGCCGATCTTGTTGTAAAAGGCGACCGATGCGGCCAGATCATTGACACGGAAAGCCACATGCCCAAGGCTTCGGAATATCGACATGGTGACACCTTTTGATTAGGCAGCGCGAATAGCACGCGGCCGGGCTGCCGGAAAAAGCAAGAATTGGTCCGCTTGCGCGGTGCCGCAGATGGGCGGCACCGCGCAAGCGTCAGCCCAGCCTAGCCGAAGATCGCCTGGTACTCGCTTTTCAACATCTCGATCACCTGATCGGTGGTCATCTCCGGATCGCCCTGAAAGGTGAACATGGTGTTCCAGACCGAGTTGATCCAGTCGCCGTCGCCGATGTAGAACGGGTTCTGCACCGACCCGCCCTCGACCTTCAGTGAATCGAGCACCAGGATGTTGCAGGCGTCCAGCTTGTCGGTCGGCACATCAAGCCGCACCGGGCTGGAGCCCTTGTAGAACGCGAATTCGGCGTTCACCACCGGATCGACCACGATGGCGGCAAACTCCTCCTCTGCCTTGGCGGTGGCTTCATCGACGCCGCCCAGAATACCGAAGGAGTCGACGGTGACCGACAGCGCCTTGGTGCCCGGGATGTTGATGCAACCGAAATCGACGCCGACCTTCTTGCCGTTGGCGCGCCACTGGCCCTTCATCCAGTCGCCGTGGATCTGCATCAGGGCGGTGCCGTTGATCACGGTGTTGGTCGTGTCGTTCCATGCGCGGTTGACCCAGCCGGCGTCGGTCTGCGCCGTGATCCGGCGGAACAGCTCGATGGTGTCGCGCAGCGCCGGTTCATCGAACACCGTCGGGTCGGGTGGCGTGCCATAAAAGCGGTTATAGATATCCGGGCCCGCCGTGGCCGCCAGCAGCGCGTGGAACGTGTAGCCGGCCTGGAACGAGTTGCCGCCCATCGCGATGAAGGTGAAGCCGGCGTCGTTGACCTTTTTCTGGTCGGCCCACATGTCATCCATCGACTTCCAGGTCGAGGGGTCGACCCCGGCCGCCTTGGCCACGGCCATGTTGTAATAGATGATGCCGTCGATATGCACCGCCGTCGGGATTTTCAGGATCTCGCCGTCGATGGTGATCGCGTCCAGCACGGTTTTCGGGAATGCCTTGGTTGCGCCGATCCGGTCGAACAGTGCCCGCACATCATAGCTCTTGCCCTGTTTTTTCAGATCGCGGAAAAAGCCTGAATCCGCCGCGATGAACAGGTTGGGCGGGGTGTTGGCAACGAACAGGCTGACCAGCGGGCTTTCGCCGGCGGTTTCGTGCGGCACCGACGCGGCGGTGATCACATTGCCCATCGACACGAACTTGTCTACGATGACGTTCAGCGCCGCCATCTCGCTTTCGTTCGACCAGGTGTGGAACAGCGTCAGCTCGGTGGCATATGCGAAAGTCGATGCGGTACTCAATCCGAAAGCAAGGATCGATCCGCGTGCAAGGGTTCTCAGCATTTACGTCTCCTCTGTCGGTTGGTTGTCGGTTTTCTACATCCTCAGCCCGGTGCGGGCGTCGAACACGTTCAGTCGGTCTTTCGGGTAACTGGCGGTCAGCGCGGCACCGATCCTGATCCCGGCGAGGGCAGCAGGATCGACCCGGACGGCGACCAGTTGTTCGCCCGCCGCCAGAAAAGCGGTGGCATCGCTGCCGGTGCGTTCGCTGTAGCGCACCGGCAGCGACAGATGCACCGCGCCATCGGGATCGCTGGCCCCGTTGATCGCAAAATGCTCGGGGCGCAGGCCAATCACCACCGGGCGGCCATCGGCGGGCGGTTCGGCGAACCGATGCTGCGTCAGGTCGATGGCAATGCCGGTCGGGCCATGCACCGCCGTCACCTTGCCACCCGCGACCTTCAGCGAAGCATCGAAGGTGTTGATCGCAGGCGAGCCGATGAAGCGGGCAACAAAAAGATTAGCGGGGCGCTCATACACCTCGTCCGGGGTGCCGATCTGTTGGATCACCCCGCCGTCCATGATCGCAATGCGATTGGCCATCGTCATCGCCTCGATCTGGTCATGGGTGACATAGACGATGGTCTGGCGCAATTCGGCGTGCAGCTTCTTGATTTCCAGCCGCATTTCGGTGCGCAGCTTGGCGTCGAGGTTCGACAACGGCTCGTCGAACAGCAGCACCTCGGCCTGTTTGACCAGCGCCCGGCCAATGGCGACGCGCTGGCGCTGGCCGCCCGACAGTTGCGCGGGCTTGCGCGCCATCAGTTGCTCGATCTGCAGCAGCTTTGCCGTCCGCGCGACCCGGCGCTCGCGCTCGGCGCGGTCAAGCTTCAATGCGGCAAGCCCGAATTCCAGATTGCCGCGCACGGTCTTGGTCGGATAGAGCGCATAGGACTGAAACACCATCGCCAGCCCGCGGTCACGCGGATCAAGGTCGGTCACATCGCGCGCGCCGATCCGGATCGTGCCTGCGGTCACATCCAGCAGCCCGGCCAGCAGGTTCAAGAGCGTGGTCTTGCCACAGCCCGACGGCCCGAGGAGCACCAGAAACTCGCCGTCATGAATTTCGAGATTGAGGTTCTCCAGCACACCGAAGGCCCCAAACCGCTTGACGATCCCCTGAAAATGAACGTTCGGCATCCGCTACCCCTTGATCGCGCCAGCAGTGATGCCCTGAACGAAGAACCGCCCAAGCGCGAAATAGACCACCAGCGGCGGGATCGCCGTCAACAGCGCCGCCGCCATGTTGACATTGTGGATGACCTCGCCGCGCGACGTGATCACCGAATTGGCCAGGATCACCGTCATCGGCTTCGACCCGATGCCGCCAAAGGTCAGACCGACCAGATAGTCGTTCCACACCGTGGTGATCATCAGGATCAACACCACCACCATGATGTTGCCCGACATCGGCAGCACGATTTCCCGGAATATTCGCCAGAAACTGCCGGAATCCATGATCGCGGCGTTGATCAGCTCGCGCGGGATATCCTTGTAGAAGTTGCGGAAGATCAGGGTCAAAAGCGGCATCGCCAGCACCGAATGCACCAATGCAATGGCCCAGACCGTGCCATAGATGCCAAGGTGGGCCACCACCACGATCAGCGGGATCATGATGATCTGGAACGGCACAAACGCGCAGATGAACAGCACGAACAGGAACGGCCCGGCCCAGCGGACATTCCACAGGGCAAGGGCATAGCCGGTCACGGCGGAAATCCCGATCGACAGGATCAGGCTGGGGAACAGAATCTTGATCGAGTTGAAAAAGCCGATCTTGATCCCGTCGCAGGACAGGCCGGTGCACATCTCGTTCCAGGCCTTGAACCAGGGCTCGATGGTCCAGATGACCGGCAGCGCGAAAATCTTGCCAAGGGTGATCTCGCCAATCGGTTTGAACGAGGTGACGACCACGACATACAGCGGGATCGCCATGAAGGCCGCGACCATCGCCAGAAACACAAAGACCGCGACCGACGATCCCTTGATCCGCTTGCGCCTGCGCGGATAGGTCAGCGGCACTGGTGCCCGGCCGCCTTGGGGCATCAGGCCGGTCATGCCGACACCGCCGCGCGCCGGCGCGTCTGCCAGGCGGTCAGCCCCACCAGGGGGATAAAGATCGCCAGCGTTATCACCAGCATGATCACCGCCGCTGCCGAGGCAAAACCGATATTGCTGCGGGTCGAATAGGCGTTGATCGCGAAGTAGGCCGGCGTCCAAGTCGAGGTGCCGGGGCCGCCGTTGGTCATCGCCACCACAATGTCATAGGCCTTGACCACCCCGAGCGACAGCAGGATTGCGCAGGTCAGAAAGGTGAACTTCATCATCGGAATGATGATCTCGACATACAGCCGCCAGAGGCTGACCCCGTCCAGCCGCGCCGCGCTCCAGATCTCGGTGTTTATCGATTTCAGCCCGGCCAGCATCAGCGCCATGTAGAACCCGAGCCCGTGCCAGATCGAGGCCAGGATGATGCCGTACATCGCGGTGTGCGGGGTCGCCAGCCAGTTGAAGCTGGCACTTTCCCAGCCGCTGGCCCGCAAGAACGCCTCCAACCCCAGCGACGGATTGAAGATCCAGCGCCAGACCAGCCCGGTGACGATCAGCGAAACCGCCAGCGGATACAGGTAGATCGTGCGGAACACGCCCTCGCCGAACTTTTCGCGATTGATCAGCGCGGCCAGGATGAAGCCGACGAAGATGGCAAGCGCCGAGCCCACCGCCAGCACCAGAAGATTCTGCAACGCCGTGGTCCAGGTGGCATTGCCGAACAGCCGGATGTACTGGTCTGCCCAGTCGGCCGGGTCGATTTGATACTCTGGAAACCGCCGACTGCGGGTGAACGACATGTAGATCGTCCAGGCAATCGTCCCGACAAAGCCGACAAGCACGAAGGACAGTGCCGGGATCAGGGCCAGCTGCGGCGCAATCCGGCTCCACCTGACGAACATCCCAGCGCCCCCCCCTTGAGTCACCCAATTCAAATGTGAACGTGTTGTTTTGCTATTTGAACTTAGCGTCCAGATGGCTGCCTGTCAACGATCAGATGACTTCAAGGCCGGCCGTCGACAGCTTCGGGCATTCTTCGGTGATCCGCCCGCGCCCCGCCGGGTGCCTGCGGGTCACCGCCGGACCCGTCGCCAGCCACCCCGTTCGTCGGCGGAAAACGGTCGATCCGACGGATCGGTCGCTCCCCGCTCGGGTCGAGAGGCCAGCGTTGAATGCAGCGGATCTGTTCATCCCGAATGCTCTTGTCATCAATGCCGGTTCGTGACTGGCGAGAGCGCAAGGCGCGACCCCGGGGCATTGTTCATCCGTTGCGGTGCCGCATACTGGCACCGGGGTGGCCTGATGAACCCGGTCGCCAGGCAGCAATGGCGGACCCGATGCAAGTCCGACTGGGAATCGCCCCAATCGCGCGGTGGAACGACGACCTTGCCGAACTGTCCGACGATGTGACGCTGGAGGAGTGCTTGCGCCAGGCTTCGGTTGCGGGCTTTACCGGCATGAAAACCGGACGCCGGATCGTGTTTCGAGAGTATCCGTCTTGGTCAATCCATCGTTTTGGTCCATTTTCTGCCGTCCCTGAGCAGGGCGTTTGCGATTGTGATGATGCGTCGCATGATGGCGGTTATGGCGAGTTTGGCGGGTTTCCCGGCGGCTCTGAGGGCATCGTATTTGGCTTTGAAGGGTGGATTGAAGCGGATTGCGACGAGGGCTGGCATGTAGATTGCCTGTCGCAGGATGGCGCGTCCGCCTTGAATGAAGGCCTTGCCGCGCCATTGGCCGGATTGCCTTGTCACTGGGGCGAGGCCTGCGAGGCTGGCTGCGTGTTTGGCATCCATGCTGCCCAGGTCCGGCATGTCGACCAGCAGCACGAGGGCGGTGATTTTGCCCAGACCTGGGATGCTGGTGAGGATGTCGAGGCGGGCCTTGATGTGTGGCGTGGCGGCCATCAGCTTGTGGCAATCGGCGTCGATGTTTAGCCATGGGAACGCCACTGGTCCGAGTGACCATGGCTATGGATTTGCGTGGTGATCTGCTTGAGGTGCTGGTCGGACTGGCGTTTCAGAAGGGCCAGGGTCAGGCCCTTGGATCGGTTCAGTGTCGCCGTACGATCCCTCACCAAGGCTCTGCGCGCAGCCAACAATTCCTTCAAGGTATCAATGGTTTGATCCTTGGCCGGGGTCAGGTCCGGTTGCAGGCTCGCCGCCATCCGCGCCAGCATTTCCGCATCAACCGGGTCGGTCTTGACCCGCGTGCCACAGGCTTGGGCAAAG
>JAYUGA010000217.1:0-11654 GCA_043738565.1 Rhodobacterales bacterium
GTTCACCACCGCGCTGGAGGTGATGCCTGCCGGTTTGTCCACCACCAGCCAGCCCGATACCACCCGGCCCTTCTTGCCCCGCGCCATCAGTTCGCCGCCTTGGCCACGACCAGCCCGACCATTGGCCCGATGCCGAACCCGGCCCCCGACCGCCCCAGTTCCGGCGCGTACAGCCGCGAGACGGAACCGTCGAAATACAACGCATTGGGCGTCTTCAGCCCGTCCCGAAAGAACCGCGCAAAACTGTCGAAGCTCACCGCCTGATCCGAAATTGCAAAATAGGCGGTCTTGCCATCGGCACTGACGCCCACGCCATTGCGGAGATGGAGCGAATCCGACGTTGGCTTGAACAGCGGATGTTCCGCGCCATCAATCACCAGCATCGGGCCGGATTGGCTGGCAAAGCGGCAAGCCGGCTTCGCCTTGGCAAAGCGGCGGCTTTCCACCACCGAAAACCGGTCGCCAATGCAAAACACCCCGTTCGGCAGCAGACCAAAATTCCCCGGCCCGTCCGAGGTGACAATCGGCCTCAATTGTTTGCCATCCTCGACATACAGACCGACCGGCGTCAGGTCCGGCCTGAACATGCCGGCGTTCATCGCAAACCCCAGGGCGAGGCCCTGCGGTGCAAGATCGGCATCCACGGCGGAAAATCCGCCATAGGCCCCAGCCGCCCCGTTCAGAAACAGCCGCAGATCATCGCCGGACTGCGCCGCACAAACCGCATAGGACACGGCCTCGAACGCCGTCTCGCGGCACGCGGCGGCGGCGGCGGTCTGGCCAACCAGCAGCGCAGCAATCACAATCAGCAGCCGCATCACTCGTCCCCAGACTTACCCGTGCCAGACTCGGCCTCTGGCTCGTCCTTGGCGGCAATATCGCGCTGCACCTGCGGATCGGCGAACAGTTTCCGCGCATGGTCCAGCCGGTCAAAGGTTTCATCGGCGCGGAACCGCAGTTCCGGCGCGTAGCGCAGCGTCATCGCCCCCGCCACCATCCGGCGCAGGTGATAGGTGTTGCGGGCCAGCGCCGCGATCGCATCCTCGACCGAAGCACCGCCCAGCAGCGGCATGACATGCACCGTGGCAACCCGCAGATCGGGCGACATCACGACCTCGCCAATGGTGATCGACATGGCGTTCAACGTGGTGTCATGCACCTCGCCTTGCGCCAGGATTTCGGACAGATTGCGCCGGATCATCTCGCCAACCCGAAGCTGGCGCTGACGCGGACCGGTGGAGGAGGTGTTTTTTGCCATCGCGGTGCTTTAAGCCGAAATGCCGCGGGCTGCAACGGCGGGCTTTCGGCGCGGCGCGGAAGCCGGTAAAGGCTGGGTGAAAAGGGAGCGTGTCATGGGAAACCTGCCGGGGATCGTGGTAACGGGGGCGTCGGGCAAGATGGGCCGGATGCTGGTGGCGATGATCAGCGCTTCCGACAAGGCGCGGCTGGTCGGCTGCGTCGAACGCGCAGGCCACGCCTGGATCGGCCGCGACGTGGGCGCGGCGATGGGGGGCGCGGCGATGGGCGTTCTTGTAACCGATGACCCGCTGGAGGCTTTTGCCAAGGCGCAGGCCATCGTCGATTTCACCTCGCCCGCAGCCTCGGTCGAATTCGCCGCTTTGGCCGCACAGGCCCGCGCCGTGCATGTCGTGGGCACCACCGGGCTGGAACCCGAACACCACCGCAAGCTCGACCTCGCCGCCCATCATGCCGTGATCATTCAGGCCGGCAACATGAGCCTTGGGGTCAACCTGCTGACCCGGCTGACCCAAAAGGTGGCGCAGGCGCTGGATGCCGACTGGGATATCGAGATTGTGGAATCGCATCACCGCATGAAGGTCGATGCGCCTTCGGGCACCGCCCTGATGCTGGGTCAGGCGGCGGCGGCGGGGCGGAATGTGCGGCTGGAGGATGCGAAAGTATCGGGCAGGGATGGCATCACCGGGGCGCGGCTGCCGGGCAGCATCGGCTTTTCCGCGATTCGCGGCGGCGATGTGGTGGGCGAACATGACGTGATCTTTGCCGCCGATGGCGAACGCATCGTGCTGCGCCATCTGGCCACCGACCGCTCGATCTTTGCCCGGGGGGCGCTGCGGGCGGCTTTGTGGGGGCAGGACCAGAAACCGGGCCGCTATGACATGATGGATGTGCTGGGGCTCTGACCCCTAAAAATCCACCGCCAATCCCTTCTTCTCCCAATCGCCATAGCGCACCGGCTCTGGCCCGTTGCGGCCCCCCAGTTCGGGGGGAAGGTCTGGCTTTGGCACCTTGCGGCGGTCCTCAGCCTCGGCCAAGGCACGAAGGGCGGCAGCGGGCGGCGCGGGCAACTCGGACATCGGGCGTTCCTTGGCATTCCTGCCCCCTTCATATAAGCGCAGCCGATCAAGCAGCAAGGGTTGACGATGGCAGAAGGTCTGGTGGCACGACAGGCAGCGTTGGCGCTGCTGATGGGCGTGATGGGCGACGGGCAGCCGCTGTCCGACCTGTTGGCTGCACAGGGGCCGATGGCGTTGCTGACCCCGGCGGATCGCGCCCGCGGGCAGCGGCTGGCGGTGCAGGTCTTGCGGCAGGTCGAACCGGTGGACCGGTTGCTGGCGCCCAATCTGCGCAAGGCCCCGCCCTTGGAAGTGATGAACATCCTGCGGCTGGCCGTGACCGAGCTGGCCGACGGCGCTGCGGCGCATGGCGTGATCAATTCGGCGGTCGAAATCGCCAAGCGCGGCAAACGGACCGGCAGTTTTGCCGGGCTGATCAATGCGGTGCTGCGTAGCGTACCTGCGGGTGCTGCACTGGCCGCGCCGTCCCAGCGTCTGCCGCGCTGGTTGCGGCAACCGATGGTCCATGCCTATGGCCGCGATGCCGTGTCTGCGATCGAGGCGGTGCAGGCCGGAGTGGCGCCGATTGATCTGACCCTGAACGGGGCGCTGCGGCCCGAGGGGCTGACTTTGCCCTCGGGGTCATTGCGGCTGACAGAGCACGGCCAGATTTCCGTACTGCCGGGCTATGCCGAGGGCCATTGGTGGGTGCAGGATGCCGCCGCCGCACTGGCGGTGCCGATGCTGGGGGACGTCCGGGGGCAGGCGGTGCTGGACCTGTGCGCCGCACCGGGCGGCAAGACCTTGCAACTGGTGGCTGCCGGGGCCGAGGTGACAGCGCTGGATATTTCCGGGCCACGCATGGCGCGGCTGGCGGAAAATCTGGCGCGAACCGGCTTGGCGGCCAAGCTGGTCACGGCGGACGCGCTGCATTGGCAGCCTGAGGCCTTGTTCGACGCGGTGCTGCTGGACGCGCCCTGTTCGGCGACCGGCACCATTCGCCGCCACCCCGATCTGCCGTTCGTGAAGGACGGTTCGGAAATTCCGGGTCTGGCGGCATTGCAGGCGCAACTTTTTGACCGCGCTTTGACCTTCCTGAGGCCCGGCGGGCGGCTGGTTTATGTCACCTGTTCGCTGCTGCCCGATGAAGGCGAGGCGCAACTGGCCGCCGTCTTGCTGCGCCACCCGGATCTGCGAGTCGTCAAACCTGCCGTGGCTGGCGTTCCCGAACACTGGTTCACCCCGGACGGCGGCCTGCGCTTGCGGCCCGACTATTGGGCCGACCAAGGCGGGATGGACGGGTTCTTCATGGCCTGCGTGACGCGATAGGCGCGAACAGGCGGTAATAGGCCCAGTCCGGCAGGAATTGCGACAGCCGGAACAGCCAGGAAAACCCCGTGGGAAAGCTGTGCTTGAAGCCGCCGGTGTCCATATGGGCAAACATCGCCGCCGCCGCCGCTTCTGCTGTCATCAGGAACGGCATGTTGAAATCGTTCTTCGCGGTAAGCCGGGTCTTGATGAACCCCGGATTGGCCAGTTGCACCCTGATCCCGGTGCCGCGCAGATCGGCATACAGGCTTTCGGCCAAGGCCATCGCCCCGGCCTTGCTGGCGCTGTAGCCCAGCGACCCCGGCAGGCCGCGAAAGCCCGACAGCGACCCGGTGATCACCACATGCCCCGTGCCCCGCGCCACCATGCCGGGCAGCACCGCGCCGATTACCCTTGCGCAGCCGGTGAAGTTGACGTTGCACATCGCCGCCAACTGCGCCACGTCCACCGCGAGCCCCGTCATCGGCCAGTAGACGCCCGCCAGAAACACCACGCCGTCCGCTGCGCCAACCACTGCTGCCGCCTGTGTCACCGAGGCCGCATCCGCCACATCACAGAGCACCGCCCGCGCCCCCGGCAAATCCTGACATGCCGCTGCCAGCCGCTCTGCCGACCGCGCTGACAGCACCAGTTCCGCCCCTGCGGCGTGCATCCTGTGGGCCAAGGCCAGCCCCAGCCCTTCGGACGCGCCGACCAGCCAATAGCGTTTGGCGGCCCAGTTCACCGCGTCACCTCATCCTGCGGCGGCTGCGGGCGCGACCGGAAGCCCGCGCCCTTCCACCACAGCTTCAGCGCCTGCCAGTGGATCAGCGCCAAGACCCGGCGCGACCCGAACGGACGGCGCAGACAGGCTTTCACGATCCCGGCATTGGTCAGGAGCTGTCGCGGCCCAGTCAAGGTGGCGATCAGCCCGCCGTTGCCCGCAGTAAAGTCGATCCAGATGCCGATCCGGTCACGCCTGATGTCAAAGCGGAACACATAGCCGCCCGCAACCGGCTGAAACGGCGAGACATGCAGCAATTTCTGCGCCGTCAGATGGTCCTCGGACGTGATCGGCCCGTGATCTTCGCGGTGGCACAGATAGGAATGGCGGTCGCCGTAAGTATTCGTCACCTCGGCAATCACCACCCGCAAAGCGCCCGCCGCATCGGAAATCAGCCAGAACGCCACCGGGTTGAAGACATGGCCCAGCACCCTTGGTTGCGCCAGCAATTCAATCCGGCTGCCGGGCAGGCCCTGCGCCGCCAGAACCTGGCGCACCCAGGCCGCACCACGGCCCGCCTTGGGCGCACCGCCGTGGTCGCTGTCCCACAGCGAAGTCAGATTGGCGCGGTTGTGCGAAAACAGCGACGGCCCAACGGCTGTCTCGGGGTCCAGCAGCAGGTAGTCCACAGCGTAGCGAAACGCATTCGTCACCGCTCCCTTGCGACCGTGAAAGGTCTGGCCCGCGATATGATCGACCCGGCTCATGCCGCCGCCCTTTGCCCCGCCTGCGCCTTGATCGCCGTCACCACATCAACGGCGGTGGCAAAGCCGTCCTCGTGGAAACCGTGCCGCAGCCATGCCCCGCAGAACCAGGTCGAGGATTGCCCGTTCATCGCCCGAATGGCCTCCTGCGCCGCAATGGCCACCTGATCATAGACCGGATGGCGGAAAGTCACCACGTCATGGATCAACTCCTCGCGGATCGCGCGGTTGGGGTTCAGCGTCACGAACAGCGGGTCATCCTGCGGGATCGGCTGCAAGGAATTCATCCAGTAGGTCAGGTCGATGCGGTCAGGCCTTGGCCCTTTCGGTTCGGTATAAACCCAACTCGCCCAGGTCTTGCGATTGTGGGGCATTTGTGACGCATCGGCGTGCAGCACGGCCTGGCTCGGCTGATAGCGCACGGCGGACAGCGCGGCACGTTCGGCAGGCGTCGCGTCGGACAAGAGACGCAAGGTGTCGTCCGAATGGGTGGCAAACACCACCTCGTCATACAACTCCCACTCGCCGCCCGCCGCCCGCACCAGCACGCCCCAGGCGGTCCGCCTGACCCCGGCAATCGGCGTGGCCAGCCGGATGTCCACACCCTGGCGCTGCATCGCGGCTTGCAACCGGTCGACATACTGCACCGAGCCGCCCTGCACGGTGTACCACTGATGCTGGGCTGTCACCGTCATCAAAGCGTGGTTCTTGAAGAACCGGATCAGGGTTTCCGCCGGAAAATCCAGCACGCCTTGCGACGGGGTGGACCAGATCGCGCCGGAAATCGGCAGGATGTAGTAGTCGCGGAACCAATCCCCGGTGCCCAGTGCGCGCAGAAGATCGCCCATCGTCATGCCGAGGCGCACCACGCTGCAAGCCCGGGCATTGAACTGCAGAATGTCGCGCATCATCCGCAGGAACCGCGGGCTGAACAGGTTTGCGCGCTGCGCGAAGATGCTGTCGACATTGGCCAGCGCATATTCCAGCCAGCCACCGCCAATCGAGACGCCAAAACTCATGTTGCTTTCGGCCAGCGGCACGTCCAGCCGCTCGAAAAGCCCCAGCAAGTTCGGGTAGTTGACCTTGTTGAACACGATGAACCCGGTATCCACCGGCTGATCGCCGCGCTTGCCCGCCATCACGGTGCGGGCATGGCCCCCGAGCCGCCGATCCGCCTCATACAGAACCACCGCATGATCACTGGCCAGCAGATGCGCCGCCGCCATCCCCGAAATCCCGCCCCCAATCACGGCAATGCGGCGGGCGGGCGGGGCAGAGGTTTCGAAGGGCATTGGCTGGTCCTTTGCTGCTTTGACGGTGATACGCGGCTGGGGCAGCCGTGGATCATCTTTCGGCGTCGGCCTTGTGATCCGATACGAAACCCAAAGCGTAGAAGTTTCATGCTGATGCATGTTACCTGTTTTGCAAATGCCGATGGACGCGCCTATGTCGCGCCCTATGTTGGCCCTGTGCGCAACGGCGCGGGGGACCAGTTCAGGGTGACCGACGATCCGGCAGATTGGGCTACCCTGATGATCAGGGTGCGCGACGCACAGGACCGTGCGGCGTTTGCGCTGCTGTTCCGGCACTTCGCCCCTCGGGTCAAAGCCTTTCTTATGAAGTCGGGCGCACCCGCCACGGTGGCAGAGGAATGCACGCAGGACGTGATGGCGACGCTGTGGCACAAGTCGGCGCTGTATGACCCGGCCCGCGCCTCGGTCGCCACCTGGGTCTTTACCATCGCGCGCAACCGCCGGATCGACCTGGCCCGCCGCGACCGCCGCCCGGAACCCGAGGCGCTGGATTGGGGACCGCAGGACCAACCCGATCAGGCCGAGATCTATCAGGCGGCCGAGGAAACCCGCATTCTGGGCCACGCATTGGCCACCTTGCCCGACAAGCAGCGCGCCCTGATCCAGCGAGCCTTTTATGGCGACCTGTCGCACACCGAAATCGCCGCCGAGACCGGCCTGCCCTTGGGCACGATCAAATCGCGGATCAGACTGGCTCTGGACCGCTTGCGCCAAAACCTGACGGAAAACCAATGATGACCATCCGCCACCACCTGACCGATGCGCTGTTGATGGCCTATGCCGCAGGCAACCTGCCCGAGGCGTTTGCGCTGGTGACCGCCACCCATGTCTCGCTGTGCGACGAGTGCCGCGCCCGCCTTGCCGCGTTCGAGATGCTGGGCGGCGCAATTGTCGAGGACGCCGAGGCGGTGCCGATGGCTGCGGCCAGCCTTGACGCCGTCATGGCGCGGTTGACAACGCCAGTGCCCGCCAAACCTACCGCCGCCCGTGGCATCTTCCCGGCGCCGCTGGTCGATTATGTCGGCGGCGATCTGGCAGCGGTCAGATGGCGCAACCTGGGTATGGGGGTGCGGCAAGCCATCCTGCCGACCTCGCGCAGCGCCTCTGCCCGGCTGTTGTACATTCCGGCGGGACAGGCCGTGCCCGACCACGGCCATCGCGGCATGGAACTGACCCTGGTGCTGCAAGGCGCGTTCCATGACGCCGTCGACCGCTTCGGGCCGGGCGATCTGGAGATTGCGGGTCAGG
The DNA here is from genome assembly GCA_043738565.1 of Rhodobacterales bacterium. Classification (GTDB taxonomy): domain Bacteria; phylum Pseudomonadota; class Alphaproteobacteria; order Rhodobacterales; family Rhodobacteraceae; genus Stagnihabitans. The sequence continues at coordinate 7,673 of JAYUGA010000217.1, forward strand.
ATCTGGAACATACCCCAACCGCCGAACCGGGCCTGCCCTGCATCTGTCTGGCCGCCACCGACGCGCCCTTGCGGTTCACCAGCCTGATCCCGCGCCTATTGCAACCGCTGTTCCGGATTTGACAGGTAAGGTGCGTCATAGGACGCATCTTACGCCCGAAATCTGACCGCGATCACCAAGCCCGCGACCGGCGCCGCTTGATCGGTCAACAGCAGATCATACCGCGCCATCTGCACCCCCGCGACCTGCGCCCTGGCCAAGGCAAAGACCGCCAAAGTGCCCCCCGCCGCCAGATCGCCGCCGCCCATCACCCTGACCTCCGGCAACGACAAACTCCGCGCCGTCATCACGTTGAAATCATCCGACGTCCCCATGACAGCTTCGGCCCGGATCGCCACATCCCCCGCAAAGGCCACTGGGGCAAGGGGCCGCGCCGCCAGCCGGATCCCCGGCCCCACCAGATCAAACCCCGGCCCCGAAATCACCGTCAGGTTCCGCTCGATCCCCGGAAAGATCGAGAAATCGCCGTCCTCCACCACCGACGCCCGCGACAGTCGCCACTTGAGCGCCCCGTCCCGCTCGACCCGCAGCATTTCAACCGTGACGCCGCGGCCGTTGGCCCAGGGCATCGCCTTGTAATCGGCAGGGGTCAAATGCCGGATCATTCCGCAATCCTGACCGCCGCGACCGGTTCCGCCGCCAGCTCCTCGAAATCAAAATTATCCAGCCGCCGCGCCCGCTTGCCCGCCTTGTCGCTGGAAATCTTGATCTCCTCGATATCCTTCGCCGCCTGGCCGAAATGGCGGTCCAGATTGCCAACGCGCTCTCCCAACCGCTCGATATCCTTGTACAATTCCCCCAACTCGCGCCGGATTGCGCCCGCCTGTTCGCGCATCCTGGCGTCTTTCAGCACCGCCCGCATCGTGTTCAGCACCGCCATGCAGGTGGTCGGCGACACGATCCAGACCTTGGCGGCAAAGCCCTCGCGCACCACATCGGGGTAATTGGCATGCAGTTCGGCATAGACCGCCTCCGACGGCAGAAACATCAGCGCCCCGTCCGCAGTTTCGCCCTCGAGGATGTATTTCTCGGAAATCGCCCGGATATGCGCCCGCACGCTGCTGCGCATGAACTGCGCCGCCTCTTGCACCTGACGCGGGGTTTCGGCACGGCGCAGCGCCTCGTAAGCCTCCAGCGGGAATTTGGCATCGACCACAATCGGGCCGGGCGGTTGCGGCAGGTGGATCAGGCAATCGGCGCGTTTGCCATTGCTGAGAGTTGCCTGCATGGTGAAGGCATCCGAGGGCAAAGCCTTGCCGACAATGTCATGCAACTGAATCTCGCCAAACGCCCCGCGCGTCTGCTTGTTCGACAAAATATCCTGCAATCCCAGCACATTGCCCGACAGTTTTTCGATATTCTCCTGGGCGCGGTCGATGACCTCCAGCCGCTGGTGCAGATCGCCCAGACTGCGCGCCGTCCTGACCGACGAGCCCTGCAACGCCTCTGACATGCCGCGCTGCACCTCGGCCAGCCGCTGCTCCATCAGCTGCGACATGGCGGTCTGGCTGACCGTTTGCGCCTCTGACACATGATGCAGACCGCCTGCCAGCCGTTCCTGCCCATCCGACAGGCCCTGCACCCGATTGGCCAGCCAGCCAAGTTCGCGCATCAGCGGCGCAGACTCGCGCCCCGCCGTGCGAAGGATCAACAACAGCAGCACCAGCAGCGCCAAAGCCGCGCCGCCCAGCGTCAGAACCTCGGGTGAATTCCACGCATAACTCTGGCCGAACAGCGTGATCATCTGCGCCCAAACAATCGTTCGATATCGTGCAGCTTCAGCTCGACATAGGTTGGCCGCCCGTGGTTGCATTGCCCGGAATGCGGCGTCGCCTCCATCTCGCGCAGCAGCGCATTCATCTCCTCTGCCCGCATCTGCCGCCCCGAGCGGATCGCGCCGTGGCAGGCCATCCGGGACAAGATCGCCTCCATCTTGACTTGCAAGCTCTGGCTCTGTCCAAGGTCGGCCAACTCATCCAGCACGTCGCGCAGCAGCGCCGCCGCCGAAACCTGCCCCAGGATCGCAGGCGTCTCGCGCACCGCGATCGCCCCGCCGCCAAACGGCTCAATCGTTAAACCCAGCTTGGCCAGATCGCCCGAAACCTCCAGCAACCGCGCCGCATCGGACGGTGATAATTCAACGATTTCAGGGATCAACAGCGCCTGCGCCGTCACCCCTGTCGCTGCCATCTGCCGCTTCAACCGCTCATACACCAGTCGCTCATGTGCGGCATGCTGATCGACGATCACCATGCCGGTGGCGGTCTGCGCGATGATGTAATTCTCATGCACCTGGGCCCGCGCCGCCCCCAAGGGCCGGGCTTCATCAAGCCCAAGCGGGCTTTCCTCAACCCTTGCAGACGGAGCCTCGGCAAAGCCTGTTGCTTGCGGTGCCTGAAACGCATAGGCCCGCGAAAGACCGCGCTGCGCGGGCCGGCCCATCTGATACACCCGCGCTTCCGGCCGCATCGCCGCCAAGGTCGCATCGGCCACGGTCGAAGACGCCCGATGCCCCGCCCCCGACAACGCCGTGCGCAACCCGTTGATGATCAGGCTGCGCACCGCCTCTGGTTCCCGAAACCGCACTTCGGATTTCGCTGGGTGAACATTAACGTCCACCCGTTCCGGATCGCAGATCAGGTTCAAGACCGCCGCCGGATGGCGGTCGCGGCTGAGGAAGTCGAAATAGGCGACCCGCAGCGCCCCCAGCAGCATCCGGTCCAGCACCGGACGGTCGTTGACGAACACAAACTGCTGCACGGATGAGCCGCGCGAATAGGTCGGCAGCGCGGCATAGCCCACCAGCCGCAGCCCCTCGCGGTCCACATCAATCTGCAGCGCATTGGCGGTAAACTCCGCCCCAAGCATCCGCGTCAGCCGCCCGTGCAAAGCGTCGAAGAAATCGCCATTTTCGGGATCGGCGCGGAAGATCACCCGCGGCGGGGTGCCCTCGGCCACTTCCGACAGCACGAAGCCGACATGCGGTTCCGCCATCGCCAGCCGCCGCACCACCTCGGCAATCGCCGCCGCCTCGGCCCGGTCCGAGCGCAGGAATTTCAGCCGCGCCGGAGTGGCGTAGAACAGATCGCGCAATTCGACCACCGTGCCGCGCGCCGCCGCCGCTGGCCGCACCGCCGCCATCCGGCCCCCGGCCACAGCCAAAGACGCCCCATCCTGCCCCTCGGCCCGCGAGGTCAGCACCAGCCGCCCGACCGCGCCCAGTGACGCCAAAGCCTCGCCGCGAAAGCCAAACGACCGGATGTTCAGCAAATCCGACCCGTCGATCTTGGAGGTCGCATGCCGCGCCACCGCCAGCGGCAAATCCGCCGCCGTCATGCCATGGCCGTCATCCGTCACCCGGATCAGCACCTTGCCACCCGCCGCATAATCCACCGCGATCCGCCGCGCCCCGGCATCCAGCGCGTTTTCCACCAGTTCCTTGACGGCAGAGGCTGGCCGCTCGACCACTTCCCCCGCCGCAATACGGTTGATTGCCGCCTCGTCCAAAGGCCGGATCACCGGGCGCGTATCGCCGATCTTGGGGTCATGCAGGGTCATGCCACCACTTCTAGCAGGCAACCACCGCAATCCCAAGAGATTCTCTGTAGGGTGCGTGATTTCACGCACCATCGCTTGACACCAAGTTGCGCGTATCCAGCCTACTCGGTGGACTTCACGCCCAAAGCATCGCCCACCACGACAAAGACTAAATTCCCCGGCACCAGCAACCTCGCCGCCACCCGTTTCACATCGGCCAGCGTTACCGCCTCGACCCGGCGGTTGCGCGTCGCCGGATAATCCGACGGCAGCCCCAGAATCTGCATCCCCACCAGAATGTCGGCGATCCTGCCATTGCCATCGAACCGCAAGGGATAGGCCCCGGTCAGATAGGTCTTGGTGTCATCCAGTTCCTTCTGGGTCA
>JAYUGA010000218.1:0-11569 GCA_043738565.1 Rhodobacterales bacterium
CGCGGTCAGAGTTTGGCTATCAGGTCAGGGTCGTGGGGTCATCGCCCACCGCAGCACGACATGGCGGGTTCGACAGCCGGCGGACGATCTGGGCCACCATGGTCATCGGCGGCGCCATGGCAGGGCTGGCGGGCGCTTTGGAGTTCACCGGGGTGCTGCACAAGATCGACCTCGGCTTCCCCTCGGGCTATGGGTTCACGGCGATCATTGTCAGCTTTCTGGGGCGGCTGAACCCCATAGGGTGCCTGATCGCCGGGATCGTGCTGGCGGTGACCTATGTTGGCGGGCAAATGGCGCAAAGTTCGGTGCATATCCCGAATTCGACGGCGGGGATTTTCCAGGCGATGATGCTGTTCTTCATCCTCGCCAGTGACATTCTGGTGCGTTACCGCGTCCGGGTGATCCCATCCGCCAAACCGATCCCCGCAGGGCAATGACATGACACCGGAATACATCATCGCCGCCATTGTCACCATCGTCGGCCTGACGACGCCGATCCTGCTGGCGGGTCTTGGCGAACTGGTGGCCGAGAAATCAGGCGTGCTGAACCTTGGGGTCGAGGGCATGATGCTGGTCGGTGCCATCTCCGGCTTCGGCGTGACGGTGATCACCTTCAGCCCGTGGCTGGGCGTGCTGGGGGCGGCGGCGGGCGGCGCGCTGGCGTCGATGCTGTTCGCTTTGCTGGCCCTGCAACTGAACTCCAACCAGGTTGCCACCGGCCTTGCCCTGACCATCTTCGGCACCGGCCTGTCGTCGTTGTTGGGTCTGTCTTTCACCGGGCGGATCATCCCGCCGTTCCTGTCGCTGTTCCCGGCATCGCTGGCGAAAGACCCGGTGCTGAAACTGGTTTTCGGCTATTCGCCCATCGTCTATTTCGCGCTGGTCATGGTGCCGGTGGTCTACTGGTTCCTGAAATCCACCCGCGCCGGGCTGATCTTGCGCGCGGTCGGGGAAAACGACCATTCCGCCCATTCCATCGGCTATTCCGTGATCGGCGTCCGCTATGCCGCCATCGCCTTTGGCGGCGCGATGGCGGGCATCGGCGGCGCCTATTTCAGCATGGTCATCACGCCGATGTGGGCTGAAAAGATGACCGCGGGCCGGGGCTGGATTGCCGTGGCGCTGGTGGTCTTCGCCGGATGGCGCACCGGGCGGCTGCTGGCGGGAGCCTTCTTCTTTGGGTTTCTGATGTGGCTGGAACTGTTTGCCAAGGCCAACGGCTTTGGCAACGCGCTGCCGTTTCTACAGTCGATTCCGTCACAGTTCTGGGCCGCGATGCCTTACCTCATGACGGTCGTGGCCCTGACGATCATCTCTGCCCGTGGCACGGCGGGCAGCAACGCACCCGCCTGTCTTGGCAGGCCATTCCTTCCCTCAACCTAGAAACCACCAACAGGAGAAAGCCCAAATGGCACAAATATCCCGTCGCTCGCTGATCAAGGGGGCCGGCGCACTCGCCACCGCTTCCCTGATCGGCAAACCGGCATTGGCCGCAGAAAAGGTCAAAGTCGGCTTCATCTTCCTTGGTCCCATCGGCGACTATGGCTGGACCTGGGCGCATAACAAGGGTCGGCTGGAGATTGACGCCGCCCTGGGCGACAAGGTCGAGACGATCTATGTCGAGAACGTCGCCGAAGACGCCTCTGCCGTCGCGGCGCTGCGCGATCTGGTGCAACAGGGCTGCAAGCTGATCTTCACCACGTCCTTTGGCTATATGGACCAGACGATGCAGGTCGCGGGCGAATTCCCCGATGTGAAGTTCGAACATTGCACCGGCTACAAGCGGGCCGACAACGTCGCCACCTACAACTCCAAATTCCACGAGGGCCGCGCCGTTCTGGGCACGATTGCCGGCAAGATGTCCAAGACCGGGACGCTTGGCTATCTGGGTTCCTACAAGGTGCCCGAGGTTGTGCTGGGCGTGAACGCCTTCCTGCTGGCGGCACAAAAGCAGAACCCGGCGGCCACGCTCAAGGTGGTGATGATCGACAGCTGGTACGATCCACCGAAAGAAGCCGCTGCGACCGAAACTCTGGTCAACCTAGGCGCCGATATCGTCACGACCCATACCGACAGCCCCGGCCCGTTGCAGATTCTGGAGCAGAAGGGGCTGTACGGCTTTGGCCAGGGTGCCGACATGTCGCAATTCGCGCCGACCGCCCATCTGACCGCGATCCTGGATATCTGGGGGCCGTATTACGTCAGCCGCGCCCAGATGATCCTCGACGGCACCTGGAAATCGACCGACACTTGGGACGGGTTCAAGGAAGGCACTGTCCAGATCGCGCCCTACAACAAGGCGGTTCCGGCCGATGTCGTGGCTTTGGCCGATGCGGTGCAGGCGGGCTACAAGGCGGGCACCTACAACATCTTCACCGGGCCGATCTATGATCAGGACGGCACCCTGAAGGTCAAGGAAGGCGAGGTCATGGCCGATGCCGATCTTGCCGCGATCGACTGGTTCGTCAAGGGCGTCGAAAGCGCAAGCTGAGGCAAAGCTGCGGGCGGCGTTCCGATGGAGCCCCGCCCGGAAACCATTTTCCCAAACCCGGACCGAAACGCCAAAATTTTTCGTCGAAAAATTTTGGCCTGCGCCCGGTTTCCGTGACGGGGCTTTGCGCTATCCTTTGCGCAGCACTACCCTCCGCATCAGAGCCTTGCCTTCCGTGAAGGTTCAGTGGATATTTGCAACCCGACTTGTCGCAATTCTCTGTTATCTCCGATTTGTTCTGTGGCAAGACTTGGCGGCACCGGGCCGGTCTGGCCCCTTGAAATTGAATTGAAAGGTCGCGGAATGCGCTATCTTAGACCCAATACCGCAGCCGAAGCTGCCGAGTCGCTGGCCGATGAACCGGGCGTGACCCGGGTGCTGGCCGGCGGCACCGATGTTCTGGTGCAACTGAAAGCCGGGATGGTCGAGCCTGACCTGATCGTGGATATCAAGATGATCGAGGGCATGCGGTCGATCACGCCCGAGGCGGGCGGTTTCCGCATCGGTGCCGCCGTGGCGGGTGCCGAACTTGGTGCCCACGCCGGCGTCAAGGCCCTGTGGCCCGGCGTGGTCGAAGGGTTCGAGCTGATCGGCTCCACCCAGGTTCAGGGCCGCTGCACGATGGCGGGCAATCTGTGCAACGGCTCGCCTGCTGCGGACAGCGTTCCGGCAATGGTTGCCGCCGGTGCCATCGCGCGGATCGTCGGACCCAAGGGCAGCCGTGACATTCCGGTGCTGGAAATCCCCACCGGCCCCGGCAAACTGTCGCTGACCAAGGGCGAAATCATCACCTCGATCTTCCTTCCTGCACGCCCCGCCCGATCCGCCGACGCCTACCTGCGCTTCATCCCGCGCACCGAAATGGACATCGCCGTGGCCTCTGCTGGGGTCAGCCTGACGCTGGACGCCGGGGGCAGGATCACCGCCGCCCGTGTCGTTTTGGGGGCCGTGGCACCGACTGTCCGGCTGGTGGATGCCGCCGCTGCCGCGATCATCGGCACCAAACTGGACGACGCCACCCTGTCCAAACTGATGCAAGCCGCCTCTGCCGCCTGCTCCCCCATCGACGACAAACGCGGCACCATCGCCTTTCGCACGCAGGTGGCGGGCGTGCTGGCGAAACGTGCCGCGCTGATTGCCTATTCCCGCGCCGGAGGAACGAAATGAAATCCATCCACATCTCCACCAGGGTCAATGGCGACACGCTGGAATTCGTCTGCGCCCCCGACGAGTCGCTCCTGGACGTTCTGCGCAACCGCCTTGGCCTGACCGGGGCCAAGGAGGGCTGCGGCACCGGCGATTGCGGGGCCTGTTCGGTCACGCTGAATGGCCGCCTGGTCTGTTCCTGTCTGGTGCTGGGCGCCGAAGTCGAAGGCGCTGACATCGGCACCGTCGAAGGCATCGCCACGGCGGACGTGCTCCACCCGTTGCAACAAGCCTTCATCGACCACGCTGCCCTGCAATGCGGCATCTGCACCCCGGGAATTCTGGTCGCCGCCAAGGCTTTGCTCGACCGCAACCCCGACCCGACCGACAGTGAACTGCGCTATTGGCTGGCGGGCAACCTGTGCCGCTGCACTGGTTATGACAAGATCATCGCCGCCGTTCAGGACGCCGCACAGAAGATGAGGGCCGCATGATGGATAACGAACACAAACGCAGCTTCAAAGTCGTAGGCACCCGCCCGCCGCGCCCCGATGGCATCGACAAGGTGACCGGCCGCGCCCAGTATGGTGCCGATGTCTCCGCCCCCGGCATGCTGACCGGACGCATCCTGCGCAGCCCTCACGCCCATGCGGAAATCGTGTCGATTGATACATCGGCAGCCGAGGCTTTGCCGGGCGTCAAGGCCATCGTGACCTCGAAGGATTTCGTGTTTCAGGATGACGACTTCTTCCGCGACGTGCAGGAAAACTGCATGGCGGCGGGCAAGGCGCTGTATGATGGCCACGCGGTTGCCGCCGTCGCCGCCGTCACCCCCGCCGTCGCCAAAGCCGCGCTGAAGCTGATCAAGGTCATCTACAAGCCACTGCCCCACGTCACCGATGTGGACGCCGCCATGCGCCCCGATGCCCCGGTGGTGCAGGAGGGACGCAGTCTGGAAACCGTGCCTGCGGGCATGTCGGCCAATGTCACTCACCACAGCGAGTTTGGCCACGGCAACTTGGCCAGCGGTTTTGCCAAGGCCGATGTGACCCTTGAACGCAGCTTCACCACCGCCGCGACCCATCAGGGCTATATCGAACCCCACGCCTGCCTCGCCTCGATGACCAGTGATGGCAAGGCCGACCTCTGGTGCTGCACCCAGGGCCAGTACAATGTCCGCACGCTCTGCGCCGCCATGCTCGGGCTGGAAGCGAGCCAGTTGCGCGTCACCGCCTCGGAAATCGGCGGCGGCTTTGGCGGCAAGACCACGGTCTTCATCGAACCCGTCGCTTTGGCCCTGTCGCGCAAGGCCGGCAAACCGGTCAAGATCGTGATGACCCGCGATGAAGTGTTCAAGGCCAGCGGCCCGACCGTAACCTCTTCCATCGACGTGAAAATCGGCATGACCAGGGATGGCCGCATCACGGCGGGTGAGGCGCATCTGCGCTATTCCGGCGGCGCCTTTCCGACCGGTACCGTCGACATGGGCGGTCAGGCCGCCTTTGCCGCCTATGATCTGGAGGCCGTCCGCACCTTCAACTGGAACGCCCTGACCAACCGCCCGAAAGAGGCCGCCTATCGTGCGCCGGGGGCACCGCAGGCGATTTATGCCGTCGAAAGCGTCATCGACGAATTGTGCCAGAAGTTGAACCTCGACCCCCTCGACACAAGGCTGAAGAATGCCGCAAAAAAGGGCACCCGGTCGTCTTACGGCCCGACCTTCGATGACATCGGCCTGATTGCGACGCTGGAGGCCGCCAAGAAGCACCCCCATTACAAGGCACCGCTGGCCGCAGGCGTGGGCCGGGGGCTTTCCGCCGGGTTCTGGTTCAACTTTGGCGGCAATACCTGCGTTAGCATGAACATCAACACCGATGGCACCGTCAGCGTGACCGAGGGCAATCCCGATATCGGCGGCTCGCGCGCTTCGATTTCGATGATGGCGGCAGAGGAACTGGGCGTGCCCTACGACAAGATCCGCACCATCATCGCCGACACCGCCTCGCTTGGCCACAACGATGTGACCGACGGCAGCCGCGTCACCTTCGCGGTCGGTCTGGCGACGATCAAGGCCGCACAAGATGCGATTAAGAAGATGTGCGCCCGCGCCGCCAAACTGTGGGGCATTGACGAGGACGCCGTGGAATGGATCGACGGTGCCGCCGTGCCCGCCGGGCCGAATGCCGGGAAATTCCCAGCCATGAGCCTAGCCGAAATCGCCGCCGTGTCGTTCCAGACCGGCGGGCCCATCGCCGGTCACCACGAGTTTCACGCCGATGGCGCCGGGGTCAGCTTTGGCGTCCACCTCGCCGATGTCGAGGTCGACCGCGAGACCGGTTTCACCAAGGTCTTGCGCTATACGGTGTTTCAGGATGCCGGCAAGGCGGTGCATCCGGCCTATGTCGAAGGCCAGATGCAGGGCGGTGCGGTGCAGGGCATCGGCTGGGCGCTGAACGAGGAATATATCTACGGCGCCGATGGAAGGTTGCAGAACGCCGGGTTCCTGGATTACCGGGTTCCGGTTGCGTCCGACCTGCCGAGGATCGACACCGTCATTCTGGAGATTCCCAACCCCGGTCACCCTTACGGCGTGCGCGGCGTGGGTGAGACGCCGATCGTGCCTCCCCTGGCCGCCTTGTCCAACGCGGTGTCCCGCGCGGTTGGGGTCAGGATGCATAGCCTGCCGATGTCGCCACCGCGCATTCTGGCCGCCGTGATGGCGCATGTCGCCGGGGTCTGATGGTCGCTGTCACCCTCTGGGGGTCTTTGCGCGGCTTCACGGAAGGCCGCGCCACGGTCGAGATCGAGGCGCGTAATTTCAAGGAACTGCTGGACGGTCTGGCGGCGCAGTATCCGGGCCTGAAGCCGCAGATCGCGCGCGGCGTGTCGCTGGCGCTGGATGGCCGCATCTACAAAGAGGCGTGGTTCACCGAGATCCGGCCCGACAGCGAGGTCGTGTTGATGCCCTATATGCAGGGCGGTTAGATTGTGGCCAAAAGCCGGGGGTTTCACACCCCCGGACCCCCGTGGGATATTTGGAAGCAAATGAATTTAGCCTCGGCAGAGCCGCTCAATGATTGACGTACATCATGTGCGTGGATTAGTGCTGTCACATGACCCGACCGACCGTCATTGATATCGCCCGGGAAGCCGGTGTCAGCCTGGCCACCGTGGACCGGGTGCTGAACGCGCGGCCCGGGGTGCGCGACAAGACGATCTCGGCGGTCAACGAGGCGATCAGCAAACTCGGTTATGTCCGCGACATCGCCGCCGCCAACCTGGCCCGGCGCCGCAGCTACCGGATGGCCGTTCTGCTGCCCGACACCGAAAGCCAGTTCGTCCAGACCCTGGCCGACGCCCTGAGCGACGCCGCCGGCACCGCCATCGCCGCCCGGATGCAGGTCGATCTGATCCGCTTTCCGGCGGAGGACATGCACGGCCTCGCGCACCGTCTTGCCGGTCTCGCCGATCAAGACATCTCTGGTGTAGCCCTGATGGCCCCCGAAACTCCGGTGCTGCGCGACGCCGTCCGCGCCTTGCGCCAGCGCGGAGTGCCGGTGGTTGCGCTGGTGTCTGACTTGCCGAATTCCGAGCCGGATCATTATGTTGGCATCGACAGCCGCGCCGCCGGCCGCACCGCCGGGGTGCTGATGGGCCGGTTTCTGGGGGCGGGCTGCCCGCGCGTCATGGTCATCGCCAACTCGATGCTGTTGCGCGAAAGCATCGAGCGCCGCGGCGGCTTTGACGACGTCATGCTGCGCGACTTTCCCCGGATCGAGGTGCTGCAAACCCTGGAGTCCCACGGTTCACCGGCCATTCTGCGCCAGGTCGTCGCCGAAATGCTGGCCTCGACGGGCGAGGTCGGCGGCATCTATCTGCTCGGCACCGGCCACCGCGCCCTTGCCACGGCGCTGTCGGAACTGGGTCTGTTGGGCCGCGTCGTGGTCATCGGCCACGAACTGACACCGCAGACCCGTGCCGCCTTGAAATCCGGCTGGCTCGATGCAGTCATCGTGCAGAACGTCGGCCATATCGCCCGCAGCACCCTGCGCGTGCTGCGCGCCAAGGCAGACCGGCTTCCCATCGACGAATCGCAGGAAACCCTGCGGATCGAGGTCATCCTCCGCGAAAATATCCCTGCCGCCATGCCGTGACTCTGAAAAATTCCATTTTTCTCAAGGGATAGACACAAATGATGTGCGTAACTCAAAAATATCTCGACAGAGATCGATGCGCTGCCTATGGTCCAATGCAGCGAGAAGGCCCGGGGGTTGGAGTGAACGGGCCCATGACACTCTTCACATCGGAGGAAGACATGAAACTGGCGAAACTCATGGCCGCTTCGGCCATATTGGCGCTTGCGACGGCGGCGACCGCCTCGGCGCAGGACAAGACGATGACCCTGTGCTGGGCCGCCTGGGATCCGGCGAACGGGCTGGTCGAACTGTCGAAAGACTTCGAGGCGCAGTCCGGCATCAAGATGAATTTCGAATTCGTGCCTTGGACCAACTTTGCCGACCGCATGCTGAACGAGCTGAACTCGGGCGGCAAGCTCTGCGACCTGATGATCGGTGACAGCCAGTGGATCGGCGGTGCTGCCGAGAACAACCAGTATATCAAGCTGAACGACTTCTTTGACGCCAACAGTATCAAGATGTCGGATTTCGTCGATGCCACGGTGGTCGGCTATTCCGAATGGCCGAAGAACACGCCGAACTACTGGGCGCTGCCAGCGATGGGCGACGTGGTCGGCTGGACCTATCGCAAGGACTGGTTCGCGCGGCCGGAATTGCAGGCCGAATTCAAGACCAAATATGGCCGCGACCTCGCCCCGCCGAAAACCTTCGCCGAACTGAAGGACATCGCGGAATTCTTCCAGAACCGCGAGATTGACGGCAACAAGGTCTACGGTGCCTCGATCTATACCGAGCGCGGGTCGGAAGGCATCACGATGGGGGTCATGGATGTGTTGTATTCCTTTGGCTTCAAATACGACAATCCCGACAAGCCCTATGACATGGAAGGCTTTGTCAACTCGCCGGGTGCCGTGGCCGGTCTGGAATTCTACAAGGCGCTTTACGATTGCTGCGTGCCGCCCGGTTCGTCCAACTCCTATATGGGCGAGGGCGTCGATGCGTTCAAATCGGGCCAGGTCGCCTTGCAGATGAACTTTGCCTTCACCTGGCCCGGCTTCAACACCGATGCCAACGTGGGTGGCGACAAGACCGGCTATTTCGTCAATCCGGCCGGCCCCGACGGGGCGCAGTTCGCGCAACTGGGCGGCCAGGGGATTTCGGTGGTCGCTGCGTCCGACAAGCAGGACGACGCCTTGTCCTACATCAAGTGGTTCGCCCAGCCTGATGTGCAGGCCAAATGGTGGAAACTCGGCGGCTATTCGGCGATGAAGTCGGTGGTCAACGATCCGGGCTTTGCCGCCTCGCAACCCTATGCGCAAACCTTTCTGGACAGCATGGCCATCGTGAAGGACTTCTGGGCCGAACCCAGCTATGCCACCCTGCTGCAATCGTCGCAGAAGTGGTTCCACGACTATGTCGTGGCCGGCAATGGCACCGCGAAAGAAGCGCTCGACGGGCTGGCCGCCGACTGGAAGGCCACCTTCGAAGAAGAAGGCAAATACAACTGAGGCCCATCGCTGCCCGCCGTCACCGGCGGGCAGCGATGCCAAGGCTCTTGAGGGCACACCCGGCCTCGCGCATCATCAAGCCTGCCCTCAGACTTCAGGAAAGCCCGCATCATGTCTGAACCTCTGGCACAACGCGCTGCGGATGCCACGCCACCCCGAATTGCCAGACGCGTGCGTGATCTGTCGGACCGCGCCATCGCCTGGATCTTCGTGGCCCCCACCATTTTTCTGCTGCTGGCGATCAACATCTTCCCGCTGATCTGGACCGTCCGCCTTTCTCTCACCGATTTCCGCACCAACCGGCCCAACAATCCGGTGAAATTCGTCGGCATAGAAAACTATCGCAAGATCCTGACTGACCGCGACACCTGGCTTTCCCTGCAAGCCACCGCGCATTTCCTGATCTGGACCATCCTCCTGCAAGTGCTGATCGGCTTTACGCTGGCCTACCTGATCAACAAGAAATTCCGCGGCAATGACCTGTGGACCACGCTGATCGTGCTGCCGATGATGCTGTCGCCCGCCGTGGTCGGCAATTTCTGGACCTTCCTCTATCAGCCGCAAATCGGCCTCTTCAACTATTTCATCGAATTCCTGACCGGCACCGACCCCTCGTCATTCTCCATGATCGGCGAGGTCGCCCTTGCCCCCTGGGCCATCGTGATCGTCGATACCTGGATGTGGACGCCTTTCGTGATGCTGATCTGCCTTGCGGGCCTCAGGTCGATCCCGTCCAGCATCTACGAGGCCGCCGAATGCGACCGCGCCTCGAAATGGCGGCAGTTCTGGACGATCACCATTCCGATGGTGCTGCCGTTCCTGATGCTGGCGGTGCTGTTTCGCGGCATCGAGAATTTCAAGATGTTCGACCTTGTGGTGCAGCTGACCGGCGGCGGGCCGGGGGCGACCACGCAACTGACCTCGATCGACCTCAAGCGCGAGGCGTTCGAGAAATGGCGCACCGGCTATGCCTCGGCCTATGCGGTCATCCTGTTCGTCACGGTATTCGGGCTGGCCTCGATCTATGTCAAGGCGCTGAACAAGGTCAAAGACCGATGAGCTATTCCATCACCGAGCCCTCACCCCGTCAGAAATGGATCGCAGGCACCCTGGTCGTAGGCTATGCCGTGCTGACCCTGCTGCCCTTGGTCTGGATCATCGCCACCGGCTTCAAGACCCCGTCCGACGCCATCGCCTATCCGCCGAAAGTCCTGTTCACGCCGTCGCTGGAAGGCTATGTGAACCTCTTCACTTCGCGCACCAGACTGGACCCCGAGGCGCTGAAAGCCCTAGGCGACCCGACCACCTGGTACGACCGCATCGTCCGCCAGTATGACATGGTGATCACCGGCCCCAGCCGCTATGGCGAGCGCTTCCTGAATTCGGTCATCATCGGTTTCGGCTCGACCTTCCTGTCGGTGTTTCTCGGCACCATCGCCGCCTATGCCTTCAGCCGGTTCAAAGTGCCGCTGAAGGATGACCTGTTGTTCTTCATCCTGTCGACCCGGATGATGCCGCCCATCGCCGTCGCCATCCCGATCTTCCTGATGTACCGCCAGCTTGGCCTGAACGACACCCATCTGGGGATGATCCTGCTCTATACCGCCGTGAACCTGAGCCTGTCGGTCTGGCTGCTGAAAGGCTTCATCGACGAGATTCCCCTCGAATACGAGGAAGCCGCCCTGATCGACGGCTACACCCGCTTTCAGGCCTTCACCAAAGTCGTGCTGCCACAAGCCGCCACCGGCATCGCCTCGACTGCGATTTTCTGCCTGATCTTCGCCTGGAACGAATACGCCTTCGCAGCACTTCTGACCTCCGGCACCGCCCAGACCGCCCCCCCCTTCATCCCGACAATCATCGGCGCTGGCGGCAAGGACTGGCCCGCTGTCGCCGCTGGGGCCACGCTGTTTCTGGTGCCGATCATGGTCTTCACCATCCTCCTGCGCAAACACCTGTCGCGCGGCATCACCTTCGGAGCGGTCCGCAAATGAACACCAGTAGTTTCCCGCCGCAGGTTCAGACATGGCTCGCGTTGACGGGTCAGCGGACACCGATCATCCAGGCACCCGTCGGCCCGGCGGCAACGCCTGCGCTCGCGGCGGCAGTCTCTCGCGCCGGGGGGCTTGGCGGGCTGGCACTCAGCTGGTCGGATGCAGCCACGGTCAAATCCGACCTGACGGCTTTACGCGCGGCGGCGGGCGGGTGCCGTTTCTTTGGCAATTTCGTCCTGCATTTCCCGTGTGAGGGGTTCGACGCGGCGCTGGAGGCCGGCCTGCCCGTGGTGA
>JAYUGA010000219.1:0-4271 GCA_043738565.1 Rhodobacterales bacterium
TTGGTGGCCATGCGGGCGCGAAAGCCGTGGCGGCGGGCGCGCACCAGGTTCGACGGTTGAAAGGTGCGCTTCATCGCGGTCTCCATCAGACTTCGCCCGAACCTTGCAGGATTCGCGGCTGCGTAAACTTGAAGCCCGTCCTTTAAGCAGGGTTGCAGGCCAAGTCAACGCGGGCTGCGCCAGAATTTTGCATGAAATCCGGGGCGGGGGCGCGGGCGGTCCCTCTTGCAGCCGATGGCACCGCACTACGTCACCCTTTTGTCTGCATCCCTGCTGCGCGATCAAAGCCGCGTGAAGCTACTGGCTTATTCGGGCCATTCCGGGCCAAGGTGCGGAACTCAAGTGGAAAGACCATGACCGAACCGACCCCCGAACCTGTTTTCAGCCGCCTTCTGCGCAGGCTGCCGATCTTTCTGATCCTTGCGGCGGCCATCGTGGCGCTGATTTACTTCCGCCATATGCTGAGTTTTGACAATCTGGAGAGGCAAAGCAAAAATCTGCTGACGCTGCGCGCTGCGCATTTCGTGCTGACCAGTCTGGGGTTCATTGCAATCTATGCGCTGGTCGTGGTGATTTCGGTGCCGGGCGCGATCATCCTGACGCTGTCGGGCGGCTTTCTGTTCGGGTTCTTTCCGGGGGTGATTTACAACGTGATTGCGGCTACCATTGGTGCTGTCATCGTGTTTCTGGCGGCACGCAGCGGCTTTGGCCATGACATCGCCGCGCGGATCGAGGCGCGGGGCGGCGCGGTGGCGCGGCTGCAGACGGCGCTCAAGGACAACGAATGGTCGGTGCTGCTGACCATGCGGCTGATCCCGGTGGTGCCGTTTTTCATCGCCAATCTGGTGCCGGCCTTTGTCGGTGTCAGGCTATCCACCTTTGTCATCACCACATTCCTGGGCATCATCCCGGCCGACCTGATCTACACCACGCTGGGGGCCGGTCTGGGCGAGATTTTTGCCCGTGGCGAGGTGCCGCGACTGGATATTCTGTTCACGCCCAAGTTTGGCCTGCCCTTGCTGGGACTGGGCGTGCTGGCGGCGCTGCCGTTGATCCTGAAACTGTTCAACCGTCGCAAGGTCTGAGCCTTGGCGCGGATCACCACCGAGATTTGTGTGATTGGCGCCGGGTCGGGTGGCCTGTCAGTGGCGGCGGGTGCGGTGCAGATGGGAGCACGGGTCGTGCTGGTCGAGGGTGCGGCGATGGGCGGCGATTGCCTGAACACTGGCTGCGTTCCATCGAAGGCCTTGCTGGCGGCGGCCAAGATGGCCCGGGGCATGGGCGGCGGCCTGGGGGTGGCCGGGGCGGTGCCGCAGGTCGATTTCGCGGCGGTCAAGGATCATGTGCAGGCGGTGATCGCCGCGATTGCGCCGGTGGACAGCCAGGCGCGGTTCGAGGCTTTGGGGGTGCGGGTGATCCGGGCCTGGGGGCGGTTCATCTCGCCGACCGAGCTGGAGGCGGGCGGCGATGTGATTGTCGCCCGGCGGTTCGTGATTGCCACCGGGTCACGGGCGCTGGTGCCTGACCTTCCGGGACTGGAGGGGGTGGCATATTTCACCAACGAGACGATCTTTGGGTTGCGCGAGCGGCCGGCGCATCTGGTGATCCTCGGCGGCGGGCCGATCGGGATCGAGCTGGCGCAGGCACATCGCCGCTTGGGGTCGCAGGTGACGGTGATCGAGGCGGCGCGTGCCCTGGGCAGGGACGATGCCGATGCGGCGGCGCTGGTGCTGGCGGTGTTGCGGGCCGAAGGCGTGACGGTGCTGGAAGGCGTCGCGGTGACGGCGGTTGCGGGCGCTGTGACAGTGACACTGGCGGATGGACGGCGCATCGAGGGCAGCCATCTGCTCTTGGCCATCGGGCGCAAGGTCGCTGTGGAACGGTTGAACCTGACGGCGGCGGCGGTGGCGTTTACGGCCAAGGGTGTGACGGTGAACGCGCGGCTGCGCAGCACCAACCGGCGGATCTTTGCGGTGGGTGATGCGGCGGGGGGGCTGCAATTCACCCATGTGGCGGGCTATCACGCGGGCGTTGTGGTGCGGCAGGCGGCGCTGGGCTTGCCCGCACGGGTCCGTGGGGATCACATTCCGTGGGTTACCTATACCGAACCGGAGCTGGCGCAGATCGGCAAGACCGAGGCCGAGGTGCGGGCGGAACACGGGGCGGCTGTGACGGTGCAGCGGGTCGAGTTTGAGCACAACGACCGCGCAATGACGGAGGGGCGGACGGCAGGTTTTCTCAAGGTGATGATCCTGCGCGGGCGTCCGGTAGGCGTCACGATCGTCGGGCCGCATGCGGGCGAGTTGATCGGCCTGTGGGCGCTGGCCATTGCGCAGGGGCTGAAGATGAGCGCGATTGCCGGGATGGTCGCGCCCTATCCGACCTATGGCGAGATTTCGAAACGTGCCGCAGGAGCCTATTTTTCTCCGCAGCTATTTGATAGCGCTATGGTCAAGAATGTGGTGCGGTGTGTGCAGCGTTTTCTGCCCTGAGAACCGCCAAGGGGGATCTTCGTGAGGGCCAGCGGGGTAGGAAATTGAGGGGCGGTTTCCTCAACACGTTGTCCGGGCGCTTCTTGCTGCTGACGGTGGCATTCGTGATGCTCGCCGAAGTGATGATCTTTGTCCCCTCTATCGCGCGCTTCAGGGCCGATTTCCTGCTGATGCGGCTGAAAGAAGCGCAGATTGCCTCGCTGGCGCAACTCGCCACCTCCACCGATGTGTCACAGGCACTACAAGCGGAACTGTTGAAGAATGCCGCCGTGTTCAACGTGGTTTTGCGGCGTGATCAGGTGCGGCAACTGATCCTGTCTTCGCCGATCCCCTCGCCCATCGCCGCTACGTTTGATCTGCGGATGGCGGGGCCGGTTGAATTGATCCGCGATGCGGCGGCGGCGCTGTTGCAGCCGCAAAATCAGGTGATCCGGGTGATCGGCAATCCGGTCGAGGATGCCGGTATCCTGATCGAGATCACGATGGAAAGCGGGCCGCTCAGGGCGGCGATGCTGGACTATGGTTTGCGGATTTTGGCGCTGTCGGCGGTGATTTCCGTGGTGACGGCGTTCTTGCTGTTTTTGGCAGTGCGGCGGCTGATGGTGCTGCCGATCCGCCGCGTCGTGCGCCACATGCAAGCCTATGCCGAGGCGCCCGAGGATGCCCGCCGGGTGATCGAGCCCAATGCCCGCGTGTCGGAATTACGGGTGGCCGAAGAGGCGCTGATGGCGATGCAGACCCAGTTGACCGGGGCGCTGCGGCAGAAGGAACGACTGGCGCAACTGGGCAGTGCCGTGGCCAAGATCAGCCACGACCTGCGCAACATCCTGACGACCGCGCAACTGTTCGCCGACCGGCTGGAGGGCAGCGTGGACCCGACGGTGGCGCGGTCGGCCCCCAAGCTGATCACCTCGATCGCCCGGGCGGTCAACCTGTGCGAATCGACGCTGGCCTTTGGCAAGGCCGAGGAACTGCCGCCGCGCCTGACCCGGTTTCCGCTGCGCCGTCTGGTCGAGGATCTGGTGGATGGTGAAGGACTTGTCATCGGCGGCCCGGTCGCCTGCCTGATCGACGTGCCGCCGGGCCTGACCATCCGCGCCGATAGCGAGCAGTTGCACCGGGTGTTGACCAACCTTGTGCGTAACGCTCGTCAGGCCATCGAGGCCGCCGCGACCGAGGGCACGATCGAGATTTCAGGCGGCGAAAGCGATGTGGAATGGTGGATCCGCATCGGCGATTCTGGTCCCGGTCTGCCGCCCAGGGCCCGCGAACACCTGTTCGCGGCGTTTCAGGGTTCGATGCGCAAGGGTGGCACGGGTCTGGGTCTGGCCATCGCCGCCGAACTGATCCGCGGCCACGGCGGCAGCCTGATCCTGGCGCGTTCGGATGCAGAGGGTAGCGAATTCGTCATTCACCTGCCGAAACAGAACGACCCTGCCGCGGCGGCGTGACGGTTTTTCACCCTTGCAATGCTCCGCCCATGCGACTAAATCGCCCCTCAGTGGATCCATAGCTCAGCTGGATAGAGCATCAGACTACGAATCTGAGGGTCGGGCGTTCGAATCGCTCTGGGTCCACCATAACACCCTGATATTGCAGAATTTTCCTGTAAATTGAAAATCATGGCGTCCGACAGTCCGACGCGTCCGTGTCGGACGCTGGTTTGCGGGCTGGATTTCCGCCCGGCTCTGTTGCACAAATCGTGAGGGATTCACTGTGTGACTCCATAGGGTTAGTCGCAGGGCATGCGCAAACCCACACCTCCGAGCTACCGCACGA
>JAYUGA010000220.1:0-4268 GCA_043738565.1 Rhodobacterales bacterium
CTGGCTCGTCGTCACGCTGGTCGTGATCTATCTGGTGCTGAGCCGGGTGGCTTTGCCGCGGATCGCGGGCATTCTGGCCGAACGCCGCGGCACGATCTCGGGGGATCTGACGGCAGCGGAAGAGCTGAAGCAGAAGGCGGTTGCCGCCGAGAAGTCTTATCAGGATGCGCTGGTGCTGGCCCGCGCCGAGGGGGCCAAGATCATCGCGGCGGCCAAGGCGGAGATTCAGAAAGGCCTGGATGCCGCCACCGCCAAAGCCGATGCGCAGATCGCCGCCAAGGCTGCGGAAAGCGAAGGCCGGATTGCCGAGATCAAGGCCGGGGCGCTGGACACCGTGGCAGAGGTCGCCAAGGATACCGCCGGGGCGCTGGTGACGGCGCTGGGCGGGCAGGCGGATGCCAAGGCGATTGCCGCTGCGGTTTCGGCGCGGATGAAAGGGTAAGCGATGAAACATCTGATGGTGGCTTTGCTGGCGCTGATCGCCTCTCCGGCGTTTGCGGAAGGGGATGCGCCGTTCTTCTCGCTCCAAAACGCCGAATTCGTGGTGACGGTTTCGTTTCTGGTCTTTGTCGGCCTGCTGATCTATCTGGGGTTGCCCAAGCTGATGGCGCGTCTGCTGGATGACCGCACCACGCTGATCCGCAACGAACTGGACGAAGCACGCCTGTTGCGGGAAGAGGCCAAGGCGCTGCTGGCGTCTTACGACAAGAAGATGAAGGACGTGGCCGAGCAATCGGCGCGCATCATCGCCACCGCCAAGGACGAGGCACAGGCGGCGGCGGGTCAGGCCAAGATCGACGTGGAGGGTGCGATCACCCGGCGGCTGGCGGCAGCGGAGGAGCAGATCGAATCGGCAGTGAAAGCGGCGGAACGCGCGGTGCGTGATCAGGCGATTTCGGTGTCGGTTGCGGTCGCGGGCGAAGTGCTGCGCCGCCAGATGACGGCGGACGGGGCCAAAGCCTCGATCGACGCGGCGATTGCTCAGGTGGCGGCCAAGCTGCACTGATCCGGTTGTCAGAATGCGAAAAGGCCCGGGTGCGACCCGGGCCTTTTGCATTGGAAGGCCGGGTTCAGTTATTGGGCGTGATGATGATTTCCACGCGACGGTTGGCGGCACGGCCCGCTACGGTCAGGTTGGACGCGACCGGCTGGGTTTCGCCTTGGCCAAAAGCCGAGACGCGCCCCGCAGGCACACCTGCGCCCACCAGAATGTCGCGGACCGAAACGGCGCGGCGCACCGACAGATCGGCGTTGTAGGCGGCGGCGCCGACATTATCGGTATGGCCGATGACCTGGATCGTGCTGCTGGGATAGCTGACCAGGTTCGCGGCAATCGAGCGGACCTCGCCTTGCAGGCTGGGTTGCACGGCAGCACTGCCGGTGGCGAACAGCAGATCGTCCGGCAGGTTGACCCGCAGGTATTTGCCCATGTTGGTGACGGTGACATCGGGGTTGCCGAGGCGGTTGCGCAGATCGGCAGCCTGCGCGTCGAGGTTGGAGCCGATGGCCCCCCCGGCGGCGGCACCCAGGGCCGCTCCGAGCAGGGCGGCGCGGCCCTTGTCATTCTTGACCGAACCGGCCCCCAGGATGCCGCCGATCAATGCCCCGGCGACGGCCCCGTTCTGGGCGCGGTAATTGGGGTTCTGGATGGCGGTTGTGCTGTCCACGCAGGCGGAAAGTCCAAGGACGCCCGTCAGAGAAACGGCGATTGCGGATTTCATGATCATGTATTTGCTGCCTCGAATTGACTGTGGCCGATCGCGGCCTGTCCGCTCTTTATAGCAGGAGGCGGGGCTCTGGCACAGACGCAGAGCAGCGCTAGCGGTTTTCCGCGCATCAATTTGCAGGACATCAGGCGGCGTCTTTGCGGGCGGCTTCCCAGGCCAACATGGCGCGTTTCACTGGCAGGCCCCAGTGATAGCCGCCCAGCCCGCCAGATTTTCTGAGCGCCCGGTGGCAGGGGATGAAAAAGCTGATCGGGTTTCGGCCGACGGCAGTGCCCACGGCGCGGACGGCTTTCGGTGTTCCGATGGCCCCGGCGATTTCCGAATAGGTGGTGACCTGGCCGGAGGGGATGGCCAGGAGCGCCTCCCACACTTTGATCTGGAACGGGGCGCCGATCAGGTGCATGGCGGTCGGGTGGCCCGCGAAGGCGGCGTCGATCATGGGGCCAAGTCGTGGTTGGTTCTCGGCAAAGGTGGCAGTGGGCCAGCGGGATTTGAGATCGGCAAGCGCCGCGTCAAAGCCGGTTTCTTCCGTGAAGGCGAGGCCGGTCAGGCCGCGGTCCGAGGCCATCGCCAAGGCCGGGCCAAATGCGGTTTGCGCGCGACCCCATTCGAGGGTCAGGCCCTTGCCGCCGCTGGCATATTCACCCGGTGACATCGCCTCCCATGTCAGGAACAGGTCGTGCAGACGGCCTCCCCCCGACAGGCCGGTGGAATGGGCGGTGTCCAGCACGGTGAAGCGGTCCGTTAGCAGGCGGCGGGCATGGTCGAGCGTCAGGTATTGCTGATAGCGCTTGGGCGAGACGCCGACCCATTGCGAAAACAGGCGCTGGAAATGGGCGGCGGACATGTTCATCTTTGTGGCTAGGCTGTCGAGCGTCAGGGCGGGGCCCTCGGCGTCGATGATGTTAAGCGCACGGGCAATGACGGTGTAGTGGTAGGGTTCTGGGGGCATGTCGGTCTCCTTGGCGCTGAACTTAGGCAAAAGTTCGTGCGGTTGCGACCCGAAAGCTGCTTGTTTGGCAGGTGAGGCTGGGGCATAGGGCGGGCATGGTCAGGCAGCTTGAATACAACGCGCTGAAGGCGATCTTTGCCCGGTTTCAGGACCTGGAGCCGGAACCGAAGGGCGAGTTGCAGCATGTGAATGCGTTCACCCTGCTGGTGGCGGTGGCTTTGTCGGCGCAGGCCACCGATGCCGGGGTGAACAAGGCAACGCGGGCGTTGTTTGATGTGGCCGATACGCCGGCCAGGATGGTGGCCCTGGGCGAGACCGCGCTGATCGAGCATATCAAGACCATTGGGCTGTACCGCAACAAGGCCAAGAATGTGATCCGGCTTTCACAGCTGTTGATCCAGAATTTCGAAGGCGAGGTGCCGTCGAGCCGGGCTGCCCTGCAGAGCCTGCCCGGAGTGGGCCGCAAGACCGCGAATGTCGTGCTGAACCTGTGGTTTCATCACCCCGCGCAGGCGGTGGATACCCATATTTTCCGCGTCGGCAACCGCACAGGGATTGCACCGGGCCGCGATGAGGTTGCGGTGGAGCGGGCGATTGAGGACAACGTGGGGGTGGAGTTTCAGCGCCACGCCCATCACTGGCTGATCCTGCATGGCCGCTATATCTGCACAGCGCGAAAGCCCAAATGCGGCATCTGCCCGATCCATGAACACTGTCTGTATGAGGATAAAACCGTATGAAAACCTATCAGGTCATCGGCATCGGCAATGCCATCGTCGATGTGTTCTCGCCCGCCGATGACAGCTTTCTGGAGCTGATGGGGATCGGCAAGGGCATCATGCAACTGGTCGAGAAAGAGCGCGGCGAGTTGCTGTATGGCGCGATGAACGAACGAGTGCAGGCGCCCGGTGGGTCGGTAGCGAACACTCTGGCGGGGTTGGGCAATCTGGGGCTGACGACCGGGTTTATTGGCCGGGTCCATGACGACGCGCTGGGGCGGTTCTATGCGCGGTCGATGGCCGACGAGGGCACCGCTTTCGTCAATGCCCCGGTGGCGGGGGGCGAATTGCCGACCTCGCGCTCGATGATCTTCGTCTCGCCCGACGGCGAGCGCTCGATGAACACCAATCTGGGGATATCCTCGGAGCTGGGGCCAGAGGATGTGGCGGATGACGTGGCGGGGCGGGCGGAGTTGTTGTTTCTGGAGGGCTATCTTTATGACAAGCCCAAGGGCAAGCAGGCCTTTGAACGCGCGGCGCGGCTGTGTCAGGCGGGCGGCGGCAGGGCGGGAATCGCGCTGTCGGACCCGTTCTGCGTCGATCGGCACCGTAGCGATTTCCGGCGGCTGGTCAAGGATCTGGATTTTGTGGTCGGCAACGAGCATGAATGGTGCTCGCTTTATCAGGCCGACCTCAGCACCGCGCTGGAACAGGCGGCGGCGGATGCCGGACTGGTGGCCTGCACAAGGTCAGGCCATGACGTGATCGTGGTCAGGGGCGATGAACAGGCGGTGGTGCCGGTGCATCGCGTGGTGCCGGTCGATGCGACCGGGGCGGGTGATCTGTTTGCGGCGGGGTTCCTGTATGGCA
>JAYUGA010000221.1:0-4268 GCA_043738565.1 Rhodobacterales bacterium
TCCGCCGGGCGCAAGGAGCGCGCCGGCTCGACGCTTCCGGTCACCTCGTCCGCACCACCGACCAAGGTGAGTTGCTACGGCTGCAGGGGTTCACACCCGATCCGCAGGTGACCGCGGCAGGCTGGATGGCCATGGTGTATGCCGCAGCCAAGGAACCGCCGGCCGACTTTGACACGGCCATCGAGATTCCTTTCCGCCTGCAGTTGTCGCCTGCGCACGAGAAATTGTTTTGGCTCAAATCCCCGGTCATCAGCGCATAGGGCACCCGAAAGCCCGCCGCGATCATCTGCATCTGCACCCAGTTCCAGTCAGCAATCCCGGCGGTGGAGGCCGGCTGGTTGAACTTGATGTCCTTGCCGCCGCGGGCATAGGCGATGAGGCCGGGCTCAAATTGCTCGACCTGATTGCCAGCGCCGTCTTGGACGATCGGCGCCACGGAATTCTGGGTTTCGTCATCGCCAAAGACGATGCCGACAAGGCAGGCCTCCGTTTTCTTGCGCACGAGTTCGGCCTGTTGCCAGTCGCCCAGATCGCGTAACGCAAACATGGCCGGGGCGGCCCAAGGCACGCCCCGGTTCTGCACCCGCTGGCGTTCGAACATATGCAGGACTTGCCCGGCTGCGATCCGCTCGGAGTGAAACCGCGCCTTAAACACCATCCGGTTGCCGCCGGGATGCTCGGGGAACATCCAGTATCCCGACCGGCGGCCGGAGGCGTCGTATTCGATCCCCTGGTCGATATAGCCGTTCGCGGCCACCACCTGCACCCGGGCCGCATCCAGATGGTCGATCTCGCGCAGTTGCAGCTTCAGAGGCAATAGGGCCGATCGGTCCGTGATCTTGAGCCCGAGAATATCCCCGGCCTCGATCATTTCCCGGACGGCGAGGTTTTGCAGGCCATAGAAATCGGTGAGCCCATAGAAATCGCAGCTGCGGGCGAAAGCGGTCCAAAGCTTGTCGACCTTACGGTTCAGCGTCCGATTGCCTGAAGCGGCCCGTGGCCGGATGCCCGGGCCGACGATATTATTGACCAGCACTTGGACCGCCTGGGCGGCAAGGGAGTTGTTGCGCACCAGATCGCGGGAGCGCGAGCGGAGCGGGCCAGCGGCGGCGGCGATTTCGGCGTCGGCCGAGGCATTGACCGAGGTCCAATTGGAAGTCGCCCGCCCGTTGCTGCCGCCCTCATAGCCCCGGCGCAGGTTGGCGATCGCCACTCGGGCCGCATAACGCCGGGCGGCCGTCGACGGCGACACCATCGCCACGGCGCTATCCATGAAACCCCAAGGCACGCCGGGTGCGGGTTGGCTGGAACGATCGGCCATCATCCCCTCCGGAAGGTCGCGAAGCGCCCGACCGGCGTGGATTGGCCAGCGCTCACCGCAGCGAGTTCGGCCTCGACAATCCTGATGCGGCGCAGGAGATCATCACCATTCGGATAGGTCACCTCTCGGCCGTCAGGCAGGCGGACAAGGAGCGTGCCGGTGGCGTAGGCCTCCTTCAGCGCGTCGAGATCGGCTTGCGTCCATGCCATCCTAGAACCATTTTCCGCGCCGTGGTCCCATCCAACCGGAGGGTTTTGGCGCTTGTTGCATTGTGCGCGGCAGGGGCGCATTCGGGCGGCCCGCCAGTTCCTCCTCTTCGCGGCCCGGCTGCGGAGCCGGATCGAGTTGCAGTTCCATCTGTTCCCAGCGCGGCTCGTCCCAGCGATCGAGGCCCATCAGCCAAGCGGCGGCGCGGGCATAGACCCGGTTGTCGAGGGCCTCGTTGCGATCGCGGATCTTCTGCCATTCCAACTTCGGGAACCCATGCCGGGTTTTAATCGTGACCAGTTGCTCGGCGGTCAATTGGCGCACCCATTCCGAGGTGATCCCCGTGGGATGTGTACGAACCCGGAAGGCCAGGCACCGCCCGCCGCCACTTCTTCGTCGGTCGGCGGTGCAAGCCGCAGGTAGCGATAGGTTTCGGACTTGAAGACCGAAACCGCCACTTTCCAAAGCTGCACCCCACGGCGGATTTTGTGGCCGCGCTCGGTCACCTCGACAAAGGTCGGCCCGTCGACGGGGCTGGACCGATCGAACCCGCCCACGCCCTTGACCGCGATCACCTGACCCCGGCCCTGTGCCCGCACCCATGAATAGACGGCATCAGTGGTGACGCCGTCGCCGGTGTCGACGGCGAGGCGGGCGAGACCCATCCGCTGGCCGCCAGCATGCGGCCAAGTCTGGCTCAAGATCGTGGTCACCTGATCCCAGGTTGCCGGATTGGCGATTTCGCCTTCGACGACGATATGGTCGACCAGCCACGACCGCAGATTGCGGTCCCAGCCCCAGACATCGACCTCGATCCGGCCCTCGCGCTGGACGTCCGCCCCGGCGGTCAGAACCAGAACACCCTCCGGCACTTGGCCCAATTGCCAAGGCTCGCGCCGTTCATAGACCCGCTGCCAATCCGGCGCTTCGCCACGTTCCTGCCAAGTCTCGCCAAGAACCGTGTTCTTCAGCGTCTTCAGGGCCGCATCGTTGCCTTGGGCGGCTTCCCAGCCCCTGGCGATTTCCTCCCAAGACAACCAGCCGAGTGGCGAATAGAGCCCGGAAATGTGGAAGCCCACGATCCCCTCCGCTTTCGCCGCCATCACCTGTTCGGGCGAGGCCGTCGGCGTCCAGTCGGCCCCGTTGGCCTCGGCCATCATCCACGGCTTGTGACGCTCTTCGATTGGCTCGTCACAGGCCTCGCAGACGTAGTGTGTGCGGTCGGGCAGACCTTTCGGCCAATGCAGCCGCTCGAATTTCAGCCACTGCAGGGTGCCGCAGTGCGGGCAGGGGACGTGATAACGCTGCTAATCGGACGCCTCGTATTCCCGTTCGATGCGGCTAACTCCCTTGATGGTGGGGGTGGAGGCCAGAAACAGCTTTGAGCGATGCCCGAAGCTGATCGTCCGCGCTTCCGCCAAGGCGATAGGATCACCCTCGCCATCGACATCGCCCGGATAGGCGTCGACCTCGTCCAGAAATACCCAGCGCGCGGGCATTGATCGCAGGCCGACGGCGGAATTGGCACCGGTCAGGATCAACTGGCCACCCGGAAAGCGCTTGCCGAGAACGGTGTTTCCGGCATCCCGAGACCGCGACGGCAACACCAGCGCCCGTAAATCAGGGCTTTCCTCAATCAGCGGGTCGATCCGTTGCTGCGATAGGCGTTTCGCCAGATCCACAGTCGGCTGCATCGCCAGAAACGGACCCGGCGCGCGGTGCATGCAGAAGCCGATCCAGTTGTTGCCCGCCTCGGTGGCGCCAACTTGTGCCGCCGTCATGAACACGACGCGCTGCGCCGGGTTGCGGGGCGACAGGGCGTCCATCACGGCTTTCATGTAGGGCGTCCGCGCCGTGCGATTGGGCCCCGCCTCGGACGCCGCCCGTGACGACAAGACGCGGTGCCGGTCCGCCCATTGCGACACCGTCAGCGACGGATCGGGTGCAAGGCCTGCCATCCAAGCACGCCGGACTTCCTCCGCACCGTCGAAGGTCTCAACGGAGCTCAATCTTGACCTCCGCCATATCCGTCAGATGCGCCCGCAGATACATGTCCAAAACCTGCTCCATCCGATGGGCATCGACGCCCAGTTCCGCAGCCATGTTGGCCGCCACTCGCGGCGGCCAATTCAGCCAGGCATCCCGTTCGCGCCGGGCCAGATCGAACACCATCGCCGTCGCCCGGGCCCGATCGATGACCTCGGCCTTCATCTTTTCTAAGCGGACCTTGGCGGTCTGGGCCTTCAAAACCTCGTTCGCCATCCGGGCGCGCAGGAATGACACCTCACCGCCGGTCGCCTCGCCCGGGCTGGGCTCGGTTCCGGCATCGCGCAGAGTATCAGCCACCGCTTTCAAGGCCGCTTGCGACACCGGCTTGGTCGCGGCTGCCGCTCTGGTCGTTCCTGCTGCCGTCTCAAGGGCCATCAGGCGGGCCTGTTGGCCCCGTTGTTTGGCCGGATCGGTCTGGGCGCCCCATTCGGAATCCGCTTGGCCGGGGTCAATCGTGCCGTCGGGCAGCGTTGTGATCCGGCCGGTGGCAATGGCTTTACGCACCGCCGCCTCGGAGACGCCGCGCTGCGCGGCATAGCTTCGCCGGGACACTCCCATTCTGATCGAAACCTCAATAATTGCAGTGACTTAGGAGTTGCTCTCTTTTGGTCTCGTGCGCTGTCTGCACCCATCCCAACGCAACGGAGGCCCCCATGAAACCCCTGACGACCCACGAAGAATTCTGCCTGAA
>JAYUGA010000222.1:0-4267 GCA_043738565.1 Rhodobacterales bacterium
CAACCAAAAATCTGCGCTCATGGCACTCCCCCTTTTTGGAAAAGTGAATCAGGCCGCGCACAGGCTGTAAAGCAAATTTACAGGTCCTGACCCTAAGCATGACACCTGCGACAAAGCGCTCTTGCAGAGTTGTCCATTCTCTTTGTTTTCGTTTCAACAACCATTCTGACGAAACAGGAAAATTGCTCTCGGCAGAACCCACCATCTGCTCCATTTCATCCGCGGTGCGATTTCCAAAATTCAATTTGAACTCTTTATGGCTGAACATCTCCAAAGAAATGAAATATAGAATGAACTTCTTCACTATGTCCTCCTCTCTTTCTGCCCAACTGAAGAATTCAGCAACCCTTGGACCAACGCCATCCAGCGATTCCAACGCGCTCTTCACCATTCCGTTGATCGTCTCTCCAGCGTACGCCAGAGAGGTTATCCCCCTTGCGTTCACTGTTATCCGAAAATCGTGGATAGTTCACCCTGCGCGATCCACCCCTGAGAACGCAATGTCTCTTTTAAGAAATCGGGATTGAGCATGTGCTGATGCAAACTTCGCCGACAAACTGGCAAGGAGGATTGGCACCGCCCGATCACTGACATCAGCCAACATTTTCCTTGCATTTGGGAAGCAATCCCAAAAATAGGTTTTATCGTCATCTATCCTGACAAAACCTTCATCGACCGTAAATTCTGATGTCGGGCCAAACGATACCAAAAGGTATGGCGAAGCGGCGTTATTTTCTTTTGCCCACAAAGCTTCATTATCTGTATAGTCAACACCGTGCAGTTTTTGACATAATGCATTAATATTGGAGCCAATGCAAAGTTTGAATTGATCTCCTCGAAGATCGAAGCTGTGAGTGTGAGTGGCCGACTCGACAATAGCCGCCCCAAAAATCTGATATACTTCTAGTCGATGGAAAGTCGCGGAAAACGTCTCTCCAGGAAGGATAAGACGGAAGCCGGCCGCTACCTTAACATCGTTCGAAAAACCGGCCATCAGCACCCCACGCCCGTTGACTGAGCTTCTCAATCACGAAGATTAATATTGATTTTTTGATTTGCCAAGCGGCATCTAAAAAATAGACCGCCCGCACCTTTCGGCACGGGCGTTGCTTATCCCAAAGGAAATAAATCAGCGGCGCAGGCTCAGGCGCGTGATCAGCGACTGGTAGCGGGTTTCGTCCTTGGACTTCAGGTAGTCCAGCAGCTTGCGGCGCTGGGCGACCATCATCAGCAGCCCGCGACGCGAGTGGTTGTCTTTCTTGTGGCCCTTGAAATGCTCGGTTAGCGTGGCAATGCGCGACGACAGGATCGCAACCTGAACTTCCGGCGAACCGGTGTCATTTTCCTTGGTTGCATAGTCCTTGATCAGTTGGGCCTTGGCTTCGACAGTGATCGACATCGGAATCTCCTTGCGGTTGGTGTGACGGCACAAGCCGGGATGTCGTCCAGCAAGGCCCTTGGTTCCACAATGCGGTGGATGCGCGCGTATAGAAGATATGGCGCGCAAAGGAAAGGCCGGAAAAATCGGCACCGGCAGCGCGACCCGGAGCCGTTGCCACGGTAAGACTTGCTTAACCTAACTGCGCGAATTCCAAAAGCCGGCCCCGGTGGTGCTGGATTTGGACCGGTTTTTCTGGCAGGATGATTTCAGGATTATTCTGTACCGCCAATGGGTTGACGTTAACCTTTGTTAACGGCGCGGGTGGGTTCCGGATTGGTGGAGTGTGTGAATGCTGGGACTTCTGGGATTGTTCGGTGCGCTGTTTGCCGGTGTCGTGGCAGATACGCTGATGTCCACCGATCAAGGCGATGATCACGGCACCCCCGACGAAACCGACCCGGATGCGCCCGACCCGGCTGTGCAGATATCTGATGGCGGATCGCTGCTGGACAACCCTGATCCGGCGGCAGACCCGAACGAAACCCTGACCGGTGATGCTGGCGATGACATTCTGACCAGCGATGGCGGCGATGATTCCGTCGCTGGCGGCGATGGCAACGACCTCTTGGGCGGGCGGGAAGGCGATGACAGGCTGGACGGCGGCGATGGCAACGACTGGTTGCATGGCGGCTACGGCGACGACACGCTGACCGGCGACGCCGGGAATGACAATCTGCATGGCGAAGATGGCAAGGACAGCCTGTCCGGCGGCACCGGCGATGACACGCTGGCCGGCGACAGTGGCAATGACAGCCTGGCCGCAGGCGCGGGTGATGACAGCCTGATCGGCGGCGTCGGCGACGACAGGTTAAGCGGCGGCGACGGGTCCGATGCGCTGGCGGGCGGCGCGGGCGACGATCTGACCGCAGGCGGTGCCGGGTCAGACACGATCGACGGCAACGATGGCAATGACACGCTGTGGGGCGAGGATACGACCGGCGGCGACGACCACAGCACGGATTTCCTCAACGGCGGCGCGGGCGATGACCTGCTGCGGCTGGGGGCGGGCGACTATGGCAATGGCGGCGAGGGCGCGGATCAGTTCGTGCTGGACGAAATCCAGCAGGGCGATCCCGTGGCCCAGATCACCGATTATAACCCGCGCGAGGATTCACTGGTGGTCCTCTATGATCAAAACCAGCATCCCGACCCCGAACTGACGGTGAATACCGCCGAAGGCTCCTCCGATGCGACCGTCATGCTGGACGGGGTTGCGGTGGCCAATGTGCAGGGCGGCGCCGGCCTGACCGCCGCTGATTTCATCCTGAAAGCGGCCTAAGCCCAGGGTTCGGGCTGGCGGTCATAGCCAATGTACAGCGGATGCTTCGGCGCACCCGCCAGCGTCAGCCCCAGATGATGCAGCGGGCGGCCGGTGCCGCGCAACAGCGCCTCGACCCGGACGCCCCGGCCCAGATGCACCCCATGACTGCCCCAACCGCAGACAATGCACTCCGCCTGCCCCGCCAGTTCCACGATCGCCGCATCATTGCCCGGCCCGACCGGATCGCCCTCGGCCCGCATCATACGCGGGTCCGTCGCGCGGAAGGCAAAGATATTGGCGACCGCAAAACTGCCAAAGCCCAGCGCCCGCGCCCGCCGTTCACAGCGCTCCACCGTCGGGTCGTTCTGCACCTCGGTCGCGGTCGAAGGGTTCAGCATGACAAACGCCACCCGTGGCCCCGCCGCCCAGACCCGCGTCAGCCGGTAGCGATAGCGCTCGCAGGGCGAATAGACCGCCACACTGGCCGCATCGCCCTTCTGGTGCTGTCGCGTGATCAAAGCCTCACCCATACACATTGGCCAAACATCCCCGCGCGGCGCGCCCTTTTCTCAACCCACGCCACGCGACAGGGAAAACACCAGACCGGACGCGCGGGCCTCGATGGCCCGCAAGTCCGGCCCTCGCCCAAGCTCAGTTGAACACCCGCGCCGGATGCAACTCGCCGCCGCGATAGATGCCCACGGCAATTGCGCGGCCCTCATAGGACGCCCAGGCCTCGTCGCCATAGGTCAGGCCCGCGCCAATCACCATGCCCGGATTGCCATGCCCCAGCCGCACCGCGCCTTCCGGCGTCGCCCGCACTTCCGGCAGATCGCCCAAGCCGAGTTCCAGCGGCTGCAGCCAGCCATCCAGCGCTTCGGTTTTGGCCAGGCGGTCAATCTCTTCCAGACTGATCCCCTGCGCCGCCGTAAACGGCCCCGACCATTCCCGCCGCAGCCACGCCACATGACCCAGGCAGCCCAAAGCCCGCCCCAGATCGCGGGCAATCGACCGCACGTAGCCACCCTTGCCGCAGACCATCTGCAATTCCACATGATCGGCGTCGGGCCGCGCGATCATCTCCAGCTTTTCTACCCATAGGTCGCGCGCGGCAAGGGCCATCACCTCACCGCCCCGCGCCAGATCATAGGCCCGCGCGCCATCGACCTTGACTGCGGAAAACTGCGGCGGCACCTGCTGGACATCGCCGCGGAACGCCACCAGTGCCGCTTGAATTTCCGCGTCCGCAGGGCGCAGTGCAGAGGTTGCCATCACCTCGCCCTCGGCATCATCGGTGGTGGTTGCCGCGCCGAAATTCACCGTGAACCGGTAGCATTTCAGTGCATCGGTGACGTAGGGCACGGTTTTCGTGGCCTCGCCCAAAGCCACCGCCAGAACCCCGGTCGCCGCCGGGTCGAGCGTGCCCGCATGCCCCGCCTTTTGCGCCCCGAACGCCCATTTCACCTTGTTCACCACCGCGCTGGAGGTGATGCCTGCCGGTTTGTCCACCACCAGCCAGCCCGATACCACCCGGCCCTTCTTGCCCCGCGCCATCAGTTCGCCGC
>JAYUGA010000223.1:0-11550 GCA_043738565.1 Rhodobacterales bacterium
GGATGGCGAGGCACATGCCGAGCACCATCGTGACGGTCATGATCCAGATCGAGCGCCAGATGCCTTGCAGCAGGGCAATCTGGTATTTCGGTTCGGCCAGCCAGTCCCAGCGCAGTTTCAGCACGCAAAACGCGACCAGCGCCAGCGCCAGGACCAGCAGCACGATGCGGTGCGGTTTCAGGAAGTCGCGCATCAGCCCCTCACATCGCGCTCGCCGCGCCGCGCCCATTTCTCGATCCGGCCGATCAGAAAGGTCGATAGCAGCGAGATGCAGAGGTAAAGCACCATCGCGGCCAGAAAGAAGGTGAAGAAGGCTTTGGTGGTCGACGCCGCCTGTTTGGTGGCCTGGGTCAGTTCCGAGAATCCGATGACGGCCAAGAGGGCGGTGTCCTTGGTGGCGTTCAGCCACAGGTTGGCCATGCCGGGCAAGGCGTTGGCGGTCATCAGGGGCAGCGTGATCCGTCGGGCCAGCAACCCGCGCGGCATGCCCATTGCGCGGGCCGCCTCGATCTGACCGGCGGGGACAGCGAGGATGCCACCGCGCAGAACCTCGGTCTGATAGGCACCTTGCACGATGCCAAGGACGGCGATGCCGGTCACGATCGGCGAGATTTGCACGCGGTCAAAACCCCAGGCCAGCAGCGCCTCGTTCAGGATGCCGGTGAAGGCGTAGAACAGGATCAGGATCAGCACCAGTTCCGGCACGGCGCGGACAATGGTGGTATAGACGGCCAGCAGGTCTTTCAGGATCGGGCCGCCATAAAGTTTGCCAAAAGCGCCGCCGATGCCGATCAGGAAGCCAAGGCCATAGGCCCCAAGGGCAATGATGATCGAGTTGACCAGCCCGGCCAGCAAGGTCGCCCCCCAACCGCAATCGCCAAAGCCCAGAAGAGTCAGCGACGACAGTTGTGCGGGAGGGGGGCAGGTCATCAGTTGCCGAAGATGTCGAAGTCGAAATACTTTTTGGTGATGGTGTCGTAGGTGCCATCGGCGCGGATCGCCTTGATCGCCTCGTTCAGCTTGGGCAGCAGCGGATCGCCCTTGCGCAGGCCAAAGCCGATGCCCAGCCCCAGAATCTCCTTGTCATCCGCGACGTCGCCGGCGAATTCGCAGCAAGATTTGCCGGTATCCGTTTTCAAAAAGTCATTTATCGGGATCGTATCCGCAACAGCGGCATCAATCCGACCGGCGGCAAGATCCTGATACACCTCGTCCAGCGTCTGATAGGTCTTTATCTCGGCAACAGTGGGCGCGAAATACTTCTGGGCATAAGTCTCGTGGATGGTCGACACCTGCACGCCGACGATCTTGCCCGCCAAAGATTCGGGTGTGGCCTTGAGCCTCGATCCCTTGGTCACGGCCATGGCTGTAGGGGTGTTGTAATATTTGTCGGAAAAGTCGATGGTCTTGGCGCGTTCCGGGGTGATCGTCATCGAGGCCATGATCAGGTCGATCTGACCAGAGGTCAGCGCCGGGATGATGCCGTCCCAGGCGGTGGGGGTGACCACGCAGTCCAGCGCCGCCTGCTTGCAGATGGCGCTCATGAAATCAATCTCCCAGCCGACCCAGTTGCCGGAAGCGTCGGGCGAGGCGAAGGGCGGATAGGGCTCGGACGCGACGCCGATCTTGAGCGGGTCCGCCAGCGCGGCGGTGCCGAGGGCGAAGGTTGCGGCAAGTGCCAGGGCTAGTTTCTTCATGGCTTTCTCCTTGTTGGCCGGGTTTTCCCGCAGGTCTGCTCAGCCCACGGTTTTCAGGAATTGCTTCAGGCGTTCCGATTTGGGCGCACCGAACAGCGCCTCTGGCGGGCCTTCTTCTTCGATGACGCCGTTGTGCAGATAGATGACATGGGTCGCCACTTCACGGGCGAACTTCATCTCGTGGGTGACAAGGATCATGGTGCGGCCTTCGTCGGCGAGGCCCTTGATGACCTGCAACACCTCGCCCACCAGTTCAGGGTCAAGCGCCGAGGTCGGTTCGTCGAACAGCATGGCCTTGGGGTTCATGCACAAAGCGCGGGCGATGGCGGCGCGTTGCTGCTGACCACCGGACATGAAGGCGGGATATGCGGCCTCTTTTTCGGCAAGGCCGACCCGTTTCAGCAGTTTTCGGGCGCGTTCCTCGGCCTCGGGGCGCGGGCATTTCAACACATGCACCGGCACTTCGATCAGGTTTTCCAGCACCGTCTTGTGGGTCCAGAGGTTGAAGTTCTGGAACACCATGCCAAGGCTTTGCCGCAGCTTTTCGATCTGGCGGCGGTTGGAGGGGCTGCCATCGGCATGCATCTGGACCTTTTCACCGCCGATTTCGATGTCGCCACCGGAGGGGGTTTCCAGAAAGTTGATGCAGCGCAGCATGGTCGATTTGCCCGAACCCGAGCCGCCGATGATCGCCACCACGTCGCCTTCGCGGGCACAGAGCGACACGCCTTTCAGCACCTCATGGCTGCCGAAGCTTTTGAGCAGGCCGCTGACGCGGATCGCGATGGGCTGATCGGTGCCCAAAGGTTTGGTCATCGTTCCCAGAACCGGCATGTGTCCCCGCCGTTGTTTCAACCGTTCTGACCTGCCCGGAATGGATTCGGCAAGGCTTTAATGGTGCGACGTTGGGTAGGGATTGACCGAAACGGTGCAAAAACTGCCCGAAGCGGTGCACCTGCCGGGTTTACTTGCTATTCCAGATTGGTATGGCGGGTCCGCATTGCGGCCGGAGTTTCGGCCAAACGGTCGCGCAACTGCAGGACCAGAATCTCGAAAATCAGGAACTGGGCACCTTCGAAGACCGATCCCATCGGCAAGACGGTCTGGTCGGTGCCCTGATCATTGGCCATCGTCTGCGCCGGGATCACCAGCACAAGGTCGCAGGCCTTGGGGTCTGGCCCGGTCGGTTGGGCGGTGATGCAGGCGGTGCGGGCCTGGGCGGCCCTGGCCTGCTGGATCAGCGCGGCGACGGTGGACAGTTTGCCGGGACCGGAGGAGACCAGCAGCAGGTCGCCCGCGCCAAGCGGCGGGCAGGACATGTCGCCCACCACATGCACATCGAGGCCAAGGTGATACAGCCGCATGGACTGCGCCCGCAGCATCAAGCCCTCGCGGCCACAGCCATAGGTGACGATGCGTCTGGCGGTCGCCAGTTCTTCGACCAGCGCCGCAAGGGCGGCGGGGTGGGTGGCGGCGGCCGCCTGGGCCAGTTCGGCGGCGGCCCGGGTGATCTGGGCGGCGAGGCTCACAACAGGAATTGCGGTTCGGGCAGACCCTTGGACACGCCGGGGGCGGCGAAGGTCTTGCCGGAATTGGGGTTGGCGGCGCGGGCGGCGGTGCCCATGCTTTCCAGCGCGGTGGTGCAGAACAGCGTGGTGAGGTCCGGGCCGCCAAACGCCGGGCACGAGGTTTGCGGCGCGTCGAACGGCACCGCCCGCAGAAACCTGCCGTCCGGGGTATAGGCAGCAATGCGGGACGCCCCCCATTGCGCCAGCCACATCGTGCCATCCGCGTCGATCACCGCGCCATCTGGGTTCAGCTTTTCGCCACGCAGGTCCAGAAACACGGTCGGCGCGGCGGCGGGCCAGCCCTGAGCGTCCAGCGCGACCTTCATCACCCGGCCATCCAGCGTGTCGGTGTAATGCGCGAACTTGCCATCGGGGGGGAAGCAGATCGCATTGGGGATCGAGATGTCGGGATACAGGAGCCGGAGTTCGCCTTTGTAAAACCGATAGATCGCACCGCGACCGTTGCGGGTCGCCGGGTCTTTGCCCATCGTGCCGATCCAGAACCCGCCCTGCCGGTCGGCGCGGCCATCGTTGGAACGATTGCCGGGCTTGTCGGATTCGAGGTCGGTCAGGGGTTCGATTTCCTCGGTCTCCAGATCGAACAGGAACAGATCACGTTCACCGGCGATCAGCAGCACATCCTGCGAAACCCAGGCGGCGGCGGACACCATTTCGGGGAATTTCCAGACCTTCGGACCAGAACGGTCTTGTGACATGAGCTGCCGGTTCAGGATGTCGAACCAGAACAACTGGCGGCGGATCGGGTGCCACAGCGGGCCCTCGCCCAGTTCGCAGGCACGGTTGTCGTGGATCATTTGTGCGCTCCGTCATAGGCGGTGACGATTTCACGGGCGCGGTGGGTGATGTCGGCGGTGGCAAGGCCGGGGGTGTAAAGGGCGGTGCCGATGCCGAAACCATCGGCCCCGGCGTTGAACCATTGGGCGAAGTTTGACGCCCCGGCACCGCCGACCGCATAGACTTGGGTGCCCTTGGGCAAGACGGCGCGGATGGCTTTCAGACCATCAGGGCCGATCAGGCTGGCCGGAAAGATTTTCAGCACGTCGGCCCCGGCTTTCAGGGCCGCAAAGCATTCGGAGGGCGTCATCACGCCGGGCCAGCTTGCCATCCCGGTGGCCTTGGTGGCGGCGATCACGTCCGGGTCACAGTTGGGCGACACGATCAGGGTGCCGCCTGCATCGCGGACGAGGCGAACCTGTGCGACAGTCAGCACGGTGCCCGCGCCGATTTCGGCCTGCGCCCCAAAGGCTTGCGCCATTGCGGCAATCGAAGCATAGGGCTCGGGCGAGTTCAGCGGCACCTCGATGCGGGTGATGCCTGCGGCGATCAGCGCGGCGGCGGCGGGCAGGGCCTCAGGCGGAGTGATGCCGCGCAGGATGGCGATCAGGTTGCGGTGGGTCATGGGGTTTGGCCAATCTGGAGTTGCAGGGCGGAAAGGCCCGCGAGGGTGCAGGTGGTGGCGTCAAGGCTTGGCGCGCTGACGCCCTGGGTGGCAAGGGCGCGGGCATAGCTGGCGGCAAGGGCGGCGGTGCAGATCAGTTTGACATCCTGGCCCAGCCAATAGGGTTTGGCCGCCGCCAGTTCGATGCCGATCAGCAGGCCGGACAATCTGGCGCGGGCTTGCGCCGGGGTCAGGCCGTGCAGCAGGCCCTCGGCGCGCAAGGCGAACAGCTTGGCGGCGATGCGGTCGGGGCGGCTGAGGGCGTCGGACAGACCCTCGTCAAACGCGGTGTCATCCCAGCCGCTGGCCATGCCGTGGCGCAGGACCGATTGGGTGGAGAGGAGGGCGAACAACTCGCCGGTCATGTAGGTCTGGAAACTGACGACCTCGCCCGCCGAGATCTGCGCCCATTTGCTGTGGGTGCCGGGCAGGCACAGCACGCCGTCGAAACCGGGGTTCAGGGCCAAAGCCCCGGCAATCTGGGTCTCCTCGCCGCGCATCACATCGGCGGGGCGGGACTGGCTGAGACCGGGGGCGATCTTGACACGGATGCGGGGATCATTCGTCGGGACGTTCAGGACACCACCCGCCGCAACCGGGGTGCAAGGGACTGCACGATAGGCGGCCTCGCGCCAGCCCTGCCGGGCGCCGACCATGCCGCAGGCGAGGACCGGGGTGGTAGCGGCGGTGAGCCAAGGGGTGATCAGGCGCAGAAGGGCGGGTTCAAAGGCGTCGGGCGTCAGTTTTCCCATGCCATCGTCTGATGCCGCCTCTGCCACAGGGCGATTTGCCGCCATCGCCCAGGCCCGCAGATTGGAGGTGCCCCAATCGACGGCTATCCAGTTGATCTGTTCCATTATCCCCCCGTGTCGCCCGCCATCTTTGCCGCTTTCCGCGCGGGTTTGCAATTGCCGCCGGTCCGGCGCAATCTGGCGTTATCAGCCTCTGGACACTGGACCTAACGCAAGGTTGTCCAATGATGAATGATAGGGCAAAGTCAGCATCAGGGGCATTCTGCCCGGCGGTGCGATTCGGGGTCAGGGAGTTTTGACGATGGACAATAAAATCAATGACATGAGCGCCGTGATCGAGGCGGATCGCGCCCATATCTGGCACCATCTGATCCAGCACAAGCCGTTCGAGACGATTGACCCGCGTGTCATGGTCGAGGGCCGCGGGATCAAGGTCTGGGATGCCAAGGGCCGCGAACACCTGGACGCGGTTTCCGGCGGGGTGTGGACGGTCAATGTCGGTTACGGGCGTGAATCAATTGCCAATGCGGTGCGCGACCAGTTGATCAAGCTGAACTATTTCGCGGGCTCGGCAGGCTCGATTCCGGGGGCGAACTTTGCCAAGCGGCTGATCGAAAAGATGCCGGGGCTGACGCGGGTTTACTATTCCAACTCGGGGTCCGAGGCCAACGAGAAGGTCTATAAGATGGTGCGCCAGATCGCGCACCGGCACCACGGTGGCAAGAAATACAAGATCCTGTACCGGGACCGCGACTACCACGGCACCACGATCACCGCGCTGTCCAGCGCCGGTCAGCCGCAGCGGGCGATGCAATACGGGCCGTTCACGCCGGGCTTTGTCGAGGTGCCGCATTGTCTGGAATACCGCAAGCAGTGGGATGTCGAGAACTACGGCGAACGCGCGGCGGATGCGATTGAAGAAGTGATCCTGCGCGAAGGGGCGGATAGCGTGGGGGCGCTGGTGCTGGAGCCGGTGACGGCGGGGGGCGGCGTGATCGTGCCACCGGCGGGCTATTGGGAACGGGTGCAGGAGATTTGCAAGAAATACAATATTTTGCTGCATATTGATGAGGTTGTCTGCGGCGTCGGCCGGACCGGAACCTGGTTCGGCTATCAGAATTACGGCGTCAAACCCGACTTTGTGACGATGGCCAAAGGGGTTGCCTCGGGCTATGCTGCGATTTCCTGCACCGTGACGACCGAGGCGGTGTTCGAGATGTTCAAAGACGACCCCTCCGATCCAATGAGCTATTTCCGCGATATCTCGACCTTCGGCGGCTGCACATCGGGGCCGGCGGCGGCGTTGGAGAATATGAAGATCATCGAGGAAGAGGGGCTTCTGGACAACACGCTGAAGATGGGGGCGCGGATGATGGACAATCTGCGGGCGCTCAAGGACAAGCACCGGGTGATCGGTGATGTGCGCGGCGCGGGGCTGTTCTGCGGCGCGGAACTGGTGGCGGACCGGGTGACGAAAGAGGCGGCGGACGAGAAGAAGGTCGCTGCCGTGGTCGCCGATTGCATGGCGCAGGGCGTGATCATTGGGATGACCAACCGGTCACTGAACGGGTTGAACAATACTTTGTGCTTCTCGCCCGCCTTGATCGCCACGCCGGACAACATCGACCACATCACCGATGCGGTGGATCGGGCGCTGGTCAAGGTGTTCAACTGACAGGATATTCCTCGAAGGCCGGGGGTTTCACACCCCCGGGCCCCTGTGGGATATTTGGGGACAGAAAATGCAAAACCTTACGAAATTTTGAGAGGGTTGGCATGTGCTGATCCCGACCGAGGCCTTTGTTCTGCCGCCCGCACAGCGCGGGTCGTTGCAGCAGCGTATCCGGCAGATGGTGACGGAAGGCGTGCTGGCGGGGCGGTATCGCAGCGGGCAGAAGATGCCGTCGTCGCGCGGGCTGGCGGCGCATCTGGCGGTGAGCCGGATCACCGTGACTTTGGCCTATGGCGAACTGGTGGCGGCGGATTATGTGACGGCGCGGGGGCGGTCGGGCTACTATATCTCGGACAACGCGCCTTTGCCGTTTGAAATGCCGCAAAGGGCGGCGCGGGTGGAAGCGGTTGATTTTGCGCGGCTTTCCAGTTCGCGGTTTTCCGGACAGGGCGAGGTCGAGCGGCCTGCCGACTGGCAAGGCTTTGAATATCCGTTCATCTATGGCCAGACCGATCCGACGCTGTTTGACCATCAGAACTGGCGGCTCTGTGCGGTGCGCGCCCTGGGGCGGCGGGATTTTGCGGCGATGACGGCAGATTACTATGACCGCGATGACCCGCTGTTGATCGACCATTTGTTGCGGCAGATTCTGCCCAGACGGGGGATCGCGGCGCGGGAGGATGAGGTGCTGCTGACGCTGGGGGCGCAAAATGCGCTATGGATTACAGCGACTTGCCTGCTGGGGGCCGGGCGGCGGGCGGTGATGGAAAATCCGGGCTATCCAGGGTTGCGGGCGATTTTGCAGGCGTCGGGCACCGAGGTTTGCCCGGTGGATGTCGATGCCGAAGGCTTGCCGCCGGAGCGACTGCCCAAGGGGGTGGATGCGGTGTTCACCACCGCCTCCCATCAATGCCCTACCAATGCGA
Source organism: Rhodobacterales bacterium (assembly GCA_043738565.1). Classification (GTDB taxonomy): domain Bacteria; phylum Pseudomonadota; class Alphaproteobacteria; order Rhodobacterales; family Rhodobacteraceae; genus Stagnihabitans. The sequence continues at coordinate 8,075 of JAYUGA010000223.1, forward strand.
CGATGCCGTTGGAGCGCCGGTTGGCCCTGCTGGAAGCTGCTGAAAAGGCAGGGTTTATTGTTGTTGAGGATGATTATGAATTCGAGATGTCGTTTCTGAAACCCGCTTCACCCGCGCTGAAATCCTTGGATTCCGGCGGGCGGGTGGTTTATGCCGGGTCGTTTTCGAAATCGGTGTTTCCGGGGATGCGGCTGGGTTATCTGGTTGGCCCGCCTGGATTTATTCGGGAGGCGCGGGCGTTGAGGTTGATGTCGCTACGCCATCCGCCGGGCCATATTCAGCGCACTTTGGCCTATTTCCTGAGCCTTGGCCATTATGACGCGCTGATTGGCCGCATGCGCGGGGCCTATAAGCGGCGCAGGATTTTGATGGAGGAAGTAATTGTTGCCAATGGGTTGCAGGTCGCAGGGCAGGGTGGGTTTGGTGGGTCGAGTTTCTGGATGCGGTGCGGGGTGGATACGGAACTGCTGGCTGCGGAGTTGCGGCGCGACGGGGTGCTGATAGAGCCGGGGCGGGCGTTTTTTGATCCTGGAACGCCGGATCATCAGCATTATCGGCTTGGGTATTCCTCGATTCCGCAACCCAAGATTGCCGGAGGGGTGGCGCGGATTGCGGCGGCGGTGGCAAAAGTGATGTCTTGAACGCGTCTTGCCTGCGTCTTCTTGGCGTCTCTACGTTTGGAAGCCTGTTCTGGACTTATCAGCTCGTGGGTGCTGGCCCTAAGGGGGCTTTCGGGCTGGCATTACAAGGGCTGAAACCTATGGGAGAGTTGCGATGCGGATGACCACCGAAGAGGCTTTTGTCAAAACCCTGCAAATGCACGGGATCGAGCATGTCTTCGGCATCATCGGCTCTGCCTTCATGCCGATTTCGGACAATTTCCCGAAAGCCGGCATCACCTTCTGGGACTGCGCCCATGAAGGCTCGGGCGGCATGATGGCGGATGGGTTTACCCGTGCCAGTGGCAAAATCTGCATGATGATTGCGCAAAACGGCCCGGGGATCACCAATTTCGTCACCGCAGTGAAGACGGCCTACTGGAACCACACGCCGCTTTTGCTGGTGACGCCGCAGGCGGCGAACAAGACGATCGGGATGGGCGGGTTTCAGGAAGTCGAACAGATGGCGCTGTTCAAGGACATGGTCGCCTATCAGGAAGAGGTGCGCGACCCTACGCGGGTGGCAGAGGTTTTGAACCGGGTGATTGTGAACGCCAGGCGGGCCAGTGCCCCGGCGCAGATCAACATGCCGCGGGATTTCTGGACTCAGGTGATCGACATCGAGCTGCCGGTGGCGGTGGAATTCGAGCGGCCTTCAGGGGGGGAAGATGCGCTGGCGGCGGCGGCGGCGCTGCTGTCGGGGGCAAAGTTTCCGGTGATCCTGAACGGGGCCGGGGTGGTGATTGGCGGCGCCATTCCGGCATCGATGGCCTTGGCGGAGCGGCTGGATGCGCCGGTCTGCGTGGGCTATCAGCACAATGACGCTTTCCCCGGGAGCCATCCGCTGTTTGCCGGGCCGCTGGGCTATAACGGGTCGAAAGCGGCGATGGAACTGATCGCGCGGGCCGATGTGGTGTTGGCCCTGGGGACGCGGCTCAATCCGTTCTCGACCCTGCCGGGGTATGGGCTGGATTACTGGCCAAAGTCGGCGCAGATCATTCAGGTCGATCTCAATCCGGCACGGATCGGGCTGACCAAGCGGGTGGCAGTGGGGATTGTCGGCGACGCGCGGAAGGTGGCGGAGGGGATTTTGGCCCGGCTGGCGAGGACGGCGGGGGACACCGGAAGGACGGCACGCAAAGGATTGATTGCGCAGACGAAATCGACCTGGGCGCAGGCGTTGTCTTCGATGGACCATGAGGAGGATGACGCAGGCACGACGTGGAACGCGCGGGCGCGGGCGGCGAAACCGGACTGGATGTCGCCCCGGATGGCGTGGCGGGCGATTCAGGCGGCGCTGCCGAAAGAGGCGATCATTTCCAGCGATATCGGCAACAACTGTGCGATTGGCAATGCTTACCCGACGTTCGAGGCGGGGCGGAAGTATCTGGCACCGGGGCTGTTCGGGCCTTGCGGCTATGGCATGCCGTCGGTGATTGGCGCCAAGATTGCCTGCCCGGATGTGCCGGTGGTGGGGTTTTCGGGCGACGGCGCGTTCGGGATTGCGGTGACGGAACTGACGGCGATTGGCCGCAAAGAGTGGCCGGCGATCACTCAGGTGGTGTTTCGCAACTATCAATGGGGCGCAGAAAAGCGGAATTCTACGCTGTGGTATGATGATAACTTTGTCGGCACCGAGCTGGATGAAGGGGTTTCTTACGCCGGGATCGCAAGGGCTTGTGGGCTGCTGGGGGTTGTCGCCCGCACGATGGTCGAGTTGCGCGATGCTTTGGCGCAGGCGATCGTCGATCAGATGGCAGGCAGGACCACCCTGATCGAGGCGATGATCAATCAGGAACTGGGCGAGCCGTTCCGACGCGATGCGATGAAAAAGCCGGTCGCGGTGGCGGGGGTTTCGAGCGCAGATATGCGACCACAAATAGGGGCCTGAAATGAGTCTGCCGTTCGCAATGAGTTACGAGGCGGCAGGGTTCATGGCGCTTGCCGGTCTGATTGCCGCGTTTGTGCGGGGCTATTCGGGGTTTGGGTTTTCGGCGCTGGTGGTGTCCTCCGCGGCGCTGGTCACCAACCCAATGTATTTCGTGGGCGTCGTCATGGTCTGCGAGTTTCTGATGACGTTTCAGCAGTGGCGCGGCGTGCGGGCGGATATTGACTGGATGCGGGTGCTGGCGCTGATGATCGGGGCGATTGTCGGCCTGCCGCTGGGATTGTGGGGGATCACGCGGGTGGGTGTCGACGTGGCGCGGGCGGTGATTGCAGTTTACGTCCTGTTCATGTGCGCGGTGATGCTGACGGGCTGGCGGATCAAAGCCGAACAGCGGTTTTCTCAGCATCTGGGTGTTGGAATTTTTGCCGGGATGGCGAATTCGGTTGGGATGGCCGGGCTGCCGGTGGCGTCCTATTTCACCGCGCAAGGGGTGGCGGCGGCGGTGTTTCGCGGCACCTTGATTGCCTATTTCGCGGCGCTGGACTTGTTCTCGATCCCGGTGATGTGGGGAAGCGGGATCATCGTTTGGGACACGTTCAAGGTGGCGGCGGCGGCGTTGCCGTTGATGGGCTTGGGGATCTGGGCAGGCGGGCGGCATTTCCTGAAGACCGACCCGCAGGATTTTCGCAAATTTGCCATAGGGTTACTGGCGGTTCTTGCGGTGGTCAATCTGGTCAAGGCGGGGTTCTGAATGCTGCTGGTGGTCAATGCCGGGTCATCGTCGCTGAAGCTGGCGCTGTTTGACGGGATGACTCAAATCCGCGCGGCGCAGGCGAGCGAGATCGGGGCTGAGGGGCATCCGGCGGCGCTGGCGGGGTTGCTGGCGCAGGGGTTCGGCCGCGGACTGACGGCGGCGGCGCACCGGGTGG
>JAYUGA010000224.1:0-11468 GCA_043738565.1 Rhodobacterales bacterium
GCAATCGTTGGCGCAGGTGCCATCGCCCAGTTGCGCAAGATGGCGCTCGACATGATGCCCGATGCGCAGTTCGCGGGGGTGTTCGATATCGACAAGAGCCGTGCCGCCGCAATGGCCGGGGGTGGGCGGGTGTTTGACAGCATCGACGCGCTCGCCGCCTCGGATGCCGATGTGGTCATCGTCAGCACGCCGCCCAACACCCATGAAGCGATCGCCGCCACCGCGCTGCAAGCGGGCAAACATGTGATCGTGGAAAAGCCGATGGCCAATTCGCCCGAGGCCTGCGCCCGGATGATCGCCCTGGCGCAGGACAAGGGCCTGATCCTGACGGTCGGGTTCAACCACCGCTATTTCCCCGCCATCAAGGATCTGCGCGATGCCATCACCAGCGGAGCCATCGGTGCGCTGAGCCATGTCAAGGGCTATGCCGGCCACGCCGGGCTGGCCGAATTCAAGGCACAGTGGATGTATGACAAGGATGTCATGGGCGGCGGCGCGTTGTTGGACAACGGCATCCACATGATCGACCTTGTCCATCACGTGATGGGGCCGGTGCGGCAGGTCTATGGCAAGGCGCTGGACAAGACCTGGGCACTCGACCGGGTCGAGGACAACGGCTACGCGATCCTGACCGGCGACAACGGCGTGATCGGCACCATCGGTGCCAGCTGGACCGAGTGGAAGGGCTATCACTTCTACATCGAGGCTTACGGCACGCATGGCATGGCCCGCGCCTATTATGCGCCGATGATGTCGACCATCGTGACGATGGAGCGCCCCGGCGCGGCACGAAAGACCAAGCGGAACTTTTACCCCAAACTGATCCTGCGCGAAAAGCTCAAGGGCTGGCAATCGACCGCAGCCCAGACACTTGCAGAGGAGATGGCTGATTTCATCGCCCTGACGCAGGGCCGGGCGGGCGGGCGCATCGCCAGTGCCGCCGACGGTATCCGCGCGATCGAGATCGCCCAGGCGGTCTATGCGTCTTCCGCCAGCGGCGGCGTCGTTGCCCTGCCCGGCGCGGTCTGAGACCCGGATGTCCCCTGTTGCCGCACCCTCGACGGAAGCAGCCGATGTCGCCGTGATCCTGATCGTCCGCGATCCCGGGGATACGCCGGATGCGGTGCTCGCGGCGCTGGCAGACCAGCCCGAAGCGGCCCGGTTCGAGGTGATCGTGGTCGACGGTCGCCCCGATGTGCCCCAGAAACTGCCACCGGTGGGCGTCTTGATCCGGGCACCGGGGCTGAACATGCCGCAACTCAAGGCCAGGGGCATCGCCGCCACCACAGCCACAGCCCTGGCCTTTCTGGAACCCAAGGCCGTTCCGGCACCGGGCTGGGCCGCGGCGCTGATCCGCGCCAGACAGGCCGCACCCCAGGCGGTCATTGGCGGGGCGGTGCGCCATGCCGGGGGCTGCAGCGCAGCCGATCAGGCCGCCTTCATCTTTGAATATTCCGACTTTTCGGCCGCGCAACTGGACTCCGGCCGGACCCGTGACCTGCCCGGCAACAACATGGTCCTGCCGCGGCAGGCCCTTTTGGCCCATTGCGGCGATATTCTTGCCCGCGAGGGTTTGAACAAACCCTTCTGTCAGGCAAGGCTGCTGGCGGCGGGGGTGCCGCTGCTGCTGGCCGCAGACATGGCCGTTGCAATGACCACTTCGCACCAATTGGCCGGGCTTTTGTCCAGCCGGATGCGCTATGCCCGCTGCTTCGGTGGCACCCGGGTCGCACTGGCGGCACCGGGCCTGCGCTGGCGCTACCGGCTCGGCGCGCCCGCTGTGCCGGTGCTGGTGTTGGTCAGGCGGATGAGCGCGGTGAGCCGGGCCGAGACCGGACCGCGCCGCACCTTCGCCCTGCCCGCGCTGGCGCTTTTGTGCCTGGCCTGGGCCGTGGGCGAGATCGCGGGCTACTGGCGCGGACCGGGGCGCAGCTGCGAGCAGCTTTATTGACGAAGACGCGGCCGACAGAAACAACGAAAAAAGGCAGGTCGACGATGTTCTGGAAATGCCCACAATGCCACGGTGATCTGACTGCCACGGCGGACAATCTGTTTTGCGCGGCCTGCGACCGGCACTATCCGGTCGTGGCGGAACTGCCCGATTTCCGGTTGGGTCAGCCCGCCTGGATCGATTTCGGCCGCGACCGCGACCGCGCACTGCTGATCGACGCGCTGATCCGGGCCGAGGGGCTCGAAGCTGGAATATATGACGTGTTCAAGAATTCGCGCCAGTTTGACGATGCCAAATGCCGGTTCCGCACCCGGCAGGTGCTGGCCGGTGCCGGCAAATACGACCAGCAGATCAATGGTTGGCTCGCCGATACCCAGAAGATGCCGATCCTGGAGGTTGGCGTCGGGCCGGGGCAAATGTCAGTGGCGCTGGCCCGGCGCGGTATTGCGCTCTACGGCATTGACGTCTCGATGGAATGGCTGGTGGTCGCCAAGCACTGGCTGCGCCAGAACGGGGCGGTCCCGCAACTTGCCACCGCATTGGCAGAAAGCCTGCCCGTCGCGGACGGCTCGGTCGCGTCCTATATCTCGCTCGACGTGATCGAACATGTTGGCGACCAAAAGCGTTATGTGAGCGAGATGGCCCGCGTGCTGAGACCTGGCGGCCGCTACGCCCTGGTCACACCGAACCGCTTCAGCCTGTCGCCCGAGCCGCATGTCGGCGTCTGGGGCGTGGGGTACTTGCCGCGGCGGTTGCAGGCCCGCTGGGTCTGGCTGCGTGCCGGCGTCGGTTACGACTATACCCGACTGCTCAGCACGGGCGAGACCCGGCGCCTGTTCCGGGACTACGGTGGCCTTGCGCCGCAGCTGACCTTTCCACAGATCGCGGCGGAGGAGATCGCCCTGTTTTCTCCCCGCAAGGCGCGGCTGGCGCGGGCGTACAATCGGGTCAGCACGTGGCGCGTCTTTCGCAGGGTTGCCCCGTTGATCGGAGCCTACTACAGGATCACGGGCAGCAGGCCGCGGACCGCGGCAGGGCAAAGGAAAATACAATGATCGCTGTCGGTCTGATCCAGCTTGTGATCCTGGTCTTCGCACTGGTACGCGCCAAGGCTCTGGCGGTGATGCTGGGGCCCGAAGGCATGGGCATCATTGGCACGATGGACCAGTTGGTTGTCACCCTGACCCAGATTGCGGCCTTCGGGATCCCCTTTGCGGCGATGAAGTCGATGTCCGCCGCCCATTCAACCAGTCAGGACGCCTTTCGCAACAGTTATACCGCCTTCGCGCGGATCATGCTGGGCCTCTCGGTACTCGCCACTGTCCTTGGCATTGCGGTCGCGGAGTTCGCGCCGGGCCTGCTCAACGGCATTGCCGAATACCGCGAGATCGTGCGGGTCGCGATGCTCAGCGTGCCGCCGACGATGATGACGATCCTGATCGCCCATACGCTGGCCGCCGCACAGATGCCGCGCAGTGCTGCCATCTACAATCTGGGCTTTGCCGCCAGCATGGCGCTGACCGGGCTTGTCGGGGCGTGGCTCGCGGGGATCTGGGGCTTCTACATCGGCGCGGCGGCGGCCGGCGGGCTGACCGTTGTCGTGATGATGATCTGGATGACGCGCAGGATCGGCCTGTCGGTGCTGCGTCCCGGCATCTCGATCCGGCACGAGTTGACGCTCAGGCCAAATGTCGGCCGCACCGCGCTGTCGGCCTCGCTGTCACTGGTGGCCTTTTCCGGCACAATGCTGATCGTCCGCTACGCCATCATCGAAGCGCTGGGCGAGGCACCGACCGGTCTTTTGCAGGCTGCACTGTCGCTGGCGCTCAGCGTCGGCTCGATCCTGGCCACGATGAACGGGCTCTACCTCGCGCCCAGCCTGAACCGTACCGAAACTGAAGATGTCAAATTCAGCAAGGCCACCCGCTTTTCAAGCCGTGTGGCGCTGTTGCTGGTTGCGGGTGCCGTGCCCGCGGCGCTGCTGCCATCACTTGGGCTGGCGATCCTGTTCACAACCGCCTTCGTGCCGGCCGCGATGGCGCTGATCCTGTGTCTGATCTGGCAATGCGCCTTCCAGCTCAAGACTGTCTATCTGCAACTGCTGATCGGGATAGATCGGCCGCTGGCTGCGGGGACGGCGTCACTGCTGTCCATGGCAGTGACCAGCGCCTGCGTCTTTATCCTTGTCAGGCCCTTGGGGATTCTGGCCGGACCGGCGGCGCTGATCGCGGGCGAGGCGGTGGCGATCGCCTTCATGGTGGCACGGCTGGTGCGTGTTGCCAGGATGCCGGTGCCGTGGGCCGTCTTGGCGCGTTTCATCTGGGCGGGGGTGGCGATTGGCGGGGCGGGTCTGGTGTTCGACCCGACGGTGATCCTGCCCGGTCCCGCAGATTTCGTGCTGCGGCTGTGCTACGGGGTCGTGGCAGTGCTGGTTATCTGGATGACGATGCCCGCCGATCTGACGCTGGATGCCAGCTTTGGCAGGCTGTGGCTGCTCCTGAAGGGCCACCCCGGCGGGCACTGACCACGGCTCTGCCGCGCAGCCTGCCGGTCAGGGCTGGGCCTGTCGCCGAGGGTGGCGGTCTGTGCCCGGGGCTCTCGGTCTTTGGACTGGGTCGGCTCGGTGTCGTCTTCCGGGGTTCGGCTCAGGTTGCGGGTCTGGCCAGCAGTTTGGGGATTGGGATGAGATGGGAGGCGGCGGCGAGCCTGAAGGTGGCGTCCGCGCCCGGTTGGACGCGGACCTTGATCGCCGAGTAACCTGTCGCCGCCTTGATCCCACCAAAGACGTCTTCGATGCGCTTGCGGCGGCGCAGCCGATGGCATCAGCCTCATAGAAAAAACGCCAAAATTGTTTCCATTCTGGCTACAGTGTCTTTCTCCAAGCTCCAATCTGGCATGCCAACGCGGGGTGATGCGCCTCGGCGAGAGGCGCACCCAAGGCTGTCCGCGGGCTTATAGCACCACGGTCGAGGCCGAGTTCCAGGCGCTGCCGTTGCCCACGGTGACGTCGAAAGCTGACAAGTCTCCATCGAAATTCAGCGACGCGTGGCGATCGCCAAAATTGAGCGAGCTTTTGCCATGTTTATGAAGGGTTCCAGCAAAATCCGCCTGATCGGACAGCGTGTTGTCGACCCAAAGTTGCAGCTTGCCGTCCTGCAGGCGAATGTCGACATCATGCGGGTTGAGATCGGCGAATGATGTTCCCGTACTGACCAGACTGACCGCGCTGCCGTTCTTCGCGTGGGCGCTGACCACAAGTTCGCCGGTGGAAGAGACGCTGCTGGTGAGGCTGTCTCGCAGACTGAAGACCTGGCCGGAACTGCTTGCACTTTCTGCATCAAGCGTCATCGAAACGTGAAAAGATGGGGTGCTCATAAGATCGGTCAGGTTTTTGGCGGCAACGCGGGCCGCAACACCGACATCTCCCAGGTGCAAGCCTGTTGTCAGTGCCGCTTCAACCGGTACAACATGGCCGCCGGTCGGGACCTGGTGGGTAGCTGTCGGGACGGGGGTAGCTGTCGGGACCTCAGGGGTAGCTGTCGGGACTGGGGGAGCCACGGTGACGTCAGTGCCCGGCGATACGATGCTCGTTGGCGGAACAATGCCATCCCCGCCGACCGTGACGTCAAAGCCAGTCAGATAGCCATCGAAGTTCTTGGCACCCCAGGGATTGCCAAATGTCATATCCTGAGAGGCAAAGCTGCTCAGAGTGCCGGCAAAATTGGTTTGCGCCGACATCTTGCCGTCCACCGAAAGCTGCAAGACGCCATCACGCAAGCTGACGGCGATGTCATGTGGATTCATGTCGGTCACTGAGACCCCGGACGAGGCCAGCGAAACCACGGTGCCGCCTTGTCCATAGGCCTGGATCTGCACCCCGCCCGTTTCGGTCACGGAAGCGATGATGCTGCCATGCAGGCGGAAGACCTCGCCCGAGCTGGTTTTGGTGGAGGCATCAAGCTTCATGGCGATGTTAAAATCATCGGTCCGCAGAATATCGGAGACATCTCCATTGCCGATACTTGCGGCCACGCCCGTAGCCCCCAGATCGATTCCTGCGGCCGAGGCGAACGGGCTTTTGTCCAGCGCGATGGTGTCTCCGTATTCCATGGCACGGAATATGCCATCCGCACCCAGGGACACGACCTCGTTGCTTTGAATTCCGATCAAGCCTTCGACAGAGTCACTGACCCCGTTGGGCAGTCGAACCGTCAACACGACATCATAGCGGCCCCCCGCTGTCCCGAAGTTGTGGGTGATTTTCTGGCCCGTGGCCGTGGTGCCGTCACCGAAGGACCATTCATAGACCGCCCCCTCTGGCAGGGTGCCCTTGTCCGACAGGCTGAGGCTCGCATCAAAAATCCGGGTTTGCCTGGAGCCGGTCGGATCCGCGCTTTCCTGAAATAGCGCGGCTACGCCACCGGGTTCGGGCAGATAGTCCCGGGTCATCGTGGCCCCGGCACCAAGTAGATCGACCATGCCACCGGGCAGCGCGAGAAAGTCATTGACCCCGTTCTGAGCGGTCAGCGACGACGAGATGAACACATCGCCATAGTATCCGGGGGCATCGGGATTTTGATCCTGCACGAAGGCATTCTGGCTGACCGTCCAGCCCGACTGGCCCGCCCAACCATTGACGGCGCTGGTCACGTTGCCCGTCACCGTGACATTCGTCGAGTTCGCGGCCAGGTTGATCGCGGGAATCTCGACGGCGGTGTCAGCGCCATCCGGCGATGCGCCATCGGAATGCAGCACCGTATTCTGCCGGATCACCAGCCCGTTCGTCTCAGCCACCGTGATGCCATGCAACTGGCCGTTGGTGATCACATTTCCTTCAATCGTGACGTTGCGATAGTACATCGCAGGGCCGGCCAGGCCTTGGCCAACCAATTCGTTGCCCATGAAGATTGACTGGGTCCAGATGCCACCGCCAACATCAAGCACATTGTTGCGGATCACGACATCGGTAGAGGGTGCCGTGGTGCCCGCCGTCCAGAACTGGATCATGTCAGGGTGGTCTTCAGAGTCAGGAGACGTCAGAAAATCATGGATCCGATTGCCTTCGATCATGACGCCCTGCACCTGGATGAAATCCATGCCATCTGACCGAATTGCACTCAGATCATTGCCAGAGATATTCGTGCCCGTGCTATTGGAGACGGTCATGCCGCGGAAAAACGAGGAGATGTCGTTGCCCGCGATCGTGACTCCCGTACTGCCAGAAATCGTTAGCCCGGTGCCGGCGCCATAGCCGTTGTCAGCTGCGGTCATGCCCTGTGCGACATCGCCGCTGAAAGTGGAATTCCGGATTGTGACGTTCTGACTGGCGTTGACCGAAAACGGTGCGATGTAAAGCGGATCGCCGGCCTTGAAAGTGTAATCCAGGACCACGCTGTCGATCGTCAGGTTCGACACCGAATCAAGGGTAAGCCAGCTAAAGCTCGCGGGCCTGAGGGGATCGGCTGAAATGATGGTCACATTCGAGGGGAAGTCCACGTTGAAGCCGGAATTGTTGCCAAGCCCCAAATCGCCGTAATCGCCAGGTGCCAGTAGGATCGTCTCGCCACCTGTGGCATTGGCCAACGCAGTGCGAAGACCGGCGGCGGTGGAAACAGTGATGGTTGCGGCCATGTGGATTGTCCCTTGCAAGAGTGTAAAAATGTGGCGTTCGCCGTGTTTCAAATGAATCTGGCATTGCTCTGTGGCGGGGGCTAGTCAGGAATTGGGCGGTGAAGTGGCACCCCGCCTAAAAACGCGGAAAATAGGCCGGGTTCCGCTTTTGCGAATGTCAAAAAGGGCGGACTTCCGCTGCACCGGCCCGAAACAATACGACCGCAATGGGACGGGTCGTCCCGAAACCAAGCCCAAATGCCGGACGGCAGGGCGAACGCGCTAGGGTGCCGGGACTGCCGCCGCCACGCCATGTCCCGCACCAAGCCGCACATTCAGCGCCACAAAGCTGAGGCCGCGTTGGTACAGGGTTGCGGCCTGGGCCTGACGGGCGTTCGCCAGTTCCTGTTGCGCTGCGATCAGATCGCTGAGGGTGGCGTCGCCTTGGGCAAAGACTTTGCGCGTCAGATCCAGCGCCTCGCCATAAAGCCGCACCGCCTTGTCGGTCGAGCGCTGCGAGTTGGTGGCCGCCTGATAGTCCAACATGGCGTTTTCCACCTCCAGCAGGGCGGTCAGCACGGTGGATTTCCAGTTGGCATGGGCGGCGTCGATGTTGGCGCGGGCCTTGGCCACTCCGGCGCGGGCGGCCCCGTCCGGCAGACCGGGCAATTGCAGGGTCGGGCCAAAGACATAGTTCGTCGCAGAGCGCCCGGCCTGCGCCAGGTTCAGCGTCAGCGCCCCGCTGAGCGACAGCCGCGGATAGAGCGCCGCCTGCGCCTCGGTCAGCCCGGCAAGGGCGATGTAGTATTGCCGCTCGGCGATCTGGATATCGGGGCGATTGCGCACAAGATCGGCGGGAATGCCTACATCTGGGGCGAGGTTCGGGCGCGGTTGGCTGGCGCGCTGGTCCAGATCAATCGTCAGGGTGCCGGGCGACATGCCGACCAGTACGGCGATTTCGTTCTTTTTGGCGGCGACGGCGGCGCGCAGGCCCGGCAACTGCGCCTCAAGCTCGGCCACGCGGGCCTCGGAACGGACACTTTCCAGGCGAGTGGCGTTTTGCGCGTCCAACAGAGTTCGGGTCATCGCCAGGGTCTGGCGGCGGCTGCGCATTTCCTGATCGCTCAGGGTCACAAGGGTCTGGCGGTAGCGCAGATCGACATAGGCGTTGCCCAGATTGTACAGCACCAAAAGCCGGGCGGCGGCCAGTTCGGCCTCGGCCATCTCGGCTGTGGCGCGGGCGGCACCCTTTTCGGCCTTGTGCGCGCCATAGGGGTCCAAAAGCCACGTCAGGCTCAATTGCGCGGTGCCCCGCCCGGTCGGCGCCTGTCCCAGAGCACCGCTGCCGGTGGCGCTGAGGCTGGGCGACAGGCTGATCAGGCCCGGTGTCGCAGCAAAAGCGGCTTCGGCCCCGGCGACCCGGGCGCGCGCCTGTTCCAGCGACAGATTGCCGCCAAGGGCTGCGGCCGCCAGGCGGTTCAGCACCGGGTCGGCCAGACGCTGCCACCAATTGTCGTTCCGCAGCAGCACTGGCGCAGTGTGTGCCGCGCTTTGATAGCCACCCAGAAAAGGAAAGGTCGGCGCCGCATAGGGGTCTTGCCCGGCGCAACCCGTCAACAGCAGTGCCAAACAGGCCAGACCGCTTGCGCGCCGCCCCCCGTGGTGATCCCAGGACTGTCCCATCTCTGCCTTACCTCGCTTTCCCCTGCCGTTTGCGGCAGTGGGCCCCGATCTTTGGCCCTTGCAGGCCGCAAAGCGGGATATTTTGTACGCCAAGACTGCCAGAGCCGACGGCAGGCAGCAAGCCTGCTGCCGGTTTTGGGTGTTTTTTTCGGTGACTTGTGCCCCGGCGAGCGCACTGTCGTGGTCGGTCTTCTGCAGAAAGCCAGCGTCTGGCTGGGGTCAATCTTGCGCTGGGGTCAATCTTCGCGGAAGGCCAGATCCATCTGGCTGGTCAAAGGATGCAGCAGATAGTCCAGAACCGACCGGCTGGAGGTGGTGAGATAAGCGACGATCGGCATGCCGGGCACCAATTCCTGACCCTTGAGCTTGGCCAGTTCGTCGGGCGGCACGGTCAGGTCAACCCGGTAAAAGCTGCGACCGCTGCGTTGATCGATCACGGCATCGGCGGACACGCTGACCACGCGGGCCTTCAGGCGCGGCGTCGTGCGCGGATCGAACGACGACAGAACCATATCGGCGATTTGACCCTGACGAACCTGATCAATGCCACGAGGATCGACCTGCACTTCAAAGTTGAAGCCTTGCGCCAGCGGAATCACCTCAAGCACGGTGCCACCGGGGACCACGACGCCGCCAAGGGTGGCGACCTTCAGTTCATGCACCACACCGTCCATCGGTGCCCGCAGATCCATTTGGGCAAGCTGGTCGCGCCGGGTGACAATTTCCAGCACCAGTTCTTGCTCCTTGGCGGTGGCATCACCCAGATCCGTCACCACCTTTTCCTGAAAGCTCCGCTCGCCCTGGAGGGTTTCCAGTTTGGCGTCGTTTTTGGCATTGGCCAGTTTGGCCTGATCGGCCTGAAGCGCGGCCAGTTGGCCCAAAAGATCGGCACGGCTGCGGCGCAGATCGCTGAGCGTGCTTTGCCGGGTCAGGCCCTGCGACAGCAGGCTTTGCTGATTGGCAATGTCGGCCTCGGTCAGAGCCAATTCGTCGCGCTTGGCGGCGATCTGGGCGATCAGACCCTGCAACTGGTTGTCATACTGGGCCAGGGTTTCGGCCAGCCGGTCACGCTGTCCGCGCAGGACGGCGGCACGGGCGGCAAAGACGTTACGCTGGCCAACGGCTTGCGCGGTCAGGTCCGGTGCCGGGAAGGGCAGGGCGGGCGGCGTAAAATCGGGGGCGTCCAGACCCCGCTCTTCGGCCTGAAGCCGGGCTTGCAGGGTCAGCACATCGGCCAGTTTCGATAAGGCGATGTCCAGATTGGCGCGGGTCGTGCTGGGGTCGAATTGCACCATGATCTGACCTGCGCGCACCTGGTCGCCGTTTTTCACCAGAATTGCCTGAACCGTGCCACCTGCCAGGCTTTGAACCAGTTGGGCCTGCGCTTTGACCGTGACCTGACCCTGGGCCACGACTGCGCCGCCAATCATGGTCAACGCCGACCACAGGCCCAAAACTCCCACCAGCAGCCCCAGTGACCACAGCGCCAGCCGCACCGGACCGCGCAGGCTGAGGTTTGGGCCAATGGCAAAACCAGAGATCGGGCCAGCCGGGCTGGGAAAACGACCGGAGGTGGCGAAGGGATTGGCGGTCATCCGCGAATCCTTTGCGCTGCGGCGGCGCGTGTGGCCGGGCTGAACAGCCGGGCGCGGCGAATCATGTCAGGCGCCGCCCCCGGCGGGCGGGTGCGGGTTGGCATATCGGGGGTATTCGCGGCAGGTTGCAGCGCGGGGTCTGCAACGGCCGGGGAGGCCTCGGGCGTGACTTGCACGGCGATCATGTCGTCGCGCAGGCCGAGTTTCACCATGCGTCCTGCGTCCAGAATAAGCAGCTTGTTGGTGGCCAGCAACACATTGGGCCGATGCGCCATCACGATCACCACGGCACCCCGGCGGCGCAGGGCGGCAATGGCCAGGGTCAGACAGGTCTCGCCCGCCGCATCAAGGTTGGAATTGGGTTCGTCCAGAATGACCAGGCTGGGCTGACCGCATAGCGCTCGGGCAAGGCCGATGCGTTGCACCTGACCGCCGGACAGATTGGTGGCCTCGCCAATGCCGCCCAAGCGGCTGGCATAGCCGTCGGGCAGATGCAGGATCATGTCATGCACCCCGGCCGCAGTCGCGGCAGCGATCACCTCGGCATCCGACACCGTGGGGTCAAAGCGGGCAATGTTGTCGCGCAAGGTGCCGGGCAGCAGATCAACCTGTTGCGGCAGATAGCCGAT
>JAYUGA010000225.1:0-4174 GCA_043738565.1 Rhodobacterales bacterium
TCGGAATGGCTGTCGCCTGGCGGGAATTGCACGCTGAAGCGCCGCACAGCAAAACCTTGGATTCAAGTTTCAAGTGCAACGTTTCATCTGAAGGACACCTCGATTTTTGTCTGGTTTCAGCGCCGTTCTTCTGCTTTTCCGGTTTGAAGCGGACAGGACGCCGCTGACTGGCGGGCTGATGGGTGGTTTTGTGTCTGTCGCACGGTCTTTTGGGCCCGATCCGCGCGCCTCGCTGCCCGATCGGCAGTTCCGGTCGCCCCTTTCTTATGCCGGGCACGGGTCTAGGCGGCGCAACTGACCCAGACACCGCATGTTGTAGACGATGTTCTTCATCCCGATCTTGGCCTTGGCCCGCACGAGGCCGATGGTTCGCACAAGGGTGCCGCCCATGTCATTGGCCTGCGCGCCAAAGATTTGCTCGACCCGGACGCGCACGGTGGATTTGGTCCGGTTGCTTTTGCTGGCCTGCCCGGTCAGCGGCTTGCCCCGCTGGCCCTTGCGATGGATGTGGCTGGTGAGCCCCCTGGCTTTCAGCACCGCTTCGATCCCGGCCGGGCGTCAGCAATTTATCCACCGTCTGGCTGTCATGCGTGGCGGCGTCGCTGAGGTGATAGCGCCGGATCAGCTGGTGTTTTCGGTCCACATTGAGGTGGTTCCTGGTGCCGCAATGCGACGCGCCGTGCTTGCTCGTCGGGAAAACAGTCCCCCGGACTGTTTTCTGATCCTCCTCGCTCCAACCGGCATCAACGTCTTTCCGGAGCCGTTCATGAAGAAGCCTGACTACCTGACGGGATGTGACACATGGTCAGGCTCACAAGATTGCAGTCGCAACCCGGCCTGAAAGATCGCCCGAAGTGAAAATTCATTCTGCCAAGGAATTCGGCGAGTCTATCGGCATCGGTGAGCGGGGTGCGCGGCGGCACTTTGCCGCAAAAACCTGCAAGGGCGAAATCCGCCCGGTCGTTCAAGTTCCTGCCCATATCGGCGGCAAGGTTGACCAAACATCCCCGCCTGCGACCACTAACCGCAAACCTGCTACCCCTTGCGTCGCCGCGATTTGGCAAAGGTGTCAAACGCCACTGCCAGCACGATGATCACCCCGATGATGATCTGCTGGATGTAGGACGACACGTTCAGGATCACCAGGCCGTTGAGCAACACCCCGATCAGCAGCGACCCGATCACCGTGCCAAAGATCGTGCCGACCCCGCCGAACAGGCTGGTGCCGCCGATCACCACCGAGGCGATCACCGTCAGCTCGTAGCCGGTTCCTGCCACCGCCTCGGCCGAGTTCAGCCGTGCCGACAGCACAAAGGCGCATAGTCCGGCGAAGAACCCCATGATCACATAGACGCTGCAAATGATCCCGTTGACGTTCAGTCCCGAAAGACGCGCCGCCTCGGGGTTGCCGCCCACGGCATAGACCCTGCGTCCGAACCGGGCATAGCGCAACACGATATGCGCCGTGATGGCGCAGATCAGGAAGATAATCACCGGCACCGGCACCGGGCCGATCTTGCCCTGTCCCCACCAGGCAAAGCCCGGCTCGAAGCCCGAAATCGGCCCGCCCGCCGCAAACAGCAGCGCCGCACCGCGAAACACCGACATGCCACCCAGCGTCACCACAAAGGGCGGCACCTTGAGCTTGGTGATCGCCAGCCCTTGCAGATAGCCCCCGGCCATCCCCACGGCAATGGCCGCCAATGCTGCCAGCGGCCAACCATAGCCGATGGTGGCATCCCCGACAGTAAAGCGATCAGCCAGCCCGCCTTTGGCGACTGCGGCGGCAACCAGCCCGGCGAAGGCCAGAAGCGAGCCGATTGACAGATCAATACCTGCGGTCAGGATCACGAATGTCATGCCGAGCGCCAGCAGTCCGGTCACTGAGACCTGACGCGCGATGTTGAACAGGTTGATCGATGACATGAAGCGCGGCTCGACCAGCGCGAATACCGCCATCAGGAAGATCAGGAAAATTAACGGCGCAAAGCGCGCCGCAAAGCCGAAAAAGTCCCACCCGGCTGCAACGTCGGCAGCGCTTTTCACATCAGTCACGTCATCTTCTCCCGGTTTAGCATCATGCTGCCCGGTCGATCGAGGCAGTCATCATCGTCATCAACTTTTCCTGATCCGCCGCATCGCGCAGGATCTCGCCGGTTACCCGGCCTTCGCGCATTGTCACGATCCGGTCCGACACCGCCAGGATTTCGGACAGTTCGGACGAGATGGCGATAATCGCGATACCGGCATTGGCCATCTCAAACAGCAGGTTATGCACCTCGACCTTGGCACCCACATCAATGCCGCGTGTCGGCTCATCGACGATCAGGATTTTCGGCCCCAACGCCAGCCAGCGCGCCAGCACGACCTTTTGCTGATTGCCGCCAGACAAGTTGCCGACCAGTTGCTCGGGATGCGCCATGCGGATGTTGAGCCGCTTGCGGTATTCCTCGACCAGATCGGCCTCTTTGCGACTGTCGATGAACGCTCCCCAGCGGCTGATCCGGTCATGCACGGCAATCGACAGGTTGGATTTGATCGCCAACGACAGGAACAGCGCCTGCTGCTTGCGGTCTTCCGGGACCAGCCCGATACCCTGCGCGATGGCCTGTTGCGGCGAGCGGATCGACACCTCGGCCCCGTCGATCAGCACCCGCCCCGAGTCGAAAGGATCGGCCCCGAAAATCGCCCGCGCAGTTTCGGTGCGCCCTGCGCCGATCAGTCCTGCGATGCCGAGGATCTCGCCACGGCGCACCTGAAGCGAAACATTACGAAGCTCAATGGCATGCGGCGATGTCGGCGTGCGCCGCCGCACCAGATTCTCGACACTAAGCGCGACCGGGCCGGGTTCGGCGGCCTTGCGCCGCGCATTCAGCGCGTTGAGTTCGCGCCCGACCATAAGCCGGATAATCCCTTCGACCGTGGTTTGCGCAACCAGCCCCGTGCCGGCGTTGCGCCCGTCGCGCAGCACGGTGTAGCGGTCGCAGATGCGGAACGCCTCTTCGAGGCGGTGGGTCACGAATATCGTCGAGATGCCTTCGGCTTTCAGCCCCAGCACCAGCTTGAACAGCTTTTCCACCTCGGCCTGCGACAGCGCCGAGGTCGGCTCATCCATCACGATCAGCTTGGATTGCATCGACAAGGCGCGGGCGATCTCAACCATCTGCTGTTCGGCCACCGACAGCAGCCGCACCCGCGTGTTCGGGTTGCGGTCCAGCCCGATGCGACGGGTCAGCGCCTCGGTGGCATCGGCCAACGCGCGGGCGTTGACGAAAAAGCGCGATCCCGGTTCGCGCCCAATGAATACATTGTCGGCAATCGACATGTTGGGGGCGAGGGTGAATTCCTGATATATCGTCACGACGCCGCATTTCTGGCTGTCTTGCGGACTGGACAGCGCGACGGTTTCGCCGCTGATCGTGATGGTGCCGGTATCGCTGGATTGCGCCCCGGCAAGGATCTTGAGCAGGGTTGATTTTCCCGCCCCGTTTTCACCAAGCAGGGCGTGAACCTCGCCGGTGCCGACCTCAAGATCGACGCCGTCCAGCGCCTTGACGCCGGGAAAGGATTTGGTGATGCCGGTCATCCGCAACAGCGGAACGGCGGTGGATGCCTGGGACATGGGGGCCAATTCGTTGGGGCCAATCAGGTTGGCGCGACGCAGAGCCCGGCAACGCGCCGGGCTCTGCGTCTGATGTGGTGGGTGGGTGGCGCGTTACTTCACTTCGCCCATTCGCTCACCGACTTCCAGATTGTCCTTGGTCACGGCCACTGGTGTTAGCAGCGTGATCTGTTCAGCGGGTTTGGTGCCATTCTTGATGAAATCCATCAAGATTTTCACGCCAGTCGCACTTTGCTTGCCTGGGAATTGCTCGATGGTGGCAGTAAGGCCGCCATCGCGCACCTGTGCCAGCGCCTCGGGCAGGGCATCAAAGCCGATTATCGCGATGCCAGTCAACCCGCGTGCCTTGACAGCCTCCATGGCACCCAAAGCCATATCGTCATTCGCCGCCACGATCACTTGCGGAGGTGTATCCATCCCCGCCAGCGCCGCTTCGGTTACCGACAGACCTTTGGAGCGGTCAAAGCCCGCCGTCTGCTCGAACACGATCTTGTATTTGGCACCTGCCGCATCAAGCACATTGTGCAGGCCCTTGTTGCGGTCGATTGCGGG
>JAYUGA010000226.1:0-4158 GCA_043738565.1 Rhodobacterales bacterium
CCCTCGGCCCGAAACACCCGGCCATCGGGCAGCCGGAAATCCAGCCTCCCGCGTTGCAGCCGGGAAATCGTGTCGAAGGCCGCCGAAAAATAGCGTGGCAAACCGGACTGGCCCTTGGTGGATGTCAGGATCGTCATAGTTGCACCGTCCACTTGGTAACGACATGTTTCCAGAACATTTGGCCACACTCAAGCATTTCGTTGCGCCAGTGCCGCCAAAGCCCGCGCCCGCCCCGCTTCCAGCGAGATTATCGGCGCCGGAGCGGGCGCATCCGGGTCCAGCCGCCACGCCAGCGGCACCGCGTCAAAATATCGCCGCGCCTCGGGCGAAGCGTCGCCCAGCCACCGCCGCCGATAGACCCCTTCCGCATCAAACTTCGAGGCCTGCGTTGCCGGGTTGAATATCCTGAAATAAGGTGCCGCATCCGGCCCCGACCCCGCCACCCATTGCCAGCCCATCGCATTGCTGGCCGCATCCCAGTCGGTCAGACACTCGGCAAACCACGCCTGCCCGACCCGCCAGTCGGTCAGAAGATGCTTGGTCAGATAGCTGGCCACGATCATCCGCGCCCGGTTGTGCATCACGCCCGTGACATACAACTGCCGCATCGCCGCATCGACCACCGGCTCGCCCGTCATCCCGCGCCGCCAGCGTTCCGCATCGTCATTGTCACCGCGCCAGGCAAACCCGTCCCACTCCTCCCGCCAGTTGCGCTCCACAATCCGCGGTGAGTGAAACACCAGATGATGCGCAAACTCGCGCCACGCCAATTCCTTGAGGAAAGCCTCCGCCCCCGCTGCCCCCTCCTGCAAAGCCCGCCATCCCGCGTGCCAGACCTGCCGAGGCCCGATCTCGCCATAGGTCAGATTCTCCGACAGCCCCGACCCGGCATTTTCGCCCAGAAAGTCCCGCCGCTCCCGATACAACGCCACCCGTTCCTCCAGAAATTCCCCCAGCCGCTCCAGCGCCGCCGCCTCGCCCACCCGCTGATACGGCAATACCACCGCTGCCCCCCGCCGCATCCCGCGCCCAAAATCCGGTAAATCGTCACTCGAAGGCCAGACCTCCACGCCCCGCAACGCCGCAGGAGCCGCCAGACACGCTCCAACCTGCCGCCCCCGCAGCGCATTCCAATACGGCGTGAACACCCGGTAAAACCCACCCTGCCCGGTCGCCACCTCCCAAGGTTCTTGCAGCACATGCCCCGCAAAACTCCGTGCCTCGATGCCGCCCGCCCGCAGCGCCGTCTTGACCCCCGCATCCCGCGCCTTCGACGCAGGATCATACAACCGCGACCACCAGACGCCCGACGCCGCGGTCTCCGCCACCAAACTCCGCAAAACGTGAAGCGCGCTGCCGCGCCGCAAAACCAGCCGGGCCCCCAACCGCTCCAGCGCGGCAGCAAATGCCGCCACCGCCAGCCCCAGCCGCCACTTCGCCGCAGCCCCAATCGTCTCCGTCTCCGGATCCAGCACAAACACCGGCACCACTGCCCGCCCGGACGCCACAGCCGCCGCCAGCATCGACTGGTCGGACAGGCGCAAATCGCGCCGGAACCACAGGATCAGGGGGCCATCATTCATCGCAAAATCCTGCAATCACATCAGGATGAATACGGGGCGCGACCCGCTTCGGATCATTTGTCACCGCACATTTGGAAATACGCGCCGATTGTGTCAAAGGGCAGGGTGTAGCCGACCATCGAGATTGCAGCCTTCAAGCGCTGCCATGCTTGATCATGGCTCGAAGTCGCTTTGGTTTCCCGCATCATTTGTCAAGCGCGCACAACGCGCCACTCCATCGCTCGGTTCAAGCCACAATGCGCCTTTGCGTGCCGTTTGCCGCAGCGGACACTTGGACAAAGTGAATGTGATGACGGCCCAAGTTGCCGTCCTTGAAACCGGCAGCGGCGCATCTGTCAGGGAGCCGGGTTTCCCTGGCTCCCGCTACCCTCCGACGCGCCAACAGCGAAACCGCAGCGCGCACTCACCGCCTCGGGTTGGCAGTCCCAAACGCGCGTCAGGCGGTGACAACAAGCTCTGTCATCATGCCGGTCGCCAGATGCGGCATGTGGTGGCAGTGCAGCACCCAGCTTGCCGCCTCGCCCGCGTCCAGCGCAACCGTGACAACACCCATCGGGGGCACGAACACCGTGTCGCGCAACGCACCGCCAAAGCGCCCGGATCCGGTATCGACCACCTGGAACGAATGGCCATGCAAGTGCATCGGGTGGCCCATCATCGACATGTTCTGAAACGTGATCTCGACCCTTTCGCCGGTTTTCGCGGTGACGGGCTGGCGGTCGGGCCAGGCCTTGCCGTTGATCGTCCAGACATAGGGCTGCATTGCACCTGCCAGCACCAGTATCGGCGAATTTGTCGCGGGCCGCTCGGTCAGCGGGGCGACCGCGCGCAGGGCGGATTCCTGCTTGAAGTCGGTATCAAAGGCAGGCGATTCCGCGTCCGCCAGTGCCGCAAGTCTGGGCACCTGCGCTCCAGGCGTCGCAAGGATCAGGCCGGTGCGCTCGCGCTCGCCTTCGCGCAGCGCGAAAATCGGGAAAGCGCCGGCACCGGGCAGGTCAACCTCAATGTCCAGGCGCTGGCCCATCGCCAGGCCAAAGCGGCGACCAGGCAGAGGCTGAACGTCATGGCCATCGACCGCGGTCAGCCGGGCCTGCGTGTCGCCGGTGTCGATCCAGAACACCGTGGCGGCAGCGCCGTTGATAATGCGCAGCCGGACGCGCCCACCAGCCTCTACCTTGACGACCTCGGGATCGTTGAGGGTCCGGTCGTTGGTCAGATAGGCGTCGAAATCATAGTCGTTCATGTCCAGTTCGGTGCCCGACATGCCGCCCATCGCGCCATCCGCCTTGGTGGTGCCGCTCATATCCATCCCGGACATGGCGCCGCCGTCACCGCTCATGTCCATCCCGCCCATGCCCCCGGCGGCGGTTCCGGTAATCTCTGCCATGACCTCCTCGGGTGTTTTGAAAGAAAAGTCGTGCAGCAGCATCACGACCTCTTGTCGGTCGGCCTTGGCATCCGCTTCGGTCCGCACGATCAGCGGGGCGGCCAGCAGCGCCATTTCCTGCAAGGGCACATGGCTGTGCATCCAGTGCGTGCCGGGTTTGGCGGCGAAATCATAGCTGCGCGCCTCGCCGGGTCTCAGCAGCGCCGCAGGCATGCCGGGCACGCCATCCTGCGCATTGGGCGGGATCTGGCCGTGCCAGTGGATCAGGGTTTCCACATCCAGCGCGTTGGTCAGGTCAACAGTGAAGCGTTGGCCGGGGTCAAGCACCAGCCCGGTGCCGCCGGTGCCATTCACCAGGCCAAAGACACTGGCGGCGCGCCCGTCCACATCTAGAGTGCGCGTCGCGGCGCTGAGGGTCAAAGGCGCTGACTGCGCAAAGGCAAAGCGCGGCAGGCTGCTGGCTGCGGCCAGCGCACCAGTTGTCGCAAGGAAGCGACGGCGGTTCAAAATTGAGGTCATAGCATGCTCCATTCGGCCCCGAGAGGCCACAAGTCGTGAAAATACCGCTGCGGCGACGCTGACTCAGACGATTCCAGGCGGTTTGGGCGGATGCCCACAGGGGACAGGGGCGATCCCGTCCTGCCGCGCCGCCAGTTCCGCCACCGCCGCGTCCAAGTTCAGGCCATCTTCGCTGCGGGCGGGCAGTGCCGCGTCGACCCAGCCAAAGCAGAAAATCCGGCAAGCCGCGTCATGGTTGCCGTGTAAGGTCGGCAGGTTGCCGGTCGCGGGGCTTGCGTGTTGCGCCATCATCTCCGGCATGGCGGCGTCAGTCTGCGGCATTGCATGCGCCGTCAGATACAAGGGCGACAGAGCAAGCACGGCAACCAAAACCACCCCGCGCAGGGCCAGCGGCAGAAAGCAGAGGATGCGAGGCGCGATCATAGGGCTAAGGTAGGCGTGCCGACAGGCAAGGGCAAGACTGGCGACCTGCCGAAAGCCTTTGATCCCTAGTAGCCGCGCCAAAGAGTTTTCACGCAAATGCAGCAAACCCCCTTGACCTTGCCATGATGGGAAGCCTTATCTGACAGTCATGGCGCTTTTGCCGGACTGTCTGAAAGGACCGAACCATGCTTGACCTGACCATTCCCGACATGACCTGCGGTGGCTGCGCCCGTGGCGTGACGGCTG
>JAYUGA010000227.1:0-11216 GCA_043738565.1 Rhodobacterales bacterium
CGGCTGACAGTTGTCGGCGACAGGCCGAGTTTCGTTGCCAGTTCCTTGAGGTTCATCTTGGCCAAAACGGTTTTCTACAGGTCGAGGCGACATTAGAACGGCTTTTTGCCGAGGTCAAAGCATAGCGATGCCGCCGTAATCGTTTCAGGCGCCAAATTTTAGGGCGGATCCACTGGGAATACTTGCCAAACCCGCCATTCAAAGCGCTTTGAGTGATTCTGTCAAACCACCTCCAAAACGCTTTGGCCCCCCGAAAGTTGTGGTCAGAGCGCAACAGTCTACGCAATCCTGGCCAGCAAGCCAGCCAGGATCGTCCGCAATTGCGCCAGTGCCGCCGGGTCACCCCCCCCCGCCAGTTGCACCAGCACCAGGGGCTCGGTTCCTGCATCGCGGATCGGCCGCACGACCAGGGGCTTGCCATCCGGGCTCTGGCGCGGAGCGGGTTGCGAATAGCTGATCCCCACCCCCAGCCCGTTCGCGGCAAAGCTGCGCATCAGTTCCAGCGAGGCACAGCGATGCGCAATATGTGGCACCAGCCCGATCCGTGAAAACAGCGCCCGCATATGGCCGATGCTCAACCCCTGATCGGTCAGCACCAGCGGCTGACCGATCAGATCGGCAAGCGTCACGCTGGCCTGCCGCGCCAGCGGATGCGCCGCCGCCAGAACTGCTTGCGGCGGCAGACGGGCCAGTTCCTGCCGGTGCAGGGCAGGCGGCAGCCCCAGATCCCAGGTCAGCGCCACATCGGCCTGACCCAGCAGCAGCGCCTCGGTCAGCGCCTCGAACCCGATCACACGGGCGACCAATGCCAGATCGGTCTTGGCCAGCAAGGGTGCCAGCATCACCGGCGCCAGATCCTCGAAGATCGCCAACCGCAAGGGTGCGGCGCGAACCGCCCCCGCCATCAGGCCGACAAAGCCGTCCAGTTGCGCCGAGGCCGCCGCCAGCCAGCCCCGGCCAAACGGCGTCGGCAACAGCGGCCCGCCGGGGCGGCGCAGGAACAATTGCTGGCCCAGTTGCCGCTCGACCTGTGCCAGAGCCACCGACAGCGCGGGCTGGCTGGCATGCAGCGCCGCTGCCGCCGCCGTCAGACCGCCATGCCGGGCGATGGCACAGGCAAAGTCCAGCTGGCGCAGCGTTATGGATAACATCAGATTATGACCCGCATCGAAAGGTATTATTTGAACCGATGGCAAGGCCATGCCATCAGATCTCCAACCGCAAACGGAGGCTGTGATGACCAATGTGACGGACGAGATGGTGGCAACCTATCAGCGCGACGGCGTGGTGCTGATCAAGGGCCTGTGGACCCAATGGGTCGAAACCCTGCGCGACGGCATTGCCCGCAATATGGCCGATCCCGGCCCCTATGCCGCCGAGAACCTCAAACCCGGCGAGGGTGGGCGGTTCTTCGACGACTACTGCAACTGGAACCGCATCGCGGAGTTTGAGACCGTGATCCGCCAGTCCGATGTCGCCGATGTGGCGGCACGGCTGATGGCCTCGCCCCGCGTCCAGCTTTTCCACGATCACGTTCTGGTCAAGGAGCCCGGCACCGCCAAGCCGACACCCTGGCATCAGGACGGCCCCTATTACTTTGTCGCGGGGCAACAGAATGTCAGCTTCTGGTCGCCCTTGGACCCGGTGCAGGAAGCGTCGCTGCGCTGCGTCGCCGGATCGCATCTGTGGCCGAAAGATGTGCTGCCGAAACGCTGGCTGTCCGACACTTCTTTCTACCCCGACCCCGACAAATACATGGCCGTCCCCGACCCGGATGCAGAGGGCATGCCGGTGCGGGAATGGCAGATGGAGCCGGGCGATGCCGTGGCCTTCAACTACCTGACACTGCACGGCGCGCGCGGCAACGAAACCGCCGCCCGCCGCCGCGCGTTTTCCCTGCGGTTGGTGGGCGAGGATGCCCGTTACGTCGAACGGCCGGGCCGCACCTCGCCACCCTATCCGGGGCATGACATGCAGCCCGGGCAAAGGCTGCGCGAGGATTGGTTCCCGGTGCTGCGCGGGTAATCCGGCACCCCGCCGGGGTTTGCCGCCGCGCGACCGTGCGCTGCAGTAAGGGGTCCAAATGTCTTGCCGCCTGTAGACGCAAAGAAGACGCGTGCAAGACCGGAAAAAGACCCAGAAAATCCAGAAAATCCAGCAAATCCGGCCGGTTAACCTGACTATTCGCCCGATTCGGCCGGCGGCGGACTTGCAGCAGTCGCAGGTCCGGTTCCTGAGCTTAAACAAGCGCCGCCCCTGCCCGGGCAATGGCAAGCCCATGCGCATCCGCTGCCACCTGACCCGGATCAGACCGGTTCGTCCGTAATTGCTGACCGCAAGATACGGCGCTTTCGCCCTTGCCAAGCCCCGGTAATGGTGAAACAGGGAGCCGTCAAACGAACAACTCCCCAGACCCCCCCAGGAGGATTTCATGGAGATTCGCGAGGCGCTTGCCTTTGATGACGTGCTTCTGGTGCCAGCGGCAAGCTCGGTCCTGCCTTCGGACGCCGATACGTCGACCTATGTGACCAAGGCGATCCGGATGAACATCCCGCTGCTGTCCTCGGCGATGGATACCGTGACCGAGGGCCGCATGGCGATTGCAATGGCACAGTCGGGCGGCATCGGTGTGATCCACCGCAATCTGGATGTGGTGGCGCAAGCCCGTGAAGTCAGCCGCGTTAAGCGTTTCGAAAGCGGCGTGGTCTATCATCCGATTACTCTGACGCCGGATCAGACGCTTGCCGATGCCAAGGTGTTGATGGAGCGGTATAATATCACGGGCTTTCCAGTGGTGGATGGGCAGGGTCGGGTGTTGGGAATCGTCACAAACCGTGACATGCGTTTTGCCAGCGACGATAAAACCCCGGTCCGGGTGATGATGTCATCGGAAAATCTGGCACTTTTGCGCGAACCGGTGGACCGTGACCAAGCGATCAGCCTGATGAAAGCGCGGCGGATCGAGAAATTGCTGGTGACAGATGGCGCGGGCAAGCTGACCGGGCTGTTGACGCTGAAAGATACCGAGAAATCGGTGCTGAACCCGCATGCCTGCAAGGATGAGATGGGCCGGTTGCGGGTCGCGGCGGCCACGACGGTCGGGGATGCGGGCTTTGAGCGCAGTCAGGCGCTGATTGATGCGGGGGTTGATCTGGTGGTGATCGACACCGCGCATGGTCATTCCGCCGGGGTGGCGCTGGCGGTGGAGCGGATCAAGAAGCTGTCGAACCGGGTGCAGGTGGTGGCGGGCAATGTCGCCACCGCCGAAGCGACGCGGGCGCTGATTGGCGCAGGCGCGGATGCGGTCAAGGTCGGCATCGGTCCGGGCAGCATTTGCACGACGCGGATCGTCGCCGGGGTAGGGGTGCCGCAACTGACCGCGATCCTGGATGCGGCAGGTGCAGCGGGGGGCATCCCGATCATCGCGGATGGGGGCATCAAGTTTTCCGGCGACTTCGCCAAGGCGATCGCGGCGGGGGCTTCCTGCGCGATGGTCGGCTCGGCGATTGCGGGCACCGATGAGGCGCCGGGGGAGCTGATCTTGTGGAACGGCCGCTCCTATAAAAGCTATCGCGGCATGGGGTCTTTGGGCGCGATGGCGCGGGGATCGGCGGACCGCTATTTCCAGAAGGATGCAGCCTCTGACAAACTGGTGCCAGAGGGGATCGAGGGGCAGGTGCCTTACAAGGGCGCGGCGGCCACGGTGATCCACCAGATGGTGGGCGGTCTGCGGGCGGCGATGGGCTATACGGGCAACCGGACCGTGGCGGAAATGCGGGCGAATTGCCAGTTTGTCCGCATCACCGGGGCGGGGCTGAAGGAAAGCCATGTCCATGACGTGCAGATCACCCGCGAAAGCCCGAACTATCGGGAGGGCTAGGGGTGTCCGGTTCTGGACACTTTGCAAAATACAACGATTTCAATGGGTTGTATTTTGAAAATTAACCGCCTGTTCACACCTGAGACTGGGAGCCGCCGATGACCGACCCGCGTCGCGCCCTGATCACCGGTGCCGGTGCGCCTGGGGGAATTGGTATGGCCTGCGCCCATGCCCTTGGCAAGGCGGGCTTTGCGCTGGCCATCGCCTCGACCACCGACCGCATCTTGCAGCGCCAGGCCGAATTGCAGGCGGCGGGCTTTGCCGTGACCGCCCATATGGCCGATCTGACCGATCCCGCTCAAGTCGCGCGGTTGTTGGCAGAGGTCGGGGCGGTTGATGTGCTGGTCAACAATGCCGGCATGGGCAGCGTGACCGCGCCATCAAGGTCGCGCAAATTCGTCAGCGCCACCCGCGACCAGTGGCAGCACAGTTTCGCCACGACATTCGAGCCGACCCGCCTTGTCACCCATGCCGTATTGCCCGGCATGATCGCGGCAGGCTGGGGCCGGGTGATCCAGATCGGCTCGGTCACCGGGCCGCTGGTCGCGATTTCCGGCTCCTCGGCTTACGGCGCGGCCAAGGCGGCGATCACCGGGCTGAGCCATACGCTGGCGCTGGAACTTGGCGGCAGCGGGGTGACCGTCAACATCGTGGCACCGGGCTGGATCGGCACCGAAGCCGCGTCCGAGGCTGAGTTGGCGGCGGCGCGGAAATCGCCGATGGCTCGGGCCGGACGACCGGATGAGGTTGCGGCGGCGGTGGCCTTTCTGGCATCGGACGGCGCGTCCTATGTGAATGGGGCGACGATCGTGGTCGATGGCGGCAATATCCTGCAGGAGAAAAAGGCGTGATTTGCCGTGCGGTTGACCCGTGACACCCGCCGCCCGCCTGTCTGCCGCAATCGAGATTCTGGACCGCATTCTGGCCGGTGCCGCTGCCGAACCGGCGCTGGCCAATTGGGGCCGTGCCAACCGTTTCGCAGGCTCCGGCGACCGCCACGCCCTGCGCGATCTGGTGTTTGACGCGCTGCGCTGCCGCAGGTCGCATGCGGCATTGGGCGGGGCGGAAACCGGTCGCGGGCTGGTGCTTGGCGGGGTGCGGGCGGCTGACACCGACCCCGCGACATGGTTCACCGGGCTTGGCCATGCGCCCGCGCCGCCGGGGCTGGACGAGACCGGGCGCGACCCCGACCCGCTGGAGGCGCTGGATTGCCCCGACTGGCTGGCACCGCGCTTGCAGGCCAGCCTGGGCGAAGATTTTGCGCCGGTCATGCAGGCGATGCGCCAGCGGGCACCGGTGTTTTTGCGGTGCAATCTGGCCCGAACGAACCGCGCCGCGGCGATCGCTGCCCTTGCCGAGGATGGCATCGTCGCGAACCCCGTGGAGTGGGTGAAGACCGCGCTGGAAGTGACGGAAAGTGCGCGACAAATTCAGAATAGTCGTGCCTATGGCGAAGGCCTGGTTGAATTGCAGGACGCCTCCTCTCAGGCGGTGATCGAGGCTTTGGCGCTGTCGGACGGTGCCAAGGTTCTGGACTATTGCGCGGGCGGTGGCGGCAAGACTTTGGCGATGGCAGCACTGGGTGTCAGCCCGGACGTCCATGACGCCAGCCCGAACCGGATGCGCGATCTGCCAGTGCGTGCCGCGCGGGCTGGCGCAAAGGTGCGCATCGTGGAAAATCCAGCCGGGACAGCACCTTATGACGTGATCCTGACAGATGTTCCCTGTTCCGGTTCCGGCTCGTGGCGGCGCGATCCGCAGGGCAAATGGGCGCTGACCGAGAGCAGGCTGCGTGACCTGCTGGCCGTTCAGGCCGCGATTCTGGAGCGGGTTTTGCCGCTGCTGAAACCGGGAGGCGTGCTGGCCTATGCCACCTGTTCGCTGCTGGCGGATGAGAACGAGGCGCAAATCGCGCAGTTTTTGCGGCGACATTCCGACTGGCGCTGTCTGGATCAGCGCCGGTTCAGCCCGCTGTCCGGTGGCGACGGCTTCTATCTGGCGCGGTTGACGCAGGCTTAGGCATTGCCTACACAACTTGGACGTGTTTTTCGCAAATTCCGTTGCGGGGTTAAGGCAGGATTAACGATTTCACCGCGCTATGGAGGCTGCGACGAATCCATAAGGGGAATGCCGTGACCGGATCAGTGGCGGGGCCAGGTGCTACTCGGCAGGGCATGACGTTCCTGTGGCTGCTGGCGGCTGCCATCGGCTGCGGTGTGGTGGTGCTGGCGTCCGGCCAGCCGGTGACGCGGCTGGCGGCCGGGATTGCGGCACTGACCTTCCTGTTCTTGATCTTTGGCCTGCGCATCATGACCTTTGCCAGCGGGCGGGCAGAGCAACGGCGGCAGGCCAATCTTGTCACCCTGGTGGGACAGGACGCGACGCCGTGCTACATGACGGATCAGATGGGGCAGATTCTGTTCCAGAATGACAGTGCGGTGGCGCGGTTCAATGCGGGGGCCGGCGACACGCTGATTTCCACGCTCAGCCAGCAATTCGCCTCGCCCGCCGCCGTGCTGTTCCGGCTGCAAAACCGGGCGGCGCATGCCGGGGCCGGGCGCGAGGATGTGGTGACGCGGCGTGGTCATACCAGGCTGTCGGTGCACCGCGTCGCGGAGGAACGGTTTCTGTGGCGGCTGGAGGAGTTTCAGGACCGCACCGGCAACAGCCGCGGGGCAGAGGGGCTGAGCCTGCCGATGCTGACCGCGAACAAGGCGGGGGTCGTGCTGTTCTCGAACGAGGCGATGCGGCGTCTGCTGGGCGGGCGGCCGAAGCGGCTGGACCGGATTTTCACCAGCCCGGTGCTGCATTCGGGCGAAGAGGTCGAGGTGTCGTCGGTCGATGGCCCGGTCCGCGCGGTTCTGGCAGAGATTGAGGGGGCGGCCGAGCGGCGGGAGATTTATCTCTTGCCGGTGGCGGCAGGTGCGCCCAATGCCAATGCGCTGACCGATTTCGAACAGGTGCCGGTGCCCCTGGCCAAATTCTCGCCCGATGGGGCGCTGACCCTGGCCAATGCGGCGGCGCGGGGGCTCTTGAACCTCGGGGCCGATCAGTCCGAAATGTTCCACGCGCTGTTCGAAGGGCTGGGCCGCCCGGTGGCGGATTGGCTGGACGACATCGTCTCCGAACGTATCCCGAGCCGGTCAGAGGTGTTGCGGGCCAGGATGCTGGAGGGCGAGGTTTTCCTGCAAGTGACGCTGCGGCGCTTTGTCGAACAGGGGCGGCCTGGGGTGCTGGCGGTCCTGCAGGATGCGACCGCGCTCAAAACGCTGGAGGCGCAGTTCGCGCAAAGCCAGAAGATGCAGGCGATCGGCCAGCTGGCCGGCGGGATTGCGCATGATTTCAACAACCTGCTGACCGCGATTGCCGGTCATTGCGACCTGCTCTTGTTGCGCCATGACCGCGAAGATCCCGAATATGCCGATCTGGTGCAAATTCACCAGAACACCAACCGGGCGGCCTCCCTGGTCGGACAACTGCTGGCCTTCTCGCGCAAGCAGACCCTGAAACCCGAACGGCTGGATGTGCAGGACGTGTTGTCCGACCTGACCCATCTGCTCAACCGTCTGGTGGGCGAGCGGGTGCAGCTGCGCCTGTCGCATTCGACCGCCCTGGGTGCGATCCGCGCCGACAAGCGGCAACTGGAGCAGGTCTTGATGAACCTGGTGGTCAACGCCCGCGATGCGATGCCGGCGGGCGGCACGATTCGGATCGAGACCGAGGCGCTCAGTCTGGCCGAACCGATGCGCCGTGACCGTGCCACCGTGCCTGCGGGTGACTATGCGCTGATCCGGGTTTGCGACACCGGCACCGGCATCCCGGAAGACCGGTTGCAAAAGATTTTCGAGCCGTTTTTCACGACCAAGAAACCGGGGGAGGGCACCGGGCTAGGGCTTTCCACGGCTTACGGCATCGTCAAGCAGTCGGGCGGTTTCATCTTCGTCGATTCGACGCTTGGCGAAGGCTCGGTGTTTTCGGTCTACTTCCCGGTGCATGACGGGCAGGGCGACGAACCGGCGATACCTGCGCGCAAGGTCGTACTGAAACAGGGTGAGGGCGTGGTGCTGCTGGTGGAAGACGAAGCGCCGGTGCGGGCCTTTGCCAGCCGGGCCTTGCGCCTGCGCGGCTATACCGTGCTGGAGGCTGAAAGCGCCGAAGAGGCATTGAAAGCGCTCGAGGATCCCAACCTGACGGTCGATGTCTTTGTAACCGACGTGGTGATGCCGGGGATGGATGGCCCCAGTTGGGTCAAGAAGGCGCTGGAGGTTCGGCCCAATGTCCGGGTGATCTTCGTTTCGGGTTATGCCGAAGAATCGCTGTCGGAAACCCAGGCGCGCATCCCGAATTCGGTCTTTCTGCCGAAGCCGTTTTCGCTGAACGACCTGACAGCCACGGTGCAGGGTCAGCTGCATTGAGGCCCCCGGCAGGGCATTTCACCCGGCCAACCGCATTTCTGCGACAATCGTTGCATAGAATGCAGAAAATACTGCGAAATCCTTTCCCGACCCAAGCCTGCTAACCATTCCTTAAGGTTTCTGCGAAAAAGTTGAGATCAGCAGAATTCGATTGAAATGTTCCGGGTTTACCCCCATCAATGGGAAACAAAGAGGGAACGTTTGCGGCGATTGCCGCGAATACCTGGCTGTGAAATAAGGGGAAGAACGATGGTAGTTGCAAACCTATTCGAGTTGGACGGCAAGCGCAGCATGGACAAAAAAGACGCGGACAAGGCCAAGGCGCTGGAATCAGCCTTGGCCCAGATCGAACGCCAGTTCGGCAAGGGCTCGATCATGAGGCTCGGTCAGGACAATGCGGTGATGGATGTCGAGGCGACCTCGACCGGCTCGCTGGGGCTTGACATTGCCCTTGGCATCGGCGGCCTGCCGAAGGGCCGGATCATCGAGATTTACGGCCCGGAAAGCTCTGGCAAGACCACCCTGACCCTGCATGTGATTGCCGAGGATCAGAAGGCCGGCGGCGTCTGCGCCTTTGTCGATGCCGAACATGCGCTCGACCCGCAATATGCCAAGAAACTGGGTGTGGATCTGGACGAGTTGCTGATCAGCCAGCCCGACACCGGCGAACAGGCGCTGGAAATTGTCGATACCCTGGTCCGCTCCGGTGCGGTCAGCCTGATCGTCGTCGATTCGGTCGCGGCCCTGACGCCGAAGGCCGAAATTGAAGGCGACATGGGCGACATGCAAATGGGCAGCCAGGCCCGGCTGATGAGCCAGGCGATGCGCAAACTGACCGCCTCGATCGGGCGCAGCAATTGCATGGTGATCTTCATCAACCAGATCCGCATGAAAATCGGCGTGATGTTCGGCAGCCCGGAAACCACTACCGGCGGCAATGCGCTGAAATTCTACGCCAGCGTGCGGTTGGACATCCGCCGCATCGGCTCGATCAAGGACCGCGACACGGTGGTCGGCAACTCGACGCGGGTGAAAGTGGTCAAGAACAAGGTCTCGCCGCCGTTCAAGGAGGTTGAGTTCGACATCATGTATGGCGAGGGGATTTCGAAGACCGGCGAGATTGTCGATCTGGGCGTCAAGGTCGGCGTGGTCGAGAAATCCGGCAGCTGGTATTCCTATGGTGACGAACGCATCGGGCAGGGCCGTGAAAATGCCAAGCTGTTCCTGAAAAGCAACCCGGCGGTGGCCAAGGAAATCGAAGACAAGATCCGTTCGGCCAACGGGCTGGATTTCTCGATGACCGGCGACGCCCGCGAAGCGGTGCTGGACGAATAGTTCAAGCGCAGACTTGGGAAATCGGGCTGCCGGCATCCCCGGCGGCCCTTTTTTCATGGGCCAATGGACAGGCCGGGTCAGGAAAGCTAAACGGGGGGGCGCAATTGACCCTGACCCTGCGAAGGACCGCCCGAAATGCCCTCGTTGAACGATATCCGCTCGACCTTTCTCGATTATTTCGCCGGGCAGGGTCACAAGGTGGTCGACAGCTCGCCGCTGGTGCCGCGCAACGACCCGACGCTGATGTTCGCCAATTCCGGCATGGTGCAGTTCAAGAACTGCTTCACCGGGGTCGAGACGCGGGACTACCAGCGCGCGACCACGGCGCAGAAATGCGTACGCGCTGGCGGCAAGCACAATGATCTGGACAATGTCGGCTACACCGCGCGGCACCATACATTCTTCGAAATGCTGGGAAATTTCAGCTTTGGCGATTATTTCAAGGCAGAGGCGATTGCCTTTTCCTGGGAATTGCTGACCCGCGAGTTCGGGATCGACGGCCGCAAGCTGTGTGTCACGGTCTACCATACCGACGACGAGGCGGCGGCGATCTGGAAAAAGGTCGCGGGCCTGCCGGAGCATCGCATCATTCGCATCCCGACCGATGACAATTTCTGGCGGATGGGTCCGACCGGGCCGTGCGGGCCCTGCACCGAGATTTTCTACGACCACGGCGACCATATCTGGGGCGGCCCGCCGGGCTCTGCGGAGGAAGGTGGCGACCGGTTTATCGAGATCTGGAACAATGTGTTCATGCAGAATGAACAGTTTGCCGATGGCTCGATGCGGCCCCTGGAGATGCAGTCGATCGACACCGGCATGGGGCTGGAGCGGATCGGGGCATTGCTGCAAGGCAAGCACGACAATTACGACACCGATCTGCTGCGCAGCCTGATCGAGGCTTCGGCCCATGCCACCAGTTCGGACCCCGATGGGCCGGGCAAAATTCACCACCGGGTGATTGCCGACCATTTGCGTGCGACTTCTTTTCTGATCGCCGATGGCGTGATGCCGTCGAACGAGGGGCGCGGCTATGTGCTGCGGCGGATCATGCGGCGGGCAATGCGGCATGCGCATATGCTGGGCACGCAGGATCCGGTGATGTTCAAGCTGGTGCCAGCGCTGGTGCGGCAGATGGGGGTGGCCTATCCGGAACTGGGCCGTGCGCAATCGCTGATCGAAGCGACGTTGCAGCTGGAGGAAACCCGGTTCCGAACCACGCTGGATCGCGGGTTGCGGCTCTTGGATGACGAGTTGGCGCTGCTGCCGGAGGGGTCTGACCTGCCGGGACCGGCGGCGTTCAAGCTGTATGACACCTATGGTTTTCCGCTGGACCTGACGCAGGATGCCTTGCGCGAAAAGCGCCGCGCGGTGGATGTGGCGGGCTTTGATCTGGCGATGGAGGAACAACGCCGCAAGGCGCGGGCAGCCTGGGTTGGCACCGGCGCGGCCAAGGATGCCGCGATCTGGTATGAGCTGGCCGAAGCGCATGGTGTGACCGAGTTTCTGGGCTACGACACCGAAACCGCCGAAGGGCAGATCAATGCTTTGGTGCGCGATGGCGCGGCGATCGGATCGGCTGATGC
>JAYUGA010000228.1:0-4127 GCA_043738565.1 Rhodobacterales bacterium
CTGATCGAGAACTTCTTCTGCAAACTCAAAGACTTCAAGCGTATCGCCCTGCGAGCGGAAAAGACCGACACATCCTTCGAAGCCATGATCTACGCCGTCGCCGCACTCATCAATTCAAAATGAATCTCAACAGACCCTACAGCGCCGCGACAACATGGGCAGCGATCAGCGCCAGCGTGGCGGAGGTGACGAACTCGTGTAGATCAACCGCGCTGCGGATCATCGCACTGCCGCCCCAGCTTTGCGGCGCCGGGATCAACAGGCCGGTGGCCACGATGGCCAGCACGCTGAGGTACAGGCTGTAATGCGCAAGGCGGGATACCCGATGCTCCCACACTGGCGCGGTGGCGGGCAGCCGCGACGCGCCACGGTTGCAGCGCTGCATCCACACAAAGCGCAGCGCAAAGACGGCGGCGACGGCAAGGCCGAGATAAGCCTCCATCCGCATCGAAGCCGGGCTGCGCAGGGCGTTTGTGACATCGCCGTTGTCGATATAGGCGAACAACAGCAGGCCCATTGTGGCCCAATGCAGGATTTTCGCCACCATGCCATGCAGTTTAGGGCCATGCGGTTGTATCGCGGCGGTTTCGGTGTCAGTTAGAAGGCCCAAGCCGCGTTCTCCACTGTTGCGGTCAGGTCCGGCCAGGTGCGGGACCGTGCATCATACGGTGCAGATCGAGGGTTCCGTCGCGCCAGGTAAGGTGCGTCTTATGACGCAGCTTACGGCCGGGGCGCGAGCGGCTGGGGATCATCGGGCATTTTTGGTGTGACGCCGCGCCAGCCCGCGCTGCAAGCGATGCAACGCCGCTCGATTGCGGGCGATGCCTCTTGATTTCCCGGTGCCGCTGCCGTAACCCCG
This sequence comes from Rhodobacterales bacterium, assembly GCA_043738565.1. GTDB lineage: Bacteria > Pseudomonadota > Alphaproteobacteria > Rhodobacterales > Rhodobacteraceae > Stagnihabitans. The sequence continues at coordinate 860 of JAYUGA010000228.1, forward strand.
GCCCAGGCATAGGAGTTTAGCTCAGTTGGTAGAGCATCGGTCTCCAAAACCGAGGGTCGTGGGTTCGAGTCCCCCAACTCCTGCCAGTTTTCCTTGATGTGGCGCGGATATAAAGCATGCCATGCTGACAAAACAGTGGAGCGCGCTGCTTTGCATACTGGTCGGCGTGCCCTATATCATCCAGTCAAACCACGGGGAGAACCGCGATGACCGCTTATCGGAAAACCGCCGAACGCATCGCCGCCCTGACGCCCGAGCAGTTCCGGGTGACGCAGCGGTCGGGCACCGAACGGCCCGGCACCGGGGCTTACCTCGATAACCACGAACCCGGCATTTATGTCGATGTCGTCTCGGGTGAGCCTTTGTTCGCCTCGTCCGACAAGTTCGAGTCCGGCTGCGGCTGGCCCAGTTTCACCAAGCCGATCAAGCCTGCCCATGTCGCCGAATTGCGCGACGTCAGCCACGGCATGATCCGGGTCGAGGTGCGGTCGGCAGGTGGTGACAGCCATCTGGGCCATGTCTTCGAGGACGGACCGCAAGACCGCGGCGGGCTGCGCTATTGCATCAACTCGGCCGCGCTGCGGTTCGTGCATAAGGACGAGATGGCGGCGGCGGGCTACGGCGACTATCTGGATCAGGTTGAGGACAGGCAGGTCTGGCCTTGAATTCGCCGCAGCCAGCGGTTATCTCGCAGCATTCCCAACAAGCGGACCCAAACCGATGGCCACGACCAACCCGATCCAGTTCATCCAGCAGGTCCGCAACGAGGTCGCCAAAGTAGTTTGGCCGACGCGGCGCGAAGTGATGCTGACCACGATCATGGTTTTCATCATGGCGGCGCTGACGGCAACCTTCTTCAGTCTGGTGGATATGACGATCCGCTTTGGCCTGACCCTGGTTTTGAACGCCTTCCACTAGACGGACGGCGCGGCGAAACCTGCCGCCCTGGAGCGATTTCCCTTGATTTCGCAGGGCGGTAGGGCTATCTCGCCGCAGGTTCCAAGGGCGATCGGCGCGCAGCGATTCGGCGGCGCGCTGTTTTTTATTCTGGACGCCAATGGGCAACGGCGGATCAACCGCCTGTAATCAAAAGACTTCCCCGTTTGAGGCGGGGCAGATGACAAGGTGGATGTGGCATGGCCAAGCGGTGGTATTCGGTAAGCGTTCTCTCGAATTTCGAGAAGAAAGTGGCCGAGCAGATCAAGACTGCCGTGGCTGAAGCCGGTCTTGAAGAAGAAATTGATGAAGTTCTGGTGCCGACCGAAGAGGTGATCGAGGTTCGGCGCGGCAAGAAGGTGACGTCGGAACGGCGCTTTATGCCCGGCTATGTGCTGGTGCGGATGGAGATGTCGAACAAGGGCTATCACCTGATTTCGGCGATCAACCGGGTGACGGGGTTCCTGGGCCCGATGGGCAAGCCGATGCCGATGCGCGATGCCGAGGTCAACCAGATCCTCAACCGGGTCGAAGAGGGCGAGATTGCGCCGCGCAACCTGATCCGGTTCGACATTGGCGAGCGCGTCAAAGTGACCGATGGCCCGTTCGAGGGCTTTGACGGCATGGTCGAGGAAGTTGACGAGGGCCATAACCGTTTGAAAGTGTCGGTCTCGATCTTCGGGCGGTCGACGCCGGTGGAACTGGAATTCACTCAGGTCTCCAAAGGGATGTGAGTGCTGTCGTGGGAGGCGCGCGCCTGAAGCAGGGTGACAGACCGAACCACTAAACCGCGCCAGATGGTGCTGTGACAAAGGAGAGGCCAGATGGCCAAGAAAATTATCGGCAGCCTGAAGCTGCAAGTGAAGGCGGGGCAAGCCAACCCGTCGCCGCCGGTTGGCCCCGCTTTGGGTCAGCGCGGGCTGAACATCATGGCGTTCGTCAAGGAATTCAACGCGAAGACCGCTGACAGCCCGCCCGGCACCCCGACGCCGGTGATCATCACCTATTATCAGGACAAGAGCTTTAGCCTCGAGTTCAAGACCGCGCCGGCTGCTTTTCTTTTGAAGCAAGCCGCTGGTCTGCCGCCGGTGGGCAAGCGCAACCGCGCCAAAGGTTCGGTCAAGCCGGGCCATGCGGTTGTGGGTTCGGTGTCGGTGGCACAGATCCGCAAGATCGCCGAAACCAAGATGAAGGATCTGAGCGCCAATTCGATTGATGCGGCGATGAAGATCATTCTGGGTTCGGCCCGGTCCTGCGGCATCGAGGTCAAGGGGTAAATCATGGCAAAGCTTGGAAAACGGACGACTGCCGCGCGTGGTGCCTTTGACGGCAAGACCCTGATGGCGGTTGAAGATGCGGTAAAGCTGATCAAGGGCGCGGCCTCGGCCAAGTTCGACGAGACGCTGGAGATTTCGATGAACCTGGGCGTTGACCCGCGCCACGCCGACCAGATGGTTCGCGGCGTGATCAGCTTGCCGAACGGCACCGGCAAGACCGTGCGCGTGGCGGTGTTTGCCCGGGGCGCCAAGGCCGATGAAGCCAAGGCGGCGGGTGCGGATATTGTCGGCGCGGAAGACCTGATGGAAACCATCCAGTCCGGCAAGATCGAGTTTGACCGTTGCATTGCCACGCCGGACATGATGCCGCTGGTTGGCCGTCTGGGCAAAATCCTCGGGCCGCGCAACCTGATGCCGAACCCCAAGGTTGGCACGGTGACGATGGACGTGAAAACGGCTGTCGCGGCGGCCAAGGGTGGCGAAGTGCAGTTCAAGGCTGAAAAAGCTGGCGTGATCCATGCCGGGATCGGCAAGGTTTCGTTCACCGAAGACAAGTTGGCGCAGAACATCCGCGCCTTTGTCGAAGCGGTGACACGGGCCAAGCCGGCCGGGGCCAAGGGGACGTACCTGAAGAAAGTCTGCCTGTCCTCGACGATGGGTCCGGGCGTTTCGGTGGACCTGACTTCGGCCACGGCACGTTGATTTCGCAGGCAAGGTGCGTCGTATGACGCACCTTGTCGGCAGGGAATTCCCGGCGCGCAAGCAATGGGATGGTGGGGCGCAGAGCCAAGTATTCTGGGCCCTGTCCTGTCCGAGACGGTGGGTGGCGCGCAAACGCCGTAAGTCCTGCCTGAGATGGGGATCGAGATTTAAGGCACCCTCGGGTGATCTTGGGCTCGGGAACCGTTGTGGACCCGAACGCTCCCCATGCTGGGGGGCAAACATGAGCCGGGGGGCAACCCCCAACCTTGGAGTGAAACTGTGGATAGAGCTGAAAAAGGGAAAGTGGTCGATGAACTCGGCCAGATCTTCGCAAGCTCTGGCGTGGTAGTGGT
>JAYUGA010000229.1:0-11159 GCA_043738565.1 Rhodobacterales bacterium
TGCACCGCCAACCCCGGATCAAACCGGACCGCACCCTGCAAAAAGATCACATGCACTTTGGCCCCATCCGCTTCGCCCTCAACCGCGAACGGGTTCGCAACCATTACCGCCGCCAGCTCCGCCACGCTCACCAAAAACACCGGCACACTTATCCCGAAAACCGCCTCCAAAGCCTCGGCAACCCGAACCTCCAGCCCCGCCCGCGCGCCCAAAAACACCGCGTTCCCGCTTTGGATATAGGTCTGCACCCGTGCCAGCCCCAACCCGGTCAGCATATCCCGAAACGCCGCCATCGGCAGCCGGTTGGCACCGCCGACATTCACCCCGCGCAACATCAGGATCAAAGGCTCCAATTTATTGCCCACTCATTCCGGAACAAATATCCCACCGGGGTCCGGGAGTGTGAAACCTCCGGCGGCCAACCCCCTAGCCGACCTCGGTCTTGCCGCGCCGGTCAAACCGCAAATTGGCGTAGAGCACATGATTGCGCCAGCGCCCGTTGATCTGCAGATAGCTTTGGGCCACGCCCTCATACTTGAAGCCGCAGCTTTCCAGCACACCCCTGGAAGGCGCATTTTCCGGCAGGCAGGCGGCCTCGATCCGGCTGAGGTCCATCACCTGAAACGCGTGGTGGATCACCGACTGGATCGCCTCGCGCATGAACCCCTGGCGGGCAAAGGGGGCGCCGATCCAATAGCCCAAAGTGCCCGCCTGCACCGGCCCGCGCCGGATGTTGTCCAGCGTGATCGCCCCCAACAAAGCCTGATCCTCGCGCCGGATCAGCATCAAGGGCAAGGCGGTGCCCTGCGCCTCGGCCCGCGCCGCCCAATAGACCCGGTTGGTAAAGCCGCGGCGGGTCAGATGATCCGCCGCCCGCACCGGCTCCCATTGGGTCAGATGCTCGGCGGACTGGTCGCGCAACTGCGCCCACTGGCGGAAATCCGGATGCGCTGGCAGCCGCAGCGTCATCCGCGCGGTTTCGATCCGTGGCTTGCGGTGCAGCCCCAGCATCAGCCGCGCAGCCTGGCCCGGATCGCCTCCAGGGTCGGTGCATGTTCGACCGGACCATACAGCGCCAGCGCCGCACCGCTTTCCGGCAACTCGCCGGCATAGCGCCGCACGTCCGCCATGGTGACCGCGTCAATCCGCGCCACCGCCTCATCCACCTCTGGCACCCGGCCATAGATCGCCAGCAGCCGCGCGATCCGCTCCGCCCGGCTCGACGGGCTTTCCAGCCCCATCAGCATCCCCGCCTTGATCTGCGCCCGCGCCCGCGCCACTTCCGCCTCGGACATGTCATCCGCCGCCCGCTTCAACTCGTCCACCGTCAGTTGCGTCAGATCGCCGATCTCCTCGGCGCTGGTGCCGGCATAGAGCGTGATCTGCCCGGCATCCTCATAAGCGCCCGATTGTGCAAAGATCGAATAGCACAGCCCGCGCTCCTCCCGGATCTTCTGGAACAGCCGCGACGACATGCCGCCGCCCATCGTCATCGCATAGACCTGTGCCGTGTAGACATCGGGGTGCCGATAGCCCGGCGCATCGAAGGCCATGGCGAAATGCACCTGCTCCAATGCCTTGACCTCGCGCCGCTCTGTGCCCTGAAACTTGGCGGGCTGAAACCCCGCCTGCTTGCGCACCTTCAGCCCGCCAAAGATCGTCTCGGCCTGCGCCACGATGGCATCGTGATCCACCGCCCCGGCCGCGGCGAGGATCATCTTCTCCGGCCCGTAATGTTCCTTCACGAAGCCTTGCAAATCCTTGCGGGTGAAACTCGAAACCCGCTCCTCCGGTCCCAGAATGGTCCGGCCAAACGGCTGATCCGGGTAGGACACTTCCTGCAACCAGTCGAACACGATGTCGTCCGGCGTATCCAGCGCCTGCCCGATTTCCTGCAAGATCACATGGCGTTCAACTTCGATCTCTTTCTTGTCAAACGCCGGATTGAGGACAATATCGCCGATCACATCCAGCGCGAGGCCGACATCCGCCTCCAGCACCCGCGCGTAATAGGCCGTCATCTCGCGCGAGGTATAGGCGTTGATATAGCCGCCCACATCCTCGATTTCCTCGGCAATCTGCAACGCCGTCCGCCGCTGGGTGCCCTTGAACGCCATATGCTCCAGAAAATGCGCGATGCCGTTCTGCTCGGCCCGCTCATGCCGCCCGCCAGCCATCACCCAGACCCCGGCGCTGGCGCTTTGCAGCCCCGGCATATGTTCGGTGACGATGCGCAATCCATTGGACAGGGTGGTCAGACGGGTCGTCAACGGGTGATCCTTTCACGGACAAGGGCTTGCAAAGCCTTAAGATCATTGGCCGACCTTGTCACGCGCTCCTTGCGCTGAAACAGGTCCGCCATCCGTGCGGGCAGGCCCGGTCTGACCCCCATCGCCGCTTCTACCGCATCAGGGAACTTCGCCGGATGCGCCGTGGCCAGCGTGATCATCGGCGTGGAACCCAAATGCTCCTCGGCGACCTTCACCCCAACGGCAGAATGCGGACACAACACCTCACCCGTCGCCGCAAACACCCGCGCAATCGTGGCCGAGGTCTCTGCCTCCGAACACCGCCCCGATGCAAACGTCTCGCGCAGCATCGCCAGCGCCCCTTGCGAAATCGCAAACCCGCCCGATTCCAACTCCGCCATCAGTGCAGCCACCGCCTTGCCATCCCGCCCGTAAGCATCAAACAAAGCCCGCTCGAAATTCGACGACACCTGAATGTCCATCGACGGGCTGATCGAGGGCTTGACCCCATCCATCTCATACCGCCCGGTCCGCAGCGCCCGGTCCAGAATGTCATTCTGATTGGTCGCAATCACCAGCTTCTCAATCGGCAACCCCATCTTCCGCGCAATATACCCCGCGAAAATATCGCCAAAATTCCCCGTCGGCACTGTGAAACTCACCGCCCGCCCCGGCGCACCCAAAGCCGAGCCCGCATAGAAATAATACACCACCTGCGCCAGAACCCGCGCCCAGTTGATGCTGTTCACCCCGGCCAGCCGCACCTCGTCGCGGAAGGCCAGATCGTTGAACATATCCTTCACGCGGGCCTGCGCTGCATCAAAATCGCCATCCATCGCAACCGCATGAACATTCGCCTCAGCGGGCGTGGTCATCTGCCGCCGCTGCACTTCCGACACCCTTCCATGCGGATACAGGATGAACAGATCAACATTGGCCAGACCCCGAAATGCCTCCATCGCCGCCGACCCGGTATCGCCACTGGTCGCACCGACAATCGTGATCCGCTCGCCCGACTTCGCCAACGCCGCCTGCATCATCTGCCCGATCAGCTGCATGGCGAAATCCTTGAACGCCAAGGTCGGCCCGTGGAACAACTCCAGCACAAAATGCCCCGGCCCCAGCTGCACCAAAGGTGCCCGCGCCGCATGGCCAAACCCGGCATAGGCCTTCGCAATCAGCCCGCGGAACTCGGCCTCGCCAAACGCGCCGCCCAGAAAAGGCCACATCACCCGAAACGCCGTCTCCTCATACGACAGCCCCGCCAGCGCCCCAATCTCAGGCAGCCCCGGCACGACCTCGGGCACATACAGCCCGCCATCCCGCGCCAGCCCGGTCATCATTGCTTCCAGGAACTTCAAGGCGGGCGCCTGGCCCCGTGTCGAGATATACCGCATCCTTCCTCCCTCAAACCGTGCGCTGCCTGATCCGCCACAGCCAATAGCCCGTCATCCCCAGCCAGCCAATGGCCAGCGCAAACCAGGTCATCGCATATTGCCAATGGTCATTGGGAATAGCCGAAGTATCAACGGGCATCGGCGTAATCCCGTCACCGGTCGGCCCACGCGCGACAATCAGCACCGGCTCGGCCTTCAGCGCCGCAGCCATCGCCCCAACATCCCGCGCAAACCACAGGCCGGTCTTGCGATCCGGCGGTGGCGTGAAACTGTCGACCTCCTGCGGCCAATCCAGATTGCCCGCCACCACCGCCGCGTGCCCGAAGTTCGGCGTGGCGTCGGTCCCGTCAAGCCAAATGCCGCGGTCAACCAGAACCCGGCGCCCGTCCAGCAACCGCAACACCGCAATCACCCGCTTGCCCGGCCCCTGATCAGCCAGACTGTCGAGCTTGAACAGCGCCTCGCCGGTATACTCACCCGCCGCTGTGACCCCCCGATAGCGATCCTGCTCGGCGTCCACGGTGCCCGGCAACGGCACCGGCGCATCGCCCAGCATCGCCTCGATCGCCGCCAGCTTCGCCTCTTTCCACGCCAGCCGCTGCAACTGCCATACGCCAAGCCCAACCAGGATTGCCGCCCCGGTCACCCCAAACAGCATTGGTCCGATCATCCGCCGCATCGCCCGCTCCTTGAATGAAAAAGGGACGCACGACCTGCGCCCCTGCCATTCATTTGCCCATAAATATCCCTGGGTAAGCCATTGGTTGCACCATTGGTCCGAGTAACCAATGGCGCATGGGGGGCTGGCCCCCCGGCCTTTCGATTCAGCCAGCGCCCCAGACATAAACCGCTGCAAACAGGAACAACCAGACCACGTCAACGAAGTGCCAGTACCAGGCCGCCGCCTCGAACCCGACATGCTGTTCGGGCGTGAAGTCACCCTTGTAGGTGCGGATCAGGCACACCGTCAGGAAGATCGAGCCGATGATCACATGCGCGCCATGGAACCCGGTCGCCATGAAGAACGACGCGCCATAGATGTTGCCGGCAAAACCGAACCCGGCATTGGCATATTCATAGGCCTGAAATCCGGTGAACATCACGCCCAGGACGATCGCCAGCGTCAGCCCGTTCTTGATGTCGCGGCGGTTGTTGTTGTCATGCACCAGCGCATGGTGTGCCCAGGTTGCGGCCGCACCCGAACACAGCAGGATCAGCGTGTTGATGATCGGCAGGTGCCAGGGATTGAACACTTCGATCCCGGCAGGCGGCCAGACGCCATCCTTGATCGGGCTCAGCGGCCCCATCGGATACAGGCGGTGTTTGAAGAATGTCCAGAACCAGGCCGCAAAGAACATGACTTCCGACATGATGAACATGATGAAGCCATAGCGCAGGCTGATCCGCACCACCGGGGTGTGATCGCCGGTATTGCCTTCGTGGACCACATTCGACCACCAGCCGTACATCGTGTACAGCACACCCAAGAGGCCGATGATGGCGATGAACGGGGTGCCGCGCTCGGCGGCACCGTGGCCGTTCATCCACAGCACGAACCCGCCCAGCATCGTGAACCCGCTGAAGGCCCCCATGAACGGCCAGATCGACGGCGGCAGAATGTGGTAGTCGTGGTTCTTGGCATGGGCCATTTCGGGGGTTCCCTCGTTTCTTCTGGCGTCAGTTTACCGACTTCACGACCACAGGGGCAAGTGCCGCCTGCGCTTGCGGAAGCGGGATTTCATAGAAAGTGTAGGACAGAGTGATTTCCGGCACCAGCTTGCCCTCGGGATCGTCCATGATCCTGGGGTCCACGAAAAAGCTGACCGGCATCCGCACTGTCTCGCCGGGCTGCAAGACCTGTTCGGTAAAACAGAAACAGGCGATCTTGGTGAAATAGCCGCCCGCCGCATCCGGCGTCACGTTATAGGCCGCCCGCCCGGCAATCACCCGGTCGGTTGGATTGGTCGCCACAAAATAGGCCATGCCGACCTCGCCGATCCGCAGGCTGATCTCGCGCTGCTCCGGCTTGAACTGCCACGGCATTCCGGCGTCCAGCGAGGCGTCAAACCGCACCAGGATCCGCTGGTCCAGCACCTTGCCCGGTGCGGCCTTGGCAACCGAAGTCACACCGCCAAATCCGGTAACCTTGCAGAACCAGTTGTAGAACGGCACCGCCGCGAAGGACAGCGACGCCATCAGCACTACCACCCCGACCAGCAGCGCCGCGGTCCGGCCCCGCCCTGTCATGGCGCAGGCTCCGGCTGCACCGCAGCCCCTTCGCCGCGGATCGCCTTCATCGGATCGCCCAGCGTGACCTTTTCCACCGTCAGAAAAAAGGTAAGCACCACAAAGGCACCCAGTGCCAGCCCGACGCCCAGATTGCGCGAGAAGCGGCGTTTGTGGATCTCATGTTCCGGCTCGAAACTCATCACCAGGCTCCCTGCCCCATGCCGTGCAATCCGGCTTCCACCAGCAACGCGCCGAAATGCAAAAACAGATACAGCAGCGAAAACCGGAAGAACGCCTTTTCCACCGCGTATCTGTCACCCTCTGCCGGAACCTCGTCGCGCCGCGCGATCCTGACCGCGCCGATCACGAACCACAGGTTCAGCACCGCCGCGACCGCCAGATAGACCGGCCCGCCAATGGACGTGAAGCCCAGCCCGATCGCCACCGGAACCAAGAGCACCGTATAGATCAGAATATGCGCCCGGGTGACGCGCCGACCATGCGTCACCGTCAGCATCGGCACGCCCGCCTTGGAATAATCGTCCTTCATGAACAGCGCCAGCGCCCAGAAATGCGGCGGCGTCCACATGAAGATCAGTGCGAACATCAGAAACGCTTCCCAGGACACCGACCCGGTCGCCGCCGCCCAGCCGATCATCGGCGGAAACGCCCCTGCCGCGCCACCTATCACGATGTTCTGCGGCGTCGTCCGCTTCAGCCACATCGAATAGACCACGACATAAAAGAAGATCGTGAACGCCAGCAAGGCCGCCGCCACCGCATTGGTCGCCAGCCACAGCATGACAATCGAAATCCCCGACAGCGCCACGCCCAACCCCAAAGCCTCACCCGGCTTGATCCGGCCCGACGGCACCGGACGGTTCACCGTCCGCCGCATCACCGCATCAATGTCGGCATCCCACCACATGTTCAGCGCCCCCGAGGCGCCAGCGCCCAGCGCAATGAACAGCACCGCCGAAAACGCCGCCACCGGATACAGATGCACCGGCGCCACCATCAGCCCGACAAAGGCGGTGAACACCACAAGCGACATCACCCGCGGCTTCAGCAGCTGCACGAAATCGCCAAAGCCCGGCTCGGCAATGTCGTCGAATGTGGTCTGTGTCTCGGTCATGGCACCCTGCTACCCCGTAACACGAAGGCCCCCACGCGGGGGCCTCCCTCTGCGGTCTTCCGGCCCGGCTCAGTTCGAGGCGAGCGCCACGTTCCCGGCCTTGGCCGCAACCAGCCAGGCGTCATAGGCTTGCTGGCTGACCACCTTCACCACGATCGGCATATAGGCATGACCCTGACCGCAGAGCGTCGTGCACTGGCCAAAGTAGATGCCTTCCTTGGTCGGCCTGAACCACAATTGGCCCAGCCGCCCCGGCACTGCCGAATGCATCACGGCGAAAGCCGGCACCGCCCAGGCATGGATTACATCCGCCGACGTGACCTGCACCACGATGTTCTTGTTCACCGGCACCACCACCGCATTGTCCGCCGCCAGCAGATAGTCGCTTGGCGCATAGCCCGCCGCCGCAAGCTTGTCGCGGTCCAGCAGCACCGCGTCAAAGTCTATGCCGTCATTGGGGTATTCATAGCTCCAGTACCACTGGTTGCCCGTCACCTTGAGCAGCACGTCCGCCGCCGGAATTTCTTCCTGCTGGAACAGTGCGGGCAGCGAGAACGAGCCGATGAACACCAGAATCACGATCGGGATCAGCGTCCATGCCACTTCCAGCGGCGCGTTATGCGTGAACTTGGCCGGTACCGGATGGCGCTTGGCCCCGAACTTCCAGATCACCACCAGCAGCAGGACCGACACAAAGGCCACGATCGCCGCGCTGATGATCAGCAGCATGCTGTCAAGACCCTGCGCCACCACCGCCGTCACGCTGGAGGCGGGCTGGAACCCGGTGCCTTCGGGCTGCGGCACGCCGATCTTTTGCAAGGCTTGCGCCGATGCCGGCCCGCCAAACGCCAGAAGGCTGGCCGCAACACCTGCCACGACACGATGCAAAGGGTTCAGAAGACGCATGTTCACTTCCCGTACAAAGGGCGGCTTTGCGCCACCTTGAGGGTCCCGTCAGCTTGTCTGGCAGAATCCCGTTGTTTCTGGTTGCCGTGAAACCATATTAGACACGTCACGACAAGAGAAACTGTTGCGGCAAAATGGTGCAGCGCTGTCAGTTTCAACCCTCGCCCAAGGATTTTTCCATGACCGACGCCCCCTTCCGCCCGTTCGACACCCAACTGGACGAGGCCGCCGCCCTTGCCACCCTGCGCGAAGCCACCCACGGCGCCGATGATGGCGAACTGTTTCTGGAACGCCGCCGCTCCGAAGCGATCGTGCTGGACGATGGCCGCATCAAGTCCGCCAGCTACGACGCTTCCGAAGGTTTCGGCCTGCGCGCCATCCGGGGCGAGGTCGCCGGTTACGCCCATTCCACCGAAATCAGTGAACACGCCCTGCGCCGCGCCGCCCAGACCGCCCGCCTTGCCGTGGGCGACGGCGGCGGCTCGATGTCCGCCAGCCCCAAAGGCACCAACCTCAAACTCTACACCGACGCCGACCCGATGGCCGACGCCAGTTTCGCAGGCAAACTCGACATCCTCAAGGAAATCAACGCCTACGCCCGCGCCCTCGACCCGCACGTGATCCAGGTCTCCGCCACCATCGCCGCCGGGTTGCAGGAGGTTGAAATCCTGCGCCCCGAGGGCCTGCGCCTGACCGACATCCGCCCGATGGCCCGCCTCAATGTCAGCGTGATCGTCGAACAGAACGGCCGCCGCGAACAGGGCGGCACCGGCGGCGGTGGCCGCCACGGCCTCGCCCGCCTCTTGGAGCCCGCCTTCTGGCAGGCACAAATCCGCGAAGCCCTGCGCATCGCGCTGGTCAACCTCGACGCCGTCCCCGCCCCCGCCGGCATGATGGATGTGGTGTTGGGCCCCGGCTGGCCCGGCATCCTGCTGCACGAGGCGATCGGTCACGGTCTGGAGGGCGACTTCAACCGCAAGCAAACCTCGGCCTTCGCCGGCCTGATGGGCCAGCAGATCGCCGCCAAAGGCGTCACCGTGCTGGATGACGGCACCATCCCCGACCGTCGCGGCTCGATCTCGGTCGACGACGAAGGCACGCCTTCGGCCAAGAATATCCTGATCGAGGACGGCAAACTCGTCGGCTTCATGCAGGACCGCCAGAACGCCCGCCTGATGGGTGTCGCCCCCACCGGCAACGGCAGGCGCGAGTCCTATGCCCATATCCCGATGCCTCGGATGACCAACACCTACATGCTCGCCGGCAACGACGACCCCGCTGGCATCGTCGCCTCTCTGAAAGACGGCATCTATGCCGTGGGCTTCGGCGGCGGTCAGGTCGACATCACCAACGGCAAATTCGTGTTCTCCTGCACCGAGGCGTACCGCGTCCGCAATGGCGTCGTGGGCGAGGCCGTCAAAGGCGCCACCCTGATCGGCGACGGCGCCACCGCCCTCAAACAAATCCGCGCCATCGGCAATGATCTGGCCTTGGACCCTGGCATCGGCAACTGCGGCAAGGCGGGCCAATGGGTGCCGGTCGGCGTCGGCCAGCCCACCCTGCTGATCGGCGGCCTGACGGTCGGCGGCTCGCAGACCTGAACCCCAAATTTTCTGCGAAAATTTCACTTCCGAATTTTCGCAGAAAATTCACCCATACCTGAATTTTCGCAGAAAATTCGTCCGCCTCAACGCATGAAAAGCGTAGAGACGGAAGAAAGACGCCGGCAAGACACGAGCAAGACATTAACCTTTTCCGGGAAATTTCCCCCGCAAAGCCTCCGCAAACGCCCCCGACCCGCTCACAACCGGCCCCGCCGAACCCGGCCCCGGACGCCCCTTCGGCACCTGCGGCGCACGCTCCCGCACCTGCTCCCTGGCCTCGCCGCTCTCCTTCTTCATCGTCAGTGCAATCCGCTTGCGGGCCGCATCGACCTCGACCACCCGCACCTTCACCACGTCGCCTGCCTTCACCACCTCATGCGGGTCTTTGACAAAGCGATCAGCCAACTGGCTGACATGCACCAACCCATCCTGATGCACCCCGATATCCACGAACGCGCCAAAAGCCGCCACGTTGGTCACGGTGCCTTCCAGTAGCATCCCTACCCGCAAATCCTTGATTTCATTGATGCCTTCCGCAAAGGTCGCTGTCCTGAACTCCGGCCTGGGGTCACGCCCCGGTTTTTCCAGCTCGGCCAGAATATCCCGCACCGTCGGCAACCCGAACTTCTCATCGACAAAATTCCGCGCATCCAGCCGCGCCAAAGCCGCCCGATCCCCCATCAAAGCCCGAATATCCCGCCCACAAGCCGCCACGATTTTCCGCGCCACATCATAGGCTTCGGGGTGAACGGATGAGGCATCCAGCGGCTCTTTCCCCCCGGTGATCCGCAAAAAACCTGCCGCCTGCTCGAACGCCTTCGGTCCCAGCCGCGCCACCTTCAGCAACTCCCGCCGCGACTTGAACGGCCCGTTTACATCCCGATGCGCCACAATCGCCTCCGCCAACCCCACCCCCACCCCCGACACCCGCGCCAGCAAGGGCGCCGAGGCGGTGTTCACATCGACCCCCACCGCATTCACCGCATCTTCCACGACGACCCCAAGGCTGCGACCCAACCGCACCTGATCCACATCATGTTGATACTGCCCCACCCCAATCGCCTTGGGTTCGATCTTGACCAGTTCCGCCAGCGGGTCTTGCAACCGCCTTGCAATGCTGACCGCCCCGCGCAAACTCACGTCCAGATCGGGAAATTCCTTGGCCGCCAGTTCGCTCGCCGAATAGATCGAAGCCCCCGCCTCACTGACAATCACCTTCACGGGCTTCTCCCCCGGCAGCACCGCCAGCATGTCCGCCACCATCTTCTCGGTCTCGCGGCTCGCGGTGCCATTGCCAATCGAGATCAGTTTGACCCCATGTTTCGCAATCAACCTCGCCAGCGTCACCTGCGCCGCCCGCAACTCGTTCTTCGGCTGGAACGGATAAACCACCTCCGTCGCCACAACCTTCCCCGTCGCATCAACCACCGCCACCTTGACCCCAGTCCGGATCCCAGGATCAAGCCCCATCGTAGCCTTGCCACCAGCAGGCGCGGCCAGCAGCAAATCCTTCAAATTCCTCGCAAATACCTGAATGGCCCCCGTCTCCGCCCGCTCCCGAACCTCGCCCATCAAGTCCAAAGTCAACGAAGTCCGCAGCTTGATCCGCCACGCCCAACTCGCCGCCTCCCGCAGCCAG
>JAYUGA010000230.1:0-4109 GCA_043738565.1 Rhodobacterales bacterium
CCAGGTAGCAGGACCAGGATCCTGCCAGAGCCAGCCCCCGTTCACGTGCTTATCGGCCACTGGAAAAGTAGTCGCACACGAGAAGAGCAGCACCCGCCACCCCTTACATAGGCCGTGGGGAGCGCAGTCGCAAGGCTTGCACGGCGTTCATCTTTGGTTCATGGTGAGGGCATGAGCCTTGATCAAACCCGGAATAACTCCCTGGGGCCGATACTGCCCGGCCAGCGCCTTGCGCGCGGGGTGGCGCGGGCTTTGCGGGGCCTGGATTTCGTGACGGTCGAGGAATTGGTGCCGGTGCCGGGGCTGCGGGTGGACCTGATGGCGCTGGGGCCGAAGGGTGAGGTCTGGGTGATCGAATGCAAATCGGGGCGGGCGGATTTTCGCGGCGATCAGAAATGGCAGGGCTATCTGGAATGGTGTGACCGGTTTTTCTGGGCGGTGGACGGCGATTTTCCGACCGGACTGCTGCCAGAGGCCAGCGGGCTGATCTTGGCCGATGCCTATGACGCCGAGATTTTGCGGATGGGGCCGGAGGTGCCGCTGGCGGCGGCGCGGCGCAGGGTCGTGGTGCAGAAATTTGCGCGGCAGGCGGCGCTGCGGCTGCAGGGCTTCCGCGATCCGGGGGTGGGCGCGTTTACGGTTTGACCGGGGTGCCGATTTTTTCTGTGAAAAATCATGGGGGGCGGACGAGTGTCTTGATTTTTTGTAGAAAAATCGCGGCAGCGCGACCTCAGCGTTGCTTTTTGGGTGCCGGTTTCGCCGCCATCGCACGGGCGGCAACGGCGGCGACGCGCAGTTCTTCGGCGATTTCATCGGCCTCTTCGGGGTCGAAATCCAGCGGCAGTTCGATGCCGCCATCGGCCTCGATGAATATCCGCACCCTGCCAAGATCGGTCGGAGCGATGGTGATGTTCGCCGCAATGTCGCTTTGTTTGTTGATACCCATGACAACCCCCGGCTTTGTGACACGCTGGGGTTTGGGCGAGGCGGCGGGCGGAGTCAAGCGGTGGAATTTTGCTGTGGCCGGGTGAAGAATCGGTTGTGTCTGCAACTTTGTCAAAGCTGAATAAAGGTGCAAAAACAGCATTGCGCGTCGCAATGTGGACTTACCCACAGAAAATACTTGACTAGGCGGATTCTTGCCGATCATAATGGGCACGCGGGCTGGTTCACGAAATGCCCGAAAAACAATCCCGAAATGGGAATGGAAGGTGATGAAATGAACTTCGACAATGCACGTAAGATCATCGGCAGTATCACGGATATCGGCTTGGCGCTGCTGGCGCTGGCCATCGTTGCTTCGCTTCTGGTCGGTCCGACCAACATGTCGTTCCTTGGTGACGTCGTCGGCAATGTGACCAATCTGGTGAAGACCCTTGGCGGCGCCGGACTGGCGGGTCTGATCTCGCTGGGCGTGGTGCTTTGGCTGATCCAGAACAAATAAGCGGACATGACAACCCCGCCCCCTGCAGAAGATCGCATGACGCTGGCCCGTGCCCTGACATCGGCAAAGGAACTGTTCTTCCGCCTTACCGAGGCAGGTTTCGGTTTCGTGGGCTTTATCGTCCTGGTCTATATTCTGCTGGGGGCGGATTCCGGGCCCTATGTCGGCTCGGTGATCGCCAATCTGATCGGGCTGATCACGGCAGTAACGCCGCAAGCGCTGGTCGGGATCGCGATTGTGCTGGCGTTGTTGCACCTGGCCAGACGAAAAGGTTGATTTTGCGGTTGACCCTTGGGCGGCTTGGCACTAATCCGGCCTCGGTTGTGCCGCTTTAGCTCAGTTGGTTAGAGCGCTAGATTGTGGATCTAGAGGTCACCCGTTCAAGCCGGGTAAGCGGTACCATCTTCCCCCGTTTTCGCGCGCATCCTGTCCGAAAACCGCTTCACACTTTTCGGGATGCGCTCTCATCCCAGATACTGGCTGCGCACCGCGTTGGGTGAGGTGCCATAGGCTGCCTTGAACTGGTGGTAGAACTGGCTGATCGAGGTGAAGCCGGACGCCTCGGCCACGGATGCAATCGCCAGCGAGCTTTCGACGAGCAGGGCGCGGGCACGCATCAGCCGCATGCGCAGGACGAACTGGCGCAGCGGCACCTGCATGATCTGGGTGAACAGACCGAGGGCGTAATTTTCGTGCAGGCCGGTGACGGCGGTGATGTCGCCGTTGCGCAACGGCTTTTCGAGATTTTCCAGAACCAGCCGCACCATCGCAATCACATGGCGGATGTGGACGGAGCTGAGGGCGCGGTCGCCTGCCGAATCATTGCGCGGGCTGCGCAGGAATTCAGGCTGGTCGAGGAAGGCGCGGCGGAAAAGCGCATTCAATTCCATCTTCAGCACCTCGGTCCGTTCAAAGTCGCCGGAGCGGTAGTCGGCATACCAGCGGCGGACCATGTCTTCGCTGCACAACGCCTCTGGCAGCAGCAGCATGCCGCCGCCCAGAAGCGCGACCTGCATCGGGGCGATGTGGTTCATCATCAGGAAGGCGTCGAGCGGCAGGTAGATGTTGCACAGCTTGGGCGGCTGGTTGTCGGTGGCGGTGATCTGGCGCAGGCGGTGCGGGATGCCGGCCCAGAACACGGCAAGGCGGCCCGCGGGCACATGCACCGGCTGGTTGTCCACATCATAGTCCATCGAGTGGTGCAGGGCGAAGTTCGCCTCGACATGGCCATGCCAATGCGGTTTGGCCATGGTCTGCGGTTCGAAGATGCGCATGCCGAATCGGCCAAAGGCGCGGTTGGCGGAATAGAAATGCCGCTCGTGGCTGGGTGCGGCGTTCAGCCGCCCGCCACCGGGGCTGTCCTTCATTGTCATCAATCCTTCGTATCTGAGAAAGCCGGAATAGAATCTGTCAAAGCGCTATTGTTGTAAAGCGCTTTTGTTCGCACAGTAGCGGGGCTTCGTCGTAGAATCGCGGCCTGCGCCGAAGTCCGCGAGAACGAGAACAAGAGACAACCCGGCCCGTGTCGGCCAAGGGAGGAAAAATGACAACGCATATCCGGCGCGCTGCGGTTGCAGCGCTATTGCTGGGTGTGTCCGCTGTGGCGGTGCGTGCCGAAATTCTGGCACCCACCACTCCACCGGACGCGCCGAAGTTCGACGCTCAGGGCTCACCGGTTTTCGTGAACCGCTCTGACATTTTCGAATACAAGGCCCTGCCAGCCTATTCCGAACCGGCCTGGGTCACGGAATTCGTCAAGGCGGGCAAGTTGCCGCCGGTGGCGGACCGCCTGCCCAAGGAACCGCTGGTCTACAAGACCGCGAACGAGCCGGATGGCACCGGCGTCTATGGCGACGTGATGCGTCACGTCATCGGCGGCCGTCCGGAAGGCTGGAACTTCTGGGCCGGTCAGTCGTATGGCTGGGGCGGGATTGATATCGGGCTGGTCGAATGCCTGACCCGCACCGGGCCGCTGTTCGAAGTGAACTCGACCGACCTGCAACCGCTGCCGAACCTGGCCAAGTCCTGGGACTGGTCGGCGGATGGCAAGGTGCTGACGGTGCGTCTGATCGAGGGTGCCAAATGGTCTGACGGCGCGCCGTTCAACACCGCTGACACTGAGTTTTACTACAATGACGTCGTGAACGACCCAGAAGTCACGCCGTTGATGGGCGCTTCTGCGGCGACCTATGCCGACGGCGTCTATGCCAACGTGGACGACTACACCTTTACGCTGACTTTCCCGACCGCCTTCCCGGAGGCGGTGCTGTACAACATGGCCTATGGCAACTTCTGCCCCGGCCCGAGCCATCTGCTGAAGCCGCAGCATCCGAAATACGGCGGCAAGGATTATGAATCCTTCCAGAAAGCCTTCCCGGCGGATTACATGAACTTTCCGACGATGGGTGCCTGGGCTATTGTGGAGCATCGCCCGGACGACATCGTCGTGCTGCGCCGCAACCCGTACTACTGGAAGGTTGACGAGGCCGGCCAGCAACTGCCCTATCTGGACGAGATGCAGTATCGCTTGTCGACCTGGGCCGACCGCGACGTGCAGGCAGTGGCGGGGACGGGTGACTTTTCCAACCTGGAGCAGGCGGAAAACTATGTCGAAAGCCTGAAAAAGGCCGCCGACCCGGCCTCGCCCGCCAAACTGGCGTTCGGG
>JAYUGA010000231.1:0-11111 GCA_043738565.1 Rhodobacterales bacterium
CTGCGGCACGGTATCGTAGTGGTCAAAGCTCATCGAGAAGGTCGCCCGTCCCGAAGTCATCGACCGCAAGTTGTTGATATAGCCGAACATGTTGGCCAAGGGCACCATCGCAGAGATGACATTGGCGTTGCCACGGCTGTCCTGGCCCTGAATCATGCCCCGACGCGAGGTCAGATCGCCGATGACGCCGCCGGTAAAGTCTTCCGGGGTGACGACTTCGACTTTCATGATCGGCTCCAACAGCTTGGCCCCGGCCTTTTTCAACCCGTCACGCATGGCGGCACGGGCGGCGATTTCAAAGGCCAGAACGCTGGAATCCACATCGTGGAACGCACCGTCGATCAGTTGCACCTTGAAGTCGATGACCGGGAAGCCAGCCAGCGGACCGGAATCCATCACCGACTTGATGCCCTTTTCGACGCCGGGGATATATTCCTTCGGCACCGCGCCACCAACGACCTTGGACTCGAACGAATAGCCCACGCCGGGTTCCACCGGGGTAATGATCAGCTTGATCCGGGCGAATTGTCCCGTGCCGCCGGTCTGTTTCTTGTGGGTATAGTCGATCTCGGTCTCACGGCTGATGGTTTCACGATAGGCCACCTGCGGGGCCCCGATGTTTGCCTCAACCTTGAACTCGCGACGCATGCGGTCAACGAGGATGTCGAGGTGAAGTTCGCCCATGCCCTTCATGATGGTCTGGCCCGACTCGATGTCGGTCTCCACCCGGAAGGACGGGTCTTCGGCAGCCAGACGGGCCAAGGCAATGCCCATCTTTTCCTGGTCGGCCTTGGTCTTCGGTTCCACAGCGATTTCGATCACCGGCTGCGGGAAGGTCATGGTTTCCAGAACCACCGGCTTGGCGTGGTCACACAAGGTGTCGCCCGTGGTGGTTTCCTTGAGGCCCGCCAAAGCCATGATGTCACCGGCATAGGCTTCGCCGATTTCTTCCTGCTTGTTGGCGTGCATCATCACCATGCGGCCAACCCGTTCCTTGCGGCCCTTGGTGGCGTTCAGGATCTGGTCGCCCTTTTTGACTTGGCCCGAATAGATCCGGGTAAAGGTCAGGGTGCCCATGAACGGGTCGTTCATGATCTTGAACGCGAGGCCCGAGAACGGCTGGTCATCATCGGCAGAGCGCTGGATGTTGCGGGTTTCGGTCTCGTCGCCCGGCGCAAAGCCCATATAGGGCGGCACGTCGAGAGGATCGGGCAGGAAATCGATCACGGCGTTCAGCATCGGCTGCACGCCTTTGTTCTTGAACGCGGAACCGGCGAGAATCGGCACGAAGTCGATGGCCAGCGTGCCCTTGCGGATCAGGCGGCGCAAAGTGGCTTCGTCCGGCTCATTGCCTTCCAGATAGGCTTCCATCGCGGCGTCGTCTTGCTCGACCGCGATTTCCAGCATGTTGTAGCGCCACTTGTCGGCCTCGGCCTTCAAGGAGGCACGGATCGGCTGACGGACCCAGGACGCGCCCAGATCTTCGCCTTCATAGACCCATTCTTCCATCGTGATCAGGTCGATGATGCCTTCCAGCTTATCCTCGGCCCCAATCGGAATCTGCACCGGCAGCGGCACCGCGCCGGTCCGGTCGGCGATCATCTTGACGCAGTTGAAGAAGTCGGCGCCGGTCTTGTCCATCTTGTTGACGAACACGATCCGCGGCACTTTGTAGCGGTCAGCCTGACGCCACACGGTTTCGGTCTGCGGTTCAACGCCGGCGTTGCCGTCCAAGAGGACCACAGCGCCATCCAGCACCGCCAGCGAACGTTCAACTTCAATGGTGAAGTCAACGTGGCCGGGGGTGTCGATGATGTTGAAGCGGTACTTGTCCTTGGCACCGGGATGTTCGCCGGCGTCAATCTGACGCTCCCAGAACGTGGTGGTGGCAGCCGAGGTGATCGTGATGCCCCGTTCCTGTTCCTGCTCCATCCAGTCCATCGTCGCAGCGCCATCATGCACTTCGCCGATTTTGTGGGTTTTGCCCGTGTAATACAGGATGCGTTCGGTCGTGGTGGTCTTGCCCGCGTCGATATGGGCAATGATCCCAAAGTTGCGGTATCGGTTCAGGGAATATTCACGCGGCATGGTTCACCTCACCAACGATAATGGCTGAACGCTTTGTTTGCGTCGGCCATCTTGTGGGTGTCTTCGCGCTTTTTGACAGCGGTGCCCCGGTTGTTCACGGCATCCGACAATTCGGCGGCCAGACGTTCTTCCATCGTGTTCTCGTTGCGCTTGCGCGCCGCGATGATCAGCCAGCGGATCGCCAGCGCCTCGCGGCGTTCGGTGCGCACTTCCACGGGGACCTGATAGGTCGCACCACCGACGCGGCGCGAGCGCACTTCGACAGAGGGTTTCACATTGTCCAGGGCTTCATGGAAGCACTGGATCGGTTCGCGCTTCAGACGGGACTGAACCCGCTCCAGTGCGCCATAAACGATGCCTTCAGCGACGGACTTTTTGCCGTCGATCATCAGGTTGTTCATAAATTTCGACAGCACCATATCGCCATATTTGGCGTCCGGCAGGATTGCGCGTTTTTCAGCGGCGTGACGACGTGACATTCTTTATCTCCTCACTTCGGACGCTTGGCGCCGTATTTCGAACGACGCTGACGACGTTCCTTGACGCCCTGGGTATCCAGAACGCCGCGGAGGATGTGGTAACGCACGCCGGGAAGATCCTTGATACGACCGCCACGAATCAGAACCACCGAGTGTTCCTGAAGGTTGTGCTTTTCGCCGGGGATATAGCAGATGACCTCAAAGCTGTTGGTCAGGCGCACCTTGGCGACTTTCCGCATGGCCGAGTTCGGTTTTTTCGGAGTGGTGGTGTAGACGCGGGTGCAAACCCCACGCTTTTGCGGCGATCCTTCCAAGTGCTGCGACTTGGACTTGCGGACGACCGGCTCCCGCGGTTTGCGGATAAGTTGCTGAATAGTCGGCATTCACGTT
The DNA here is from genome assembly GCA_043738565.1 of Rhodobacterales bacterium. Classification (GTDB taxonomy): domain Bacteria; phylum Pseudomonadota; class Alphaproteobacteria; order Rhodobacterales; family Rhodobacteraceae; genus Stagnihabitans. The sequence continues at coordinate 2,958 of JAYUGA010000231.1, forward strand.
CCTCGTTTTGCGCCCTGAGGCGCTGTCAATACTCGCACCCTGGGGGTGCGCCACTTCTCGACACGTCTTGTGCGAATCACAAAACGCAAAACCGCCGACGCGCCCATCCGGGTGCGGTGCGGTGGAATTCCAGAGGATCGGGGTCTTCAAGGCCCGGATCATGACCACTTCTACAAGTCGGACCCCGCACGATGGGTTAACCCACGCTCAAGGTAGGCGGCTTCTAGGGGGAGTCGCGCGGGATGTCAACACCGCGCAGGGGCCGCCCAACCGCTATTGTCCGGCCCGCTTTTCGGTGCGGATCAGCCACAGGTTCCGGCTGTAGATCACTGTTCCGGGCAACTGGCCCAGGATGATCACCGGGTCGAATTTGTGGATGCCGTAAGCCAGCACGACGGTCCCGCCAATCAGGCTGAAATACCAAAACGCCACCGGCATTACCGACCGTTTGGCCTTTTCGGATGCGAGCCATTGCACGATGAAGCGCCCGGTGAACATCAGTTGGCCCAACAGGCCCACGATCACCCAGACCGCGTCGGCGGCAGAGGATACGCCCATCATCGTCAGGACCGAATGCATCTATTTCCCCTCTGGCAGCGGATGCGCCTTTTTGCGCCGCCGCAAAAGCCACGCTACCCCCATCAGGTCAACAATCCCGACCAGCCCGCGTTGCAGGTTGGAATAATTCGAACGCCCCGCCCCGCGCGCCCGGTGCGTCACATCGACATGCGCCACTTGCCAACCGTCGCGCGCAAACAGCGCGGGCAGATAGCGGTGCATATGGTCGAAATAGGGCAGCGCCAGAAACGCCTCACGCCGGAACGCTTTCAGCCCGCAGCCGGTGTCGCGGGTGCCGTCTTGCAATACCCAGCCCCGGATCGCGTTGGCAAGGCGCGAGGCGATTTTCTTCGACCATGTGTCCTGCCGCCCGACCCTTTGCCCCGCCACCAGCCCGATCCGGCCGGTGGCATCGTTCAGCAACGGGGCCGCTAGCCTTGGCAGCTCTTCTGGCGGGTTCTGGCCGTCGCCATCCAGCGTGCAGATGATCGGCGCGGTTGCGGCCATCACCCCCGAATGCAGCGCCGCGCTTTGGCCGCCCGACCGGTCATGCCGCACCAGCCGCAGCTGCGGCATGGTCTTGGCGCGTTCGGTCAGCCGCGCGACAGAGGCATCGCTGGACCCATCATCGACCACGATAATCTCGAACGGCGCATGGCCCGCCAAGGCCCGGTCAATCGCCTCCACCAGCGCTATGATATTGTCGGCCTCGTTGCGGGCCGGGATGACGACGGAAAGTTTGGTCATGGCCTGCCTTTCGCTATGACCCCGCCTATAGGCCAGCGCTGACCTTGATGCAATTCACCCAGGCTCCAACGCCTCCGCGATGCGGCGTTTCCGTTCACGCAGCAGCATATAAATCCCCGAGGCCACGACAATCGCGCCGCCCAGCAGGGTCCAGCGGTCGGGCAAGGTGCCAAACAGCAGCCAGCCTAACAGGATGGCCCACAAAAGCGAGGTATAGCGGAACGGAGCCACGATGCTGATCTCCCCCACCCGCATCACCTTGATGGCGCAGATATAGCCGACGATCAGGAACACCGCCGCGCCCGCAACCTCCAGCCCGGCTTTCAAGTCCACCGGCTGCCAGCCCTGCCAGGCAAGGCCGATCACCCCCATCAGCAGCACCGACAAGGCCGCCCAGATCGCCCCGGTGGTGGACGGCAGGCCGGGGGAAAACTGCCGCGTCGCCAGATCGCGCAGCACGACGCAGGCGACGGACCAAAGACCCATAACCGACCAGATGTCGAAATCCGCAGCACCCGGGCGGATGATGATCATCACGCCGCCAAAGCCCACCAGAATCGCCAGCAACCGCCGCCAGCCGATCGGCACCCCCAGCAGAACCGCCGCCGAAAGCGTCACCGCCAGCGGCAGCGACTGCATGATGGCCGACAGGTTGGCCAGGGGCATCTGGGTCAGCGCCACCAGAAACAGCAGCGTGGCCCCGATCTCGCCCAGCGTGCGCAGGGCCAGATGCAGCCGGTCGCGCCCGGCGGGCCACAGGTTCATCCCGCCGCTTTGCCGCAGGGCCAGAACCACCAAGCCCAACGACGCGCCAATGCCGCGCAGGGTGATCGCCTGAAACAGCGGCATGCCGTCATGGGTCACGGCTTTGACCAATGTGTCATTCAACGTAAAGGCCAGCATCGAGGCGCACATCAACAAAACGCCGCGCTGATTGTCGGACACCACAAACCCCTAAATCCCGTTGCCACGGCCTGAACCGGTCTCTCATCAAGCCCAAGCGGCTTTCTTCGCGGGCGTGAAGAAAGCCCGCTTGGGCTTAATGAATGCCGTTCCCGCCCCACCAGTTCACGCGGCGGTAAAAAGCCCCCCGCCGTGAAGCAGGGGGCTATTCATGTTCGAACCCCGGCGCTTACTCGCCGCGGCTTTCCACCGTATCGACCAAGCCCGAATCCACCATCGCGGTATCCTCGTCCTCGATATCCATCACCATCATCGGCGCAGCCAGAGCTGCGGCAGTTTCGGCGTCGGACTTCCGGGCCTCAATGACCGTCTGGTCACGGTCGGCGGCGATCTTCTTGACGCGGCTGGTCGCCCCGCCGGTCCCCGCCGGGATCAAGCGCCCGACGATGACGTTCTCTTTCAGACCGACCAGTTTGTCGCGCTTGCCCTGCACGCTCGCCTCGGTCAGCACCCGCGTGGTTTCCTGGAACGAAGCGGCCGAGATGAAGCTGCGGGTTTGCAAGCTGGCCTTGGTGATGCCCAGCAAGATCGGCTCGGCAGTGGCAGGGCGCAGGCCATGCGACAGCGCCTTGTCGTTATTTTCGTCCAGTTCGGTCTTGTCCACCGTTTCGCCTTTGAGCAGCGTGGTATCGCCCGAGTCCAGAATCTCGAACTTTTGCAGCATCTGGCGCACGATAACTTCGATGTGCTTGTCGTTGATCTTGACACCTTGCAGACGGTAGACGTCCTGCACTTCGTCGATCATGTAGTTCGCCAGCGCCTCGACCCCCAGAATCCGCAGAATGTCATGCGGAGCCGGGTTGCCGTCCATGATGTAGTCGCCCTTCTGCACGAAGTCGCCTTCCTGTACCGGGATATGCTTGCCCTTCGGCACCATGTATTCGACCGCCGTCAGCGTCTCATCGACCGGTTCCACCGTGATCCGGCGCTTGTTCTTGTAGTCCTTGCCGAACCGCACGTAGCCATCGGTTTCGGCAATGATCGCGTGGTCTTTCGGACGACGGGCTTCGAACAATTCGGCCACGCGCGGCAGACCGCCGGTGATGTCCTTGGTCTTGGCCCCTTCGCGCGGAATCCGCGCCACCACGTCGCCGGGGCGGATGGTCTGGCCATCTTCCACCGACAGAATGGCGTCGACCGACATCGAATAGGAAATCGGCGCACCACTGTCGCCCCGCACCGGATCACCGGTCTCGGGGTTCATGATGATGACCTCCGGCTTCAGATCATTGCCCTTGGGTGCCGACCGCCAGTCGGACACGATCTTTTGCGTCATGCCGGTCGCCTCGTCGGTATCTTCGCGCACCGAAATGCCCGAGACAAGGTCGACAAACCGCGCAACTCCGGCCTTCTCAGCGATGATCGGCAGAGTGTAGGGGTCCCATTCGAACAGTTTGGTGCCGCGTTTGACTTGGCTGCCGTCCTTGGAGTGAACTTTCGCCCCATAAGACAGCTTGTGTATGGCCCGGTCCTGCCCGGCATCATCCACAATCGCGATCTGCATGTTCCGCCCCACCACGATCTGCTCGCCCAACGCATTGGACAGCAGGTTGGCATTGCGGAATTCGATCCGGCCCTCTTGCGAGGCTTCCAGGAAGCTTTGCTGCCCGCCTTGCGCAATGCCGCCAATGTGGAAGGTCCGCATCGTCAGCTGGGTGCCGGGTTCACCGATCGACTGTGCGGCGATGATGCCGACAGCTTCACCTTGGTTGACCAGCGTGCCGCGCGCCAGATCACGGCCATAACACATGGCGCAAACGCCTTCCTCAGCCTCGCAGGTCAGCGGCGAACGGATACGCGCGGAGGCCACACCAGCCTGATTGATCAGGTCGGCCCGGCGTTCGTCGATCAGCTCGCCCCGCGCCACGATCACCTCGGTGGTGCCCGGAACGCAGATGTCATCGGCGGCAACCCGGCCCAGCACGCGCTCGGCCAAGGACTGCACCACCTCACCGTCGTTCACCGCCACGTCCGCCGTGATCGCCTGATCGGTGCCGCAGTCATGTGACCGCACGATGCAATCCTGCGCCACGTCCACCAGACGCCGCGTCAGATAGCCCGAGTTCGCCGTTTTCAACGCCGTATCCGCTAGGCCCTTACGCGCCCCGTGGGTCGAGTTGAAGTATTCCAGAACCGTCAGACCTTCCTTGAAGTTCGAAATGATCGGCGTCTCAATGATCTCACCCGAGGGCTTGGCCATCAGACCGCGCATCCCCCCCAACTGCTTCATCTGCGCCGGCGAACCCCGCGCGCCAGAGTGGGACATCATGTAGACCGAGTTCGGCTCTTTTTCCGCACCCTTGTCGTCATACTGCACCGCAGAGATTGCGGACATCATGTCAGCCGCGACCTTGTCGGAACATTTGGACCAGGCATCGACAACCTTGTTGTACTTCTCGCCCTGCGTGATCAGGCCGTCCATATATTGCTGTTCGAACTCTTTCACCTGATCGCGGACTTCGTTGACGATCGGCCATTTGGTGTCAGGGATCAGCATGTCGTCCTTGCCGAACGAAATCCCGGCCTTGAACGCCTCGCGAAAGCCCAGACCCATGATCTGGTCACAGAAAATCACCGATTCCTTCTGACCGCAGTAGCGGTAGACGGTGTCGATGACGGTTTGGACGTCTTTTTTCCGCAGCAGACGGTTGACGAGGTCAAACGGAGCCTTGGCGTTCAGTGGCAGCAGGTTGCCCAGACGCAGACGGCCCGGCGTGGTGTCGAACCGCTTCCAGACAATGTTGCCTTCTTCGTCAACCTGCCTGATCCGCGCCTTGATCCCGGCATGCAGATGCACCGAACCGGCAGCCAGCGCCAGTTCAACCTCGTCCACATCGGTGAAAGCCATGCCTTCGCCGACCATGCCCTTGCGATTCATGGTGGTGTAATACAGGCCCAACACCATATCTTGCGAGGGCACGATGATCGGCGCACCGTTGGCAGGCGACAGCACGTTGTTGGTCGACATCATCAACACGCGGGCTTCCAACTGGGCTTCCAGCGACAGCGGCACGTGCACCGCCATCTGGTCGCCGTCAAAGTCGGCGTTGAAGGCCGAACACACCAGCGGATGCAGCTGGATCGCCTTGCCTTCGATCAGGATTGGCTCGAACGCCTGAATCCCCAAGCGGTGCAGCGTCGGCGCGCGGTTCAGCAGCACCGGGTGTTCGCGGATCACTTCATCCAGAATATCCCAAACCTCGGGACGCTCCTTTTCCACCAGCTTCTTGGCTTGCTTGACGGTGCTCGAAAGCCCCTTTGCCTCCAGACGCGAGTAGATGAACGGCTTGAACAGTTCGAGCGCCATCTTCTTCGGCAACCCGCACTGGTGCAGCTTCAACTCCGGCCCGGTCACAATCACCGAACGGCCCGAGAAGTCGACGCGCTTGCCGAGCAAGTTCTGACGGAAGCGGCCTTGTTTGCCTTTCAGCATATCGCTGAGGGATTTCAAGGGACGCTTGTTGGTGCCGGTGATCACGCGACCGCGACGGCCGTTGTCGAACAGCGCATCGACCGCCTCTTGCAGCATCCGCTTTTCGTTGCGCACGATGATGTCCGGCGCGCGCAATTCGATCAGCCGCTTCAGGCGGTTATTGCGGTTGATCACGCGGCGGTAGAGGTCGTTCAGGTCGGAGGTGGCAAAGCGGCCGCCATCCAGCGGCACCAGCGGGCGCAGTTCCGGCGGGATGACCGGCAGAACCGTCAGCACCATCCACTCAGGCCGGTTGCCCGACTCAAGGAACGATTCGACGATCTTCAGCCGCTTGATGATCTTTTTCGGCTTCAACTCGCCGGTGGCCTCTTTCAGATCGGCCCGCAGTTGTTCCGCCGTCGATTCCAGATCAATCGCCACCAGCATTTCGCGGATCGCTTCCGCGCCGATGTTGGCGGTGAAGGCGTCGGCACCATACTGGTCCTGCGCGTCGAGGAATTCTTCCTCGGTCATCAACTGGCCATAGACCAGGTCGGTCAGACCTGGCTCGATCACCACATAGTTTTCGAAATACAGAATCCGTTCCAGATCGCGCAGCGTCATGTCCAGCATCAATCCGATGCGGCTGGGCAGCGATTTCAGGAACCAGATATGGGCGACCGGGGCGGCGAGTTCGATGTGGCCCATCCGCTCGCGCCGCACCTTTTGCAGCGTGACTTCCACACCGCATTTCTCGCAGACCACGCCGCGATATTTCATGCGCTTGTATTTGCCGCACAGGCATTCGTAATCCTTGATCGGGCCAAAGATCCGGGCGCAGAACAGACCGTCACGTTCCGGTTTGAACGTCCGGTAGTTGATGGTTTCCGGCTTCTTGATCTCGCCGAACGACCACGACAGGATCCGCTCCGGCGAGGCCAGGCTGATCTTGATTTCGTCGAAGGTCTTGACGGGTGCAACCGGGTTGAACGGGTTGGTCGAGAGTTCCTGGTTCATTTTCTCATCCTAAAGAATGGGGGTTGCGGTCAGAGGCAAGCCGAAATTTTTCATCCGAAAAATTTCGGCCCCGAAGAATTTTCGCCGAAAATTCTTCTATTCCTCCTCCGCATCCAGGAGTTCCATGTTCAGGCCCAAACCGCGGACCTCTTTGACGAGAACGTTGAACGATTCCGGGACGCCGGCCTCGAAACTGTCCTCGCCCTTGACGATGCTTTCGTAGACCTTGGTGCGACCCGCGACGTCGTCCGACTTGACCGTCAGCATCTCCTGCAGGGTATAGGCGGCGCCGTAGGCTTCCAGCGCCCAGACCTCCATTTCCCCCAGACGCTGACCACCGAACTGCGCCTTGCCACCCAACGGCTGCTGGGTCACGAGGCTGTACGGCCCGGTCGAACGGGCGTGCAGCTTGTCATCGACCAGGTGGTGCAGCTTGAGCATGTATTTCACGCCCACTGTGACCTTGCGGGCGAATTGCTCGCCCGAACGGCCATCGAACACCACCGACTGACCCGAAGTGTCAAACCCCGCACGGGTCAGCGCGTCATTGACATCGCTTTCCTTGGCGCCGTCGAACACCGGCGAGGCAATCGGCACCCCAGCGGTCACATTGCCCGCCAGTTCCAGGAAATCTTCCTCGGTCCGCTTGGCAAACTCCGCCTCATAGGTCTCGTCGCCATAAGCGTGCCGGACCGCCTCGCGCACCGGGGTCATGTCGCCGGACCTGCGATATTCCTTCAGCGCCTCGTCGATCTTCAGGCCCAGACCACGCGCGGCCCAACCCATATGCGTCTCCAGGATTTGACCCACGTTCATCCGCGACGGCACGCCGAGCGGGTTCAGCACGAGGTCAACCGCCGTGCCGTCGGCGAGGAAAGGCATGTCCTCGACCGGCACGACCTTGGAGATCACCCCCTTGTTGCCGTGACGACCGGCCATCTTGTCGCCCGGTTGCAGCTTGCGCTTCACCGCGACAAACACCTTGACCATCTTCATCACGCCGGGGGGCAGATCATCGCCGCGCCGAACCTTTTCCACCTTGTCATCAAAGCGGTGTTCCAGCGCGCGCTTTTGCTGCTCGAACTGGTCATGCAGGGCTTCGACATCCTTGGCCTCGGCTTCTTCGCCAAGGGCAAGCTGCCACCACTGACCACGCGACAGCGTGGACAGCAGATCCTCGTCGATGGTGGAACCGGTCTTGATGCCCTTCGGGCCCTTGACCGCAACCGTGCCCATCACCAGCGTTTTCAAACGCGAGTAGATGTTGCGCTCCAGAATCGCCAGCTCGTCGTCGCGGTCGCGCGACAGGCGTTCGACTTCCTCACGCTCGATCTGCACCGCACGTTCGTCCTTGTCGACGCCGTGACGGTTGAACACGCGCACTTCCACGATGGTGCCATAAGCCCCCGGCGGCAGACGCAGCGAGGTGTCACGCACGTCGCTGGCCTTTTCGCCGA
>JAYUGA010000232.1:0-27065 GCA_043738565.1 Rhodobacterales bacterium
TTCAAGCGTATCGCCCTGCGAGCAGAAAAGACCGACACATCCTTCGAAGCCATGATCTACGCCGTCGCCGCACTCATCAATTCAAAATGAATCTCAACAGACCCTAGTGCGGCAGATGCTGGACAATTTCGCCCATGCCGTCGCCACGATCGGCCATATCCCCAACGGATTCCGCTCGTATTTCCTGACCCGGTCGCAGCCGCCGTTCTTTGCGGCGATGGTGCAGGACTATGGCCGGGCTGTTGGTGATCTGGCAGCGGATTATGCCGCCTATCTGCCGACGATGGAGGCGGAATATCGCTATTTCATGACCACCCCGCACAATCATCGGCGGCTGGGCCGCTATTGGGACGCCGCCAATTCGCCGCGGATCGAGATGTATGGCTCCGATCTGGCATGGTCGGACCACGCCAGGACCCACCCTGAGTTCTGCCGCGACCTGCGGGCGGCTTGCGAAAGCGGCTGGGATTTTTCATCGCGCTGGCTGACCGATCCCCTGGATCTGGGCACGATCCGCACCACGCAGATCTGGCCGGTCGATCTGAACCGCCTGCTCTTGCGCCATGAGGAGATTCTGGCCGAGGCGTCGCCGGATGGCGCGGCCTACCGCGCGGCGGCGGCGGCGCGGCGCAGGGCGATTTCAGAGCGGCTCTTTGACGCCGAGCGCGGCTATTTCTTTGACGTGCTGGCGGAGGATGGCAGCCTGATCCCGATCACCACGGCGGCGGGGATGTTTCCGCTCTATGCCGGGGCGGCGACGCAAGGTCAGGCGGAGCGGGTGGCCAAGTGGATGGAAACGCATCTCTTGAAACCCGGCGGGTTGCTGACATCGGACGTGGAGTGCGGCCAGCAATGGGACTGCCCGAACGGCTGGGCCCCCTTGCAATGGATCGCGGTGCAGGGCTTGGGGCGCTATGGCTTCCACGAACTGGCCGAGACCTTGCGCAAGCGCTGGCTCGCCAGTTGCGACACGGTGTTTTATGCGACGGGGAAATTCGTCGAGAAATACAACGTTCTGGCGCCCAATGCCGCCAGCGGCGGCGGCGAATATGCGTTGCAGGACGGGTTTGGCTGGTCGAATGGCGTCTATCTGGACCTATCGGACTGAGCCTTGAACCGCCGCTTCTTACGCCAAAGGGGTTTTCGTAGCGGCCGTGCAGAACGCTTGTTCAAACGGCGGCATGTCGCGGGCGCAGAATGGCGGTGCAGAATAATGGCTGGGCGGAATATTGTAACGGACACATCCTATGCGCTGGAGGCTGCCCGCAAAAAGGCGTTAGTGATCGGGCAGCGCCGCGCTTGCGTTTCAATTCTCGCGCAGCATCCCCATAGACCCGCCCAGAACAGTTTGAGCCGTGACGACCGAAGTTTCCCCGATCCGCCGACCGCTGGAGGTCATGGCCATCGACGACGCCAAAAGCTGGCGGGCGGGGCTGATCACGTTGTGGCGGATGACGCGGATTGCCTGGCTGACGCCGTGGCAGGTGACATTCGCGCTGATGGCCACCCTGTTGTCCGCCAGCATGCAACTGGTCATCCCGCGCCTGCTGGGCCGGGCGATTGACCAGACCCAGATGCTGGCCAGCGATCCTGCCTTGGCCAAGTCGGCGCTGCTGACCACCGCCGTTCTGGTGCTGATCGTGTCGGCGTTGCGTGGCCTGTTCACCACGTTCCAGAACTATTTCAGCGAGGCGGTGAACCACCATTCCGGCGTGGAACTGCGGCTGCGATTTTACGAACAGGTCCAGCGGCTGAGTTATGGCTTTCACGATTCCGTCCATTCCGGCGACCTGATCACTCTGGGCCTGCTGGATGTCGATGGTGCCCGGCAGTTCTTTTCTACCGGCCTCAACCGCCTTGTCCTGCTGACCATCCTGATCGCCTTTGGCGGCGTGATGCTGCTGCGCATCGACCCCGTGCTCGGTCTGATGGCGCTGAGCTTCGTGCCCATTGTCGGCTGGTCCTCGTCCATCGCCCAGTTGCGGCTGCGGCTGACCTGGCGCGACCTGCAAGACCGCATGTCGGTGCTAAGCCGGGTGATGGAGGAAAACCTGGGCGGCATCCGCGTGGTGCGGGCATTCTGTGCCGGGGCGCATGAGTTGAGCAAGTTCGATGGGGCGTCGGACTCGGCGCTCGATCTGGCGCATGAGCGGGTCGATATCCGGGTGCGTTCGACCGGGATCATGACACTGTCGTTTCTGGTGGCGATGGGGCTGGTGCTGTGGGTCGGCGGCACCAAGGTCATGGCGGGGCAGATGTCGGTCGGCACGCTGACCTCGTTCCTGACCTTCATGACCATCCTGCAAATGCCGGTGCGGCAGTTGGGGCTGCTGGTCAATTCCTTCGCCCGCACCTCGACCTGCGGGGCGCGGGTGTTTGCGTTTCTGGATTTGCAGCCCGCGATTGGCGATGCGCCGGGGGCCAAGGACCTGACCCTGACCAACGCCGTGCTGCGGTTCGAGAATGTCGATTTCGCCTATCCCGGAGCTCCCGATACCCGCGTGATTGCCAACTTGTCCTTCACCGCCCGGCGCGGGCAAACCATCGGCATCATCGGCCCGCCGGGCAGCGGCAAATCCACCCTGTCGCATCTGATCCCGCGGTTTTACGACGTGACTGGCGGGCGGATCACGCTGGACGGGCAGGACATTCGCGGGGTCACCTTGGCCAGCCTGCGCAGCGCGGTTTCGGTGGTGGCGCAGGATGTGTTCCTGTTCACCACGACGCTGGAGAATAACATCGCCTATGCCGACCCCTGGGCCGACCCGGACCGGATCGAAGAAGCCTCGCAGCATGCCCAAATCCACGCCCATATCACCGGTCTGTCGCGGACCTATCGCACGATTGTCGGTGAACGCGGCGCGTCGCTGTCGGGCGGCCAGAAACAGCGGGTGGCGATTGCGCGGTCGCTGATGCCCAAGCCCGCCGTTCTGGTGTTCGACGACAGCACGGCGGCGGTGGACGCGGGCACCGAAGCCCGCATTCGCACCGCGCTGCAAGAAGGCGCTGCCGAGCGGGTCACGCTGATCGTGGCGCACCGCTTGAATTCCCTGCTGCATGCCGACCTGATCCTGTTTCTGGACAAGGGCCGGGTGATTGAACAGGGCAGCCATGCCGAATTGCTAACCCTGGGGGGGCGCTATCGGGCCTTGTATGACCTGCAAACCCACGGGGCCGAGGCGGTGCCATGACCGACCAGACCGCCGTCGAGCAGGACTACCAATCCGACCGCGAATCCGCGCCGGGAGCGCCGACATTACGGGCTGTCGTCGGATCGCACCGGATTGAAGAAGAGATGTTCGGCCGGGTGTTCGATCCCCAGATCATCCGGCGGATCGGCGCTTTTGTGCGACCCTACCGGCGCCAGTTCGTCATTTCGGTGGTGGCGGTGCTGGTCTTCACCCTGACCCAACTGGCGATCCCGATGATCATCCGCCGCGCCATCGACAAGGGCGTTCTGGCGGGGTCGGCAGGGGTGCTGTATCAGTCGCTGGCAGCCTTTGGCCTTGTCGTCGCGCTGAACTTTGTGGCAGCCCAAGTGCAGGAAACCGTGGTCGGCCGCGCCGCCGAAAACGTCCTGTTTGACATTCGCCGCGCCATGTTCGCCCATTTGCAACGGGTGTCGCTGTCGTTCATGGACCAGACCGAGGTCGGCCGCCTGATGTCGCGGCTGCAAGGCGATGTCGGCTCGATGCAGGAGTTCCTGGAAACCTCGGTCCTGTCGGTCGGCGACATCGTCCTCTTGTTCGGCATCATCAGCCTGATGCTGTATCTGGACCCCGGCCTGGGCCTGATCACCCTGTCGGTGCTGCCCGTCTTGTTCTTCGCCCGCATCTACTGGCTGCCCCTCGCGCGCGCCTCGTTCATCAAGGCGCACGAGACCAATTCCGCCGTCAATGGTGCCTTGGCCGAAGGCATCCACGCCGTCCGCACCGTGCAGGCGATGGGCCGCGAAAGCCTGAATGCGCAACTGTATGACGCCAAGGTGCGTGCCAACCTTGCCAGCAACCTGTGGGCCGCGAAACTGGCGCAAATCCTGGTGCCGGTGGTCGATACGTTGACCGGGCTGGCCATGTCGCTGGTCGTGGTTCTGGGCGGTTCGATGGTGCTGGATCACCGCCTGGATGTCGGCGTGATGGTGGCGTTCCTGTTCTACATCCAGCGCTTTTTCGACCCGATCCGCTCGCTGACCATCCAGTATTCGGTGATGCAGCGCGCAATGGCGTCGGGACAGCGGCTGATCGAGGTGCTGGACGTGCCGATCACGGTGCAGGATCGGCCGGGTGCGGTTGATCTGCCGCAAACCGACGGCTCGGTGGAATTCCGCCGTGTCAGTTTCGGCTATGACCCCAAACAACTGGTCTTGAGGGATATTTCCTTCCGCGTAGAACCGGGCCAGACCGTCGCCTTGGTCGGGCCGACAGGTTCGGGCAAGTCGAGTGCAATGGCGCTGATCCATCGGTTCTACGATGTGACCGAAGGCGCGGTGCTGGTCGGTGGCCACGATGTGCGCCAAGTCACCCAAACCTCCTTGGGCCGCCAGATTGCGATGGTCTTGCAGGAACCGTTCCTGTTCACCGGCACGATTCTGGAAAATATCCGCTACAACAAGGCCAGCGCCACCCGCGCGGATGTCATCGCCGCCGCCACCGCTTTGGGTGCCGATCCCTTCATCCGGGCCCTGCCGCAGGGGTATGACACGATGCTGGGCGAACGCGGCGGCAGCCTGTCCACCGGACAGCGGCAATTGCTTAGTTTCGCCCGTGCATTGGTTGCCGATGCCCGGATTCTGGTGCTGGACGAGGCAACGGCCAGCATCGACAGCGCCACCGAACAGGTGATCCAGCGGGCATTGGCCATCTTGCTCAAGGGCCGCACCGGTTTGGTGATTGCGCATCGGTTGGCGACGGTAAGACACGCCGACCGCATCATGGTGCTGCAGGCCGGGCAGCTGGTTGAAAGCGGGACGCATGCCGAACTGCTGCGCCACGGTGGGCTCTATGCGGGCCTGTACCGCGCCAATTTCGCCAGCTTTGACGATGTGGGCCGCGCCGTTTAACTGCTGTTGGCCGGTTCGCTCAAAGCGTCATTCAGCACCAGCACCCAGACCAGCAAGGGAATCGCCACCACGCCGCCCAACGGCCCCCACAGCCAGATGCCGAAGATCAGCGCGACGAACACCAGCAACGGGTTCAGCGACAGTTGCCGCCCCACCACCGTTGGGGTGATGAACTGGCCCTCGACGGTCGCCAGACCCAGAAACGCCAGCATCGGCACCAGCGACATTGCCCCGTCAAACTGCGCGATCCCGGCAAACAGCAGGCCGATCACCGTGGCCGCCGGGCCAAGATAGGGGATGAAATTCAGGAAAAACGCCGTCACCCCCCACAAGACAGCGTCCGGCAGACCAAGGATCGCCAACACCACGGCAAGCGTGGTGCCCAGACCGGCATTGACCAGTGAGATTGCCAGAAAGTAATGCGACACCTTGCGCTCAGCGGCCAGCAGGCGGCGGGTGGTCTGCGACCGTTCGGTGGGTGCAGACAGGCGGTGCGCGGCCCAGGAATAGATCTCGCTGCGGGTCAGCATGAAGAAGAACAAGGTGCCGACAAAAATCAGGAACTGTCCCAGAAACGCCGGTGCCAACAGCAGCGCATCGGTCATGCTGGGCAGACCGGTGCCGGTATCCGCAGCGGGGAGCGCGGCTGCACCCGCGCCAGGTGCCACCGCCTCGGTCACATCCTTTGACAACTTGGCAAAGCCCTTCATCAGGTTGCGCAGGCTTTGGATGGTGTCCTGCATGTCGTTCCAGACCTTGGGGGTCTGTGCGACCAATTGCGACACCAGCGGCTGAAAGATCAGCACCAGCAACCCCAGCACGATCAGCGTCAACGCCAGCGTGACCAGCGCCCCCGCCGCCTTGGGCAACCCGATCCGCTCCCAGAACCCGCCCAGCGGCGACGCCACCACCCCTGCGACCAGGCCGATCGCCATCGGGGCAAAGATCTCTGCCACCCCTTTCAGCGCCACCACCCCGGCCACCGTCGCCACCACGACGATGCCCATTTGCGACAGGCGTTCCAGATCGGTCATTTTCGTGCCGGTCCGATTGGCCGGAAAATCGGTGCTGAGGTCATGGTCCGATCCTTTGCAATGACAACGCCGGGACAGCGCCTGCCTGTCCCTGACATCTAGCGAAATACGGGCCGGGAAAACAACCGGCATCTATGACTGTCTTGCTGCGGAAGGGTCTCATCTTGGTCATACCAAATGCACGGGCGTTCAGGACGCTCACGCGCGACAGGATTTGCCGGAAAGCCCCAAACGTCCGCAAAACAACAAGGAATTATACAATAATTTCACGAAACTGCATCCATCTTGCGAAAACCCGGCCTGTGGGGTAGGTCTTGGAATCAGAGAACTGGTCGAACCAGATAATCCGGCGGCGACGCAATCTCTGCCAAGCCAGACCAGATATAAACGCGGCGCAGGAGGAAGATATGCACCTTTCAACCCACAACTGGATGCGGGCCGAGCCCCTGGAGGTTACGCTGCGCCGGATCAGGAAATACGGCTATGAGTCCATCGAAATTTCGGGCGAACCGACGCAATATCCAGTCAGGGAAACCCGGGCGCTGCTCAAGGAACACGGCATCCGCTGCTGGGGTGCGGTGACGCTGACGCTGGGCGAACGCAACCTTGCGGCGCGGGACGAAGGCCAGCGGGCGCGGTCGGTCGAATATGTGAAATCGGTTCTGACGATGGTGGCGGAACTGGAAGGCCAGATCATCACGCTGGTGCCCGCCACCGTTGGCAAGGTCGTGCCCGATGGCACCGAAGCCGAGGAATGGAAATGGGTGGTCGATGCAACGAAAGAATGCTTTGACCATGCCCAAAAGGTCGGCGTCAAGGTCGCCATCGAACCTCTGAACCGGTTCGAAACCTATTTCTTCAACCGCGCTGCCCAGGCCCTTGCCCTCGCCGACGCCGTCCACCCCGATTGCGGCATCTGTCTGGACGCCTACCATCTGAATATGGAGGAATCCAACATCCACGACGCGATCCGTCTGGCCGGCAAGCGTCTGTTCGATTTCCACGTCGCCGACAACAACCGCTTTGCCGCCGGGCTGGGTCAGCTGGAATGGGCCAAGATCATCGCCACCCTGCGCGAGATCGGCTATGACGGGGCGCTGACCAACGAATTCGTAGCCCCGGTCGACCGCACGCCCGCCGCGATGTACCCCGATATGGTTGAACGCAACCCGGTCGACATCTCGCCCGGACAGCTGAAGTTCATCCAGGATCACGGCTCAAGTCTGCTGACCGAGAGCTTCTATGACAGCCAGATGCGGATCACCGCCGAAACCCTGCTGCCGCTGATCAAGTAGCGGACCATGAAGATCGTCAGCGTTCAGGCGTGGTGGGTCAGCATTCCGATCGAGGCGGCGCGCCAGCACCGCAGCGATTTCGGCACGCTGACCACCTTTGACGCTGCCATCCTGCGGATTGAGACCGATGATGGACTGATCGGCTGGGGCGAAGGCAAGAACGCCGCCGGGTCGGCAGGCAGCTATGCCGCACTGGTCCACCTGCTGAACCACGAAGTCGCGCCCCAGTTGATCGGCCGCAATCCCGGCGACATCACCGCGATCTGGGAGATGCTGTACAATGGCACCCGCGCCGGTTCCGCCGCCCGCTCCGGACATGCCATGCCATCGCTGGCCCGACGTGGCCTGACCGTCGCCGCAATCTCGGCGGTGGACATTGCGCTGTGGGACATTCTGGGCAAACACCTGAACCAGCCGGTCTGGCAACTTCTTGGTGGGCGCAAAGCTGACCGCTTGCCCGCCTATGCCTCGGGCGGCTGGGCCAATGCCGCCGAGATCGGCGCGCAACTGCAAGGCTATATCGACACGGGCGGCTTCAAGGCGGTCAAGATGCGCGTCGGTTCGATGGACCCCAACCTCCACACCAGCGCCGAACGGGTCAAGGCGGCGCGGGCGGCTTTGGGTCCGGGCATCGAAATCGCCGTAGACGCCCACGGCACCTACACCGTGGCCGAGGCCAAACGCTTCGCCCACCTGGTCCGCGACTGCGACCTCGCCTGGTTCGAAGAGCCGGTGATTGGCGACGACAAGCAGGGCATGGCCGAGGTCCGCGCCGCCACCAGCATTCCGATTGCCGCGGGCGAATCCGAATGCACCCGCTTTGATTTCCGCGACCTTGCCACCCTCCGCGCTGTCGATATCTTCCAGCCCGACCCCGCCTTCTGCGGCGGCATCACCGAAGCCATGCGGATCGCCGCCCTCGCCTCTGCCTTCAACCTGCGCTTTGCCCCCCATCTCTGGGCCGGTGCGCCGTGTTTCTTTGCCGGTCTGCACCTTTGCGCGGCATCGCCCGCCAGTTATTTCGTGGAATATTCCAGCGGGGCCAATCCGATGATCCATGGTCTGACCGAGGGCAAGATTCAGCTGGCGGATGGGATGGTTGCAATCCCCGATGGACCGGGTCTGGGATTCTCGCTATCGGAACCGGTGTTGAAGGCCCATATCAGGAACGGTTGAGCGATGTCTGAAAAGAACCTGCTGCCGGACCTTGCCGCGTATCTGTACGCGACCTCGTCCGCCGACAGCGGACGCGCCCCGTCGGAACGCGAACTGGCCGAACATTTCAACGTCAGCCGGGGCCAAATCCGCGAGACTTTGGCCATTCTGGAGGCGATGCGCATCGTCGAACGTCGCGCCAAAAGCGGCATCTACCTGACCACCCGCACCGCCTCGGTCGAAGCGCTCGCTTTGTTCGCCAAGGCGGGTCTGCCCTTGGACCCGATCCAGATTTACGAAGCGGTCGAACTGCGCAAGATCCACGAGATCAAGGCCGCCGAACTGGCCTCGGCGCGGGCGACGGATGAAAACTTCGCGCGGCTCCAGGAAATTCTGCTCCGCTCCGAACACCGCCTTGCCGCAGGTGAACCTTTGGCCGAAGAGGATCGCGATTTCCATCTGGAAATTGTCCGCGCCACCCAGAACACCGTCTTCTTCCGGGTCTGTTCGGTCTATTACGCGATGGGCGAACGCCGCTTGCCGATCTATTTTGCCGACCCCGCCCGGGGTCGCCGCAGCCATGCCGAACATCTGCAAATCTTCGACGCCCTGCAACGCCGCGACGCCAACCTCGCACAAGCGCTGATGAGCAGCCATCTGCAAGGCGTCGAGGGCTATTGGAAGGGCCTGATCTCGGGTCAGAAAACCTGACATGCCACGGATCTTCTCCACCCACCAACTGCACCCCGCAGTCACCCTGCGCCTGGCCGCCGCCGGTGACTATCGCGTGGCCTCCGCCCCCACCGCCGCCGCCATCATGGCAGAGGGGTTGGGGGCCGAAGTCCTGATCGTCCGCACCAACATCCCGCCCGAATATTTCGCCCAAGCGCCCAACCTCCGCGCCGCCGTCCGCCACGGCGCGGGGCTCGACATGGTCCCGATGCAGGCCGCCAATGCCGCAGGCGTTCTGGTCGCCAACGTGCCGGGGGCCAATGCCCAGACCGTCGCCGAATACGCGATCTTCGCCGCCATAGCCCTGCTGCGCCAGTTCCGCCCAGTGGACACAGCGCTGCGCAGCCAAGGCTGGGTGGCAGGTCGCGCCTTTGCCGACCACAGTCGCGATTTTGGCGGGCGGACGCTCGGGATCTTCGGATTTGGCAATATCGGCCGCACATTGCACCGCATGGCCCAGGGGTTTGGCCTGACAATTGCAAGCCACACCCGAAGCCCACAGAACCTGCCTCCGGATGTGCAAGCCCTGAGCCTCGACAAACTGGTCGCGGCCTCCGACATTCTCGTCCTCTGCGCGCCCCTCACCGACGACACGCGCGGTGCCCTGAACGCCGCCCGCATCGCCAGTTTGAAACCCGGTGCAATCGTGATCAACGTCTCGCGTGGTCCGATCATTGACACCGAAGCGCTGATCCCGGCCCTGCAATCCGGTCGCATCAGCGCCGCGCTCGACGTGTTCGACATCCAGCCGCTGCCGATGGACAGCCCGCTTTGGACCCTGCCCAATGTCCTGCTGACCCCCCACGTCGCAGGCGTTACACAAGACAGCATGTGGCGCATGGGCGCGATCACCGCCGACGAGGTTTTGCGCATCCTGAACGGCGACCTGCCACTGAACTTCTGCAACCCCGAAGTCGAAGCCGCCTACCGCCGCCGCTTCCCGGCCTGATCCCCGAACCGGCATTCATCAAGCCGGAGGCGGCTTTCTTCCTGCCCGACCCGCGAAGAAAGCCCGCTTGGGCTTGATGAGCGGCGAACTCACCCGCCGTGCCGCAGCGACCGCCCGCTGCCCGCATCAAACACCACCACCCGCGCCGAGTTCCAGCCCAGCCGCACCCTGTCGCCCCGCGCCGGCCGCACGGTCACCGGCACCGTCGCCCGCAACATCTGCCCGCCCGCCGCCAGCGAAATGATCTTCTCGACCCCGTGGTTCTCGATATCCGTCACCACGGCCTCAGATCCATCCCCGCCCAGCACCAGATCCTCCGGCCTGACGCCAAAGATCAGCCCACGCCCCTCGGCCCCCGCTCCGCCCGGATGATCAAACGCCATGCCACCCAGATCGGCCCGCCCGCCGCGGAACTCACCTTTCAGCAGATTCATCGCCGGCGTTCCCACCGCCCTTGCCACAAAGGTATTGGCCGGATTGCCATAAATCTCCTGCGGGCTGCCGACCTGCACCAGCGCGCCCTTGTTCAGAACGCCGATCCGGTCGCCCATCGACATCGCCTCGACCTGGTCATGGGTGACGAACAGGAAGGTCTCGCCGAGGTTCATCTGCAAGTCCTTCAACTCCGCCCGCAACGCCTCGCGCAGCTTGGCATCCAGCGCCGACAAAGGCTCGTCCATCAAAAACACCTTGGGCGTCCGCACAATCGCCCGCCCGATTGACACCCGCTGCATCTCGCCGCCCGACAGCCGGTCGGTCTTGCGGTCCAGCAGGTGTTCGATCCTGAGCGTCGCCGAAACCTTGGCGATCCGCGCCGCAATCTCGGCCTCCGCCACCCGGCGAATGGGCGAGCGCAACGGAAACTCCAGATTCTGCCGCACCGTATAGCGCGGATACAGCGAGTATTGCTGCAAGACCAGCGCCACATCCCGCGCCGCCGCCCCCCAGTCCGTCACGTCCTGCCCGTCGATCCACACCCGCCCGCAGGTGGGCTTTTCCAACCCCGCAATCATCCGCAGCGTCGTGGTCTTGCCCGCGCCGGTTTCGCCCAGCAGCACGAAAAAGTGCCCGTCCGCGATGTCCAAGGAAATATCCCGGATCGCCGGAACTCCGCCAAACGCCTTGGAAACGCCCTTGAGTTCGATATGCGCCATTACAGCCTGATCCCCAAAGACTGCCCCGCTTCGTCAAAGAAATGCGCCCGCGTGGCATCCGCCCGCACGAACACCCGCAGCCCCGGCCCGGCGACCAGCCCCGCCCGCGTCCTTGCCCGCACCAAAGCCTGACCAATCCGCAGATCCACGATGTCGTGCGACCCCAGGCTTTCCACCAGATGCACCTCTGCCCCGATGAACCCCGGCGCAGGCTCCAGTTCAACTTCCAGCGCCTCGGGCCGGATCCCCAGTGTCAGCCGCCCGCTTAGCTGCGAGGTCAGCGCCACCGGCATCACAAACCCCTCCGATGCCCCCGCCAGCGTCACCACCCCGTCACCCACCTGAACCTCCCCCACGTTCATCACCGGCGACCCGACAAATTGCGCCACGAACAGGTTCACCGGACCGGCGTAAATCTCCTCTGGCGTGCCGACCTGCTGCAACCGCCCCTCGTGCAGCACCACGATCCGGTCAGCCAGCGCCATCGCCTCGATCTGGTCATGGGTCACATAGATCGTGGTCGAGCCCTGTTCGACATGCAGCCGCTTCAATTCGACCCGCATTTCCTCGCGCAGCTTGGCGTCCAGCGAGCCGATGGGTTCGTCCATCAGCATCGCCTTGGGGTTCCGCACCAAGGCCCGGCCAATCGCCACCCGCTGCAAATCGCCGCCCGACAAAGCCGAAGGCCGCCGCTTCAGCAACCCGCTGATCTGCAAGACGCCCGCCACCCGCCGCACTGTGGCATCCACCTCTGTCTTGGGAGTTCTCACGGCGCGCAACGGAAACGCCATGTTCTCATACACCGTCAGATGCGGATACAGCGCAAAGCTCTGGAACACGAAGGCGATATCCCGGTCCTCCGCCCGCATGTCCTGCACCGGCACCCCGCCCACCAGAATTTCGCCCGAATCCACCGTCTCCAGCCCGGCAATCGCCCGCAGGGTGGTGGTCTTGCCGCAGCCCGACTGACCCAGAAACACCACGAATTCGCGGTCATTCACCGTCAGGCTGACATCCTTGATGACCTGCACCGCCCCGAAAAACTTGTTGACATGCCTGAGTTCGATCTGGGTCATTCTTCGCCCCGTGGTGCCGGGATCTTGGTGGTGATCATGAAGCCCACCAGACCGACAATCGTGATGGTCATGCCATAGCGGTGCAGCACCTCGATCCACGGCTGGCTCAGCGCCACGATACCAAAGATCATCACGCTTTGCGCCAGCGGGATCAGCCAGCGCTGGTTCACCTCGCGGAACCTCATTTGCGGATCGCCCCGAAGCTCATGCCGCGCAACAGGTGGTTGCGCAGCAGGAAAGTAAAGATCGCCACCGGCATCAGGAACAGGAACGTCCCCGCCGCGATCACCGTCCAGTCCGGCAGTCCCGATCCGACCTGCGACGGAATGAAGGGTGGTGCCGTCTGCGCCCGCCGGTTGGTCATGATCAGCGCGAAAGCATATTCATTCCACGCGGTGATGAAGCAGAACACCGCCGTTGCCGCGATCCCGGTGGCCGCTTCCGGCAGCACGATGCGGAAAAACGCCTGCATCCGCGTATAGCCATCGACCAGCGCCGCATCCTCGTATTCCTTGGGGATCTCGTCGATGAACCCTTTCATCCGCCAGACCGAGAACGACAGGTTGAACGCGGTATACAGGATGATCAGCCCCAGATGGGTGTCGTTCAACCCGACCACCCGGTACATCAGATACATCGGGATCGCAACCACCACCGGCGGCAGCATCCGGGTCGACAGGATGAAGAAAAGCCAGTCATCCTCGCCCGCCACCTTGAACCTTGAAAAGCCGTAGGCGGTGAAGGTGCCCATGCTGACCGCCAGCACGGTCGAGGTGATGGCGATGATCAGCGAATTCAGGAACCGGCTGGGGAAGCCCGACAGTTGCACTTCGCCGCGGCCCGAACGGACCACCTTTTCGCCGCCGTCAAACACCGTCTGCTCCCACCACGGCGCGGCGGCATAGACCTCTGGCGTGGGCGCGGCCCTTAGCTGGCTGCGCTTGGTCATCAGCTTGACGAACGGGCTGAGTTCCGGCTGGAAAAACACCGTCGGCGGCACGGTGGTTGCCAGATTGCGCGGCTTGAACGCCGTCGCGGTGATCCAGAAGATCGGCGCCAGGAACAGCGCCAGAATGACCAGCAGGCTGAGGATCGACAGCCGGTGGCGCAGCATTTCCCCCTTGGTGCGGACCGCGGCCACCCTAGCGCTCTTTCACTTTGTTCAGGTATTTGACGTAGAGGTTGGTGATCGCCAGCACCATCACCAGCACGATATAGGCAAACGCACTGCTCAACCCGGTCTGCCACTCCTGAAACGCCATCTTGTAGAGCCGGATCGAGATCACTTCCGTGGTCGGCTGTGACGCCAGGATATAGGCCAGGTCAAAGGTCTTGAACGCCTCCATTGTTCGAAAAATGATAGCAATCATCAGGATTGGAGCGACAAGCGGCAGCGTAATGCGGAAAAATACATACAGGCCCGAGGCCCGGTCAATCGCCGCCGCCTCGTAAAGATGCTTCGGAACCGCCGACAGACCGGCCAGCGACAACAGCATCACGAACGGCGACCACATCCAGATATCGGCGATGGCAATGGCATAAAGCGCCATCTTCGGGTCCGCCAGCCACTCGAACGTGCCGAGGCCAAAGGCATAGTTGATGATGCCGAAACTCGGGTCATACAGCAGCTTCCAGAACAGCCCTACCACGGCGGCCGACAGCATCATCGGCAACAGCAACAGCGTGGTCAGCAGCCCCTTGAACGGGATGTCGCGGTTCAAGAGCATCGCCACGCCGAACCCGACCACCACTTGCCCCGACACCGAAATGATCACGTATTTCGCGGTGATGGTGAAATTCCTCCAGATGTTCGGATCGGCCAGCAGGGTGCGGTAATTGGCCAGACCGACGAATCTCGCCGGGTCATTGGACGAGGCACGGAAATCGGTGAACGAATAGCCCAGCGAATAGATCAGCGGGAAGATGTTGAAAACGAGCAGGAAGATGATGGTCGGGATGATGAACAGATTGCGGATGGCAAGGTCGCTCATCCCATGCGAGCGCGGTGCCGTCGGGGCCAAGGTTTGAACAGCCACTCTGGCCTCCAGGTTATTGGATCAAAAAGGGGAGGGGCCGCACAGCCCCTCCCGATGGGTTCAGCCGCCGCGGCCGTATTTGGCGAAAGTCGTCTTCCAGTCGCCGGCCAGACCGTCCAGCGCCTCTTTCGCACTGCCCTCTCCGCCCACGATATAGGGATAGATCCGCTGGTTGAGCTGGCTCAGCAGTTCGGCATATTCCGGCACCGCCCAGAAGTCCTTGACCTTGAACATGGTCTGATAGAACGCCTCGTTGTAGGGCGTCGCATTGCGGAATTCCGGGCTGGACAGCACGGTGGCATCGGTGGTGTAGCCGCCCAGCGCCGCCCATTTCTTCTGGGTGTCGTCCTTGATGAACCATTTGAGGAACTTCATCGCCTCGTCCTGGTTCTTGGAATAGGACACCACCGAAATGCCCTGACCGCCCAAAGCCGCGAACTGCTCGCCACCCGGTCCGGGCGGGTTGGCGAAGAAGCCGGTGTTCTTGGCATTGGGGTTGGTCGCTTCATTCAGCAGCGCTGGGAAGAAGGCAAAATAGTTCATGCTCATCGCCGCAAGGTTCTCGGTAATGGCCTGATTGTCCTCGACAAAGAAGGTCTTGGCCCATCCGGGTGGCGCAAAGCCGTAAAGCTCGCGGTAGGCTTCCAGCGCCTGGACCGCCTTGTCGGAATTGATGATGCCATCGACCTTGTAGGTCGCCATGTCGCCCAACTCGCCACCGAACGAGAACAGCGCATTCTCAAAGCCCATCGCCATCGCGTCATAGGAATTGTCGGTATAGATCGCAATGCCGTAACGCTTCTGATCGGGCCGGTAGAAGAATTCCGCGATGTCGCGCAACGCTTTCCAGTCCTTCGGCACGTCAAGGTCATAGCCATATTTGGCCTTGAAATTCGCCATTTCGGTCGGGTCGGTGAACCAGTCCTTGCGGTACGACCAGCCGACCGCATCGCCTTCCAGCGGGATTGCCCAGTATTTGCCGGAATTTCCGGGATACTCGGCATAGTATTTCACCGTGGCCGGCGCCATGATCTCGCCGACCTTGTTGTCGTTGAAGAACTGGGTCAGATCGACATAATGCCCCGCGGTCGAGGCCGCGCCCAGCCACTGGCTGTCGCCGACGATCAGGTCATAGGCCGAGCCCTAGGCGTTGAATTCGGTGAACGCCTTGGTCTGGAAATCGGCCCAGGGCGTGGTTTCCACCGTCACCTTGACCCCGGTTTCCGCCTCGTAATCATTGACCAGTTCCTGCAGATAGTTGGCCGGATCCCATTCCGCCCAGAAGATCGTCAGTTCCTGTGAATAGGCCTGCGAGTTGCCCAACATCGACAACGCGGCCCCGGCAAGCAACCCTGCCAGCTTGGTGTGCATCAGCATTCCTCCCTTTGATCAAGCGCCTCCCCAGCCTCCCCGCCTTCTGATCGGGCGGATTCGGAGTGGATAGGTCAAACTGGTATTACCAAGCGCCGGAGTCCGTCAAGTTGAATGTCAAATGACGCCTCAAATCACCGGGGCGCTCACGCTTGGCAAAATGCTGCAACGCCGCATGGGCTTCAACGAAATCAGCATAAAACAACGCTTTGCGGCCAAAACCATCGTCTACTCGCCATTTGAGCCATTGCAAAACTGGTCCAACCAGTTACGCTGCCCGAAAACCTGCATGATCCCCGGAAAAGCCGCTTGCCCCGCATCCTTGTCCTAGGCACCGCCGATACCAAGGCGCAGGAGTTGGCCTATCTCGCCACGCTGCTCCGCGCGGGCTCGCTCCCGGTCGTCACCGCCGATGTCGGCACCTGCGCCGCTGCAATGCCCTGCGACATCACCGCCGAAACCATCGCCGCCCACGACCCAGACGGTGCCGCAGCCGTCCTTGGCTTGTCTGACCGGGGCAGGGCAGTCGCCGCAATGGCCACCGCCCTCGCCCACTTTCTGCCACGGCAATCCGACCTTGCCGGGGTGATCGGCATCGGCGGCGGCGGCGGCACCGCCATCATCACCGCCGGAATGCGCGAACTGCCCTACGGTCTGCCCAAGATCATGGTCTCCACCCTCGCCTCGGGCCAGACCGCCCCCTACATCGGCATCTCCGACCTGATCCTGATGCCTTCTGTCACCGACCTCGCGGGCCTCAACACGCTCAGCCGGACCATCCTGCACAACGCCGCCCGAGCCCTGCTCGGCATGACAGCCAGCCCAGCGCCCAGACAAACCGGTCTTCCCGCCATCGGCCTGACCATGTTCGGCGTCACCACACCTTGCGTCACCGCCATCACCGCCGCTTTGCCGGACCGCGACTGCCTGACCTTCCACGCCACCGGCACCGGTGGCCGCACGATGGAGAAACTGGCCGAAAGCGGCCTCCTGACCGCCTTCATCGACATCACCACGACCGAGGTCGCCGACCTTCTCTGCGGCGGCACCCTCGCCTGCACCGAGGACCGTTTCGGCGCCGCCGCCCGCACCCGCCTGCCGTGGATCGGCTCCCAGGGTGCCCTCGACATGGTCAACTTCGGTGCCCCCGAAACCGTGCCGCCGCACCTCAAGGCCCGCCTGTTCTACCACCACAACCCGCAAGTCACCCTGATGCGCACCACCCCTGCCGAGAACACCCGGATCGGCCACTGGATCGCCACCAAACTCAATCAATGTCACGGCCCCGTCAAACTCCTGATCCCAGAACGCGGCATCTCAGCGCTGGACATCGCAGGCGGCCCCTTCCACGATCCCGAGGCCAATGCTGCCCTGTTCACCGCGCTTGAAACCACCCTGACCCACAAGATCACCCGACTGCCACTGCACATCAACGACCCCGCCTTCGCCGCCGCCTGCGTGCGGGCCTACCGAGAGATCCAGTAATGCCCGCCATTCCGCGCGCCAAAATCCTGCAACGCCTCCATGCCCAAATCGCCCAGGGCATCCCGATCATCGGCGGTGGGGCCGGCACCGGCCTTTCCGCCAAATCCGAGGAGGCGGGCGGCATCGACCTGATCATCATCTACAACTCCGGGCGCTACCGCATGGCCGGTCGCGGCTCCGCCTCGGGCCTGCTGGCTTACGGAAACGCCAACGAAATCGTCAAGGAAATGGCCGTCGAAGTCCTGCCCGTCGTCAAACACACCCCCGTTCTCGCGGGGGTCAACGGCACCGACCCGTTCCTCCTGCTGGAGCCTTTTCTGAACGATCTCAAACGCATGGGCTTCTCCGGCGTGCAGAACTTCCCCACCATCGGCCTGTTCGACGGTGCCATGCGGCAAAGTTTCGAAGAAACCGGCATGGGCTATGGGCTGGAGGTCGACATGATCGCCGCCGCCCACGCGCTCGACATGCTCACCACGCCCTACGTGTTCAATGCCACAGAAGCGACCGCGATGGCCCAAGCCGGTGCCGATATCATCGTCGCCCACATGGGCGTGACCACTGGCGGCGCAATCGGTGCTACCTCCGCCAAAACGCTCGACCATTGCGTGACTGAGATAGACGCCATCGCCAAAGCGGCCCGCGCCGTCCGCGATGACGTGATCATCCTGTGCCACGGCGGCCCGATCGCGATGCCCGACGACGCCGCCTACGTCCTGCAAAACGCAGGCCTTTGCCACGGCTTCTACGGTGCATCCTCGATGGAACGCCTGCCAGTAGAACTCGCCATCGCAGCCCAAACCCGCGCCTTCAAATCCCTGACGAGGAAACCATGAACCGTTATTTCATCCACCCCGATCAGGTCGCAACCTTCGGTTTCGACTGGAGCCAACTCGCCCTGACCGTCGCCCCCGAAATGAACGGTGCTCAACGCTTCTCGGGCGGCGTGGTCACCGTCAAACCCGGCATGGGCCATTCCCGCCACAACCACCCCGGCGCCGAGGAAATCATCCTGGTCCTCTCCGGCACCGGCCAGCAGATGGTCGAGGACGCGGCGGGGAACCCGATCACGCAAGACGTTGGCCCGCAAACCACGATCTATGTCCCCGAAAGCCGCTACCATTCGACGCTCAACACCGGCACGACACCGATGACCCTGTTCGTCGTCTACTCCCCCGCGGGCCCCGAACGCGCCCTGCGTGACCTGCCCGATTTCAGGCTGATCCCGCCCGAGGGCTGATCCACCCCCTCCCAATATTTTCTGTCCATAAATATCCCACAGGGGTCCGGGGGTGTGAAACCCCCGGGGCTGGTCACAAGTGCAGCGTCACAAAACTGAAAATGTGGTTAACGCGAAACGTCAACCCATTGATACAAAACGAAATCGCAAAGTGTCCAGACCTGGACGCTCAAACCCCGCCCCTATTCCACCCCCGCCCGCGCGACCCGAACATCTCATAGCCGTCCGCCGTCACCGCCACCGTATCCTCGATCTTCAGATAGCCCCGGCGCGGGTGCATCATCGTCGTCTCGACCGACAGCACCATCCCGGCTTCCAGCTTCCGCCCGGCATCGACGCCCTCATAGGCCACCGGATGGTTGGTCATCAGGAACGGCACCTCATGGGTGATCAACCCCATGCCATGCGCGAAGAAATCGTTGAACCCCGCCGACGGTCCCGCCCGTCGCGCCACCTCCGCGCGCTCGATCAACACCCCACCCGCAACCCCGGCCCTGATCTCCGCAAACGCCGCCTGCTGCACCCCTTCGATCTCCGCCAGCAAATCCTCCAGTTCCGCATCCGGCTCGCCCAGAATGCCCACCCGGCACAGATCGCCGATATAGCCGTGATAATTCCCGCCAGAATCAATCGACAGCACTTCCCCCTTCTGCCAGACTTGCGCCGACGAAGCCCGGTTGTGGCTGCTCCCCAGCGTCAACAGGCAGTAATCGAAATGCAGCCCGCGCTTCACCTCCTGCTGCCGCAACGCCTCGATGATCCGCGCCTTGCTCCAGCCTTCCCCCGCCGCCGCAATCGTCGCCATCATCGCATCGGTGATCAGTTCCGAAGCCTGCCGCAACAACGCCAGTTCGGCCTGCGTCTTGATCGCCCGCATCTGCTCCAGCATCCCCGTCGCATCGACCAGCTTGCCCGAAACCCCCGCCGTCAGCACCTGCCAGGCATCGACCGGCAAGAATCCCGGCTCGATCCCGATCCGCAGCCCCGCTGCAGCCGTCTTCTTCAAATGCGCTACCGCCAGCTGCGCCGCATCGACGCTGCCCCAGCACTCGGGCAGGAAATCCGGGGTCCAGAACGGATGGTTGGCATGCTCTCCCCGCTCCATCTTGTTGCCGATATAGGCGGTCTCGTCGGCCTTGCCGCGCCGGTAGACCACAATCGGCAGATAGCGGCTGTGGCCAATCGCATCCATCGCCGCGAAAAAGATGAACCGATAGCCGCCCAGCAGATACTGGACATTGTGCTTGGAGGTGCAAACCAGCACATCCAGCCCCGCCGCCGCCATCAGCCGGTCGATGCGGGCCAGATCGGGCGGCAAAAAAACCGGGTCGACACTTGCGTTCATCTGGTCCATGTCGGCTCCTCCACCACTGTGACGCAGCACATAGCATAACCGAATTCAGGCCAAGGTCCATCTGGTCAGACCAGAAATCCAGCCCCCGGCCTGTGACGGTCAGAGGAGCAATGCAAGCCATCGCGCGTCTGTCCTGAACCCGCCGCTCATTACTCCCTTCGATCTTTGATCGCAATCCGAACGAAGAAAGACTGGACCTGTCGTGGTTTGGTGCCGCTGCTCTTAAAGGATCTCATGCAACATAAGAGATGAACGATGCGACAAGAACGAAGTGACGGCGGCAACCGCTGCGGGCCCCCAAGTGCATATTCATATCGACCGCGTCCGGGACTGGCCGTAGGCTGCCTCTGTCACCGGGGAGGAGCGTCAGATGCGGCATCAGCGTGGCGACAGCCGGGAAGTGGTAGAGCGTCCGCTGGAGCTGTCGGCGGATCATGGGCAGGCCCGCCCCAACTTTGCGATCATCGACATCGGCTCGAACTCGGTGCGGATGGTGATTTATGACGCCATCGCCCGTGCCCCTTTGCCGCGTTTCAATGAGAAGTCGTTTTGTCGGCTGGCCGAGGGGCTGGACGAAACCGGCCTGCTACCGGCGGCGGGGATCGCGCGAACGCTGCGGGCGGTGCGGCGGTTCAAGGCGATTGCCGATGCGATGCGGGTGGCGCGGGTCGATGTGCTGGCGACCGAGGCGACGCGGCGGGCGACCAACGGGGCCGATCTGGTCGCCGCCATCGCGCGGGAAACCGGGTTCCAGACCCGGATTCTGACCGGGCAGGAAGAGGCGAATTATGCGGCACTTGGCGTCATCGCGGGGTTTTTCCGCCCCGTTGGCTCGGTGGGCGACATGGGCGGCGGCAGTCTGGAGATTGCCGAGGCTTTGGATGACCGGGTCGGGGACCAGCGCAGCAGCCTGCGGCTCGGGGCCTTGCCGGTCAGCAACATTCTGCAAAAGCGTGGCAAGGCGGCCAAGGTCGAGATCGACCGCATCCTGACGGCGGGCCTACCCAAGGGTCTGACCTCGCCCAGTTTTTTCGCGGTGGGTGGCGGTTGGCGGGCTCTGGCCAAGGTCTATATGGCGCAGATTGCCGCGCCGTTGCAGGTCGTGCATGGTTTCGAGGCGGAGGCAGGCAGGGGCGCTGCGCAGCTTTGCCACCCGGCTGTGGAAGATGCCCGCCACGGAATTGGCTTTGCTGCCCGGTCTGCCCAGCAGGCGGGCCGAGACGCTGGCCTGTTCGGCGTTGGTGATGGACCGGGTGATCAGGCATCTGGCACCGCAGCGCGTGGTCTTTTCGGCGCTTGGCGTGCGCGAAGGCTGGCTTTACGCGCAACCGCCGACGGCAGTGCAGTACCTCGACCCGCTGATTGAGGCGGCGCAATCCTGGGGGCGGCCCCTGGCGCGGGTGCCGGGGTTTGCCCATGCGCTGGCGCGGTGGACGGACCCGTTGTTTCCCGACGAAACCCTGGCCGAACCCCGGCTGCGGGTGGCGGCTTGTGCGATTTCCGACATTGCCTGGCGTGATCAGGATGAATTGCGCGCCGTCGAAAGTTTTCGGCGGGTGGCGCAGTTTCCCTTCATCGGGTTGGACCATACCGAGCGGATCTGGCTGGCCGCCGTCATCCATGCCCGCTATGCCGGACGCCCGAACGACCCAGTGCTGCTGGCAAGCGGCCTTGACCCTGTGGCGCTGCGACGGGCGCGGACCATCGGGCTGGCCTTTTCTGGTCGCCTATCGGTTTTCCGGCAGCGTGCCAGAGATTCTGGCGACCTCGCGGCTGATACTGCGGTCGGGGAAGGTGACGTTGCTGGTCGAAGCCGCCGCCCGTGCGCCGGACAGCGAGGCACTGATGAGCCGGTTGCGGTTGCTGGCAAAAGCGGTCGGTGCGAGTGAGGTGGCGAATGAGGAAGGTGGCTGAGCGGCCTTACCCCCAGGGCAGCGAAAAGGTCTTGACGTTGGTGAAGCTTTTCATCGCCTCGATCACGCCTTCCTTGTAGCCATTGCCGCTGTCCTTGATGCCGCCAAAGGGTGACATTTCGATGCGGTAGCCGGGCACTTCCCAGATGTTCACCGTGCCGACATTCAGTCCTCGGATATAGCCCTGCATCCGGCGGAAGTCGTTGGTGCAGACACCGGAGGACAAGCCGTAGGCGGTCGAGTTGGAAATCCGCATGGTCTGTTCGTCGTCATCTGGCACCCGCACGATCGGGATAATCGGGCCAAAGGTTTCCTCCATCACCAGTTCGCTTTCAGGCGGCACATGATCCACCACGATGGGCGGCAGGACAGCACCCCGTCTTCCGGGATGGTAGAGGATTTTCGCACCCTGATCTGCCGCCGCGTGAACCCGCTGTTCGAAAAGTGCAGCGGCGCGGGCGTGGATGACGGTGCCAAGGTCAGTTTTGGGGTCCATCGGGTTGCCAAAGTTCAAACGCCGGGCCCGCTCCAACACCAGCGGCACGAAGCGGTCCGCCACGCTTTCCTGACACAGGATGCGTTTGACAGCGGTGCAACGCTGGCCGGAGTTCCTGGTGGCGCCCGCCACCGCCAGATCGGCGGCCTTCGCCAGGTCGGCGTCGGAAAGGTCGCTGCAAATGATCAACGGATCATTGCCACCCAGTTCCAGCACCTGCCGTTTGTAGACCGCCCTGGCCGCGATCATCTTGCCTGTCGCGATGCCGCCGGTGAAGGTGATCAGGTCGAAATCGCGATTGGTGATCATCTCGTCCCCAATCTCCGCAGGCCAGCCGGTGACGACCGACAGCATCTGTGGCGGCAAACCGGCCTCGTATAAAGCATCGGCCAGCCAGATCGCGGTCAGGGGCGTCAGTTCGGTCGGCTTGACCACGATGCAGTTGTTGGTGGCGATGGCGGGTGCAATCTTGTGGCTGACCATGTTGAGCGGATGGTTGAACGGGGTGATCGCCGAGATCGCCCGCAGCGGTTCGCGGGTAGTGAAAATCTTGCGCGCCTTGCCATGCGGGGTCAGATCGCAAGAGAAAATCTCGCCATCGTCATGGATGCACATCTGCCCGGTCAGAGTGAACACATCATCGGCGCGGCCACATTCATAAAGGGCATCGCTGATCGAAATGCCAAGTTCCGCCGTGATGATCGGGGCAAGGGTGGCTTTGCGGTCATGGATGATCTTCGCCACGTTCAGCAGGATTTTCTGGCGTTCATAACGGGTTAGCGTCGGCTTGTAGTTGGCCGCAATCTCGAACGCTTCGCGGGCATGATCGACGGTGCCCGCGGGAACCGAGCCTACCTGTTCGCCGGTATAGGGATAATGGACCGGGATACGGTCCGTGGTATCGACCTTGCGCCCGGCAATCCGCATCGCCTCGTGCCGCATTGGGATCGGGGTGGCCATCACAGTGCCGCCGCCGTAGTGGCATAGAAGAAGGCGTCGAAATTTCGCAAGACCGGCTGGTTTGGCAGGTCGATGACCCGGTTGACGATGAAGGGCACCTCTTGTTCGGTCAGCCCGCCGTGGCTGCGCAGCGGCTCGTTCAGGGCGGCAAGGTCGTGGCGGTGGGCAGAGGTGCCAAGCGTCATGTTCTCGCCCGAGATCATCACGATATCGCCGATCCGGTCGCCGGGCAGTTCAAAACGCCGGGTCGCCTCGGCCTTGTCCACCACCAGAATGATCCCGGGGGTGGCTTTGAGGCGGGAAATGATGTCGGCCTGGTCGGCTCCGTCGGGCAGATAGGCCGTTGCAAACGACCCTAAAGCGCCGTGGTGAACGACATACGGGTCGGTAATCGGCAGGATGACGCGAGCCTTGGCCAAGCCAAGCCACTGGTCGAACAGGTCTTGCACATAGACCACTGCGGGGGAGCCATCCTTCAGGTGTTTGGGCTTCATGCCGTGATCGGCGGTGACGACAATCGCCGCCCCCATCACATCAAGCTGGGTCAGGTAAGTGTCGAACATCTTGTAGAAACTTTGCGCCTCGGGCTGTTCGGGGGCGTATTTGTGCTGCACGTAATCGGTGGTGGTCAGATACATGACGTCTGGGCGCCATTCCGCCAGCAATTTGACACCGGCGGCAAAAACGAATTCTGACAGGTCGGCCGAATAGACCTCCGGCTGCGCCATCCCGAGCCAAGCGGAAGCGTTGTCCTGCCCGTGGTCGGCCTTGGTCGAGGTGGCAGAGCGTTCTGCCGAGAAGCATCTTGCGCCATCCGCATCGAATTTCAGGCCCGCACCCAAAAGGGCGCGGAGTTTATCCTTGGCGGTCACGATGGCGACCCTAGCCCCAGCCTCGTAAAACCTGGCAAAGACAGTGGGCGCGCGCAGGAAGCGGACATCGTTCATCATCACCTCCTGCCCGGTTTCCGGCTCGTACAGGTAGTTGCCGCAGATGCCGTGGATGATCGGCGGGCGGCCAGTGGCGATGGACAGGTTGTTGGGGTTGGTGAACGAGGGGATTACCGAATGCGCCAGACGGTTGGTGCCGGTGGCGCGGATGCGTTTCAGCGTCGGCATCAGGCCGACCTTGATCGCCACGTCGAGATATTCGGGTTCGCAGCCGTCGAGGCAGATGACAATTGCCGGGACTTTCGGCCAGGGATATTGGCGACCATTGGCGGTGACGAAGGCGGGGGGCATTGAAAATCCTTTCAGGCGGCCAGCTTGGCGCGTTCGGCCAAAGCGGCGGCAGGTGGGGCGGCATTGGCCACGCCCATTTCTTTCAGCGAGTCTGCGGCAGCCTTGACGACAAGGCGCATCACATGTTCGTCCATCCGCCCAATCACCCCGATACGGAACGACTCCACCACGGTCAGTTTGCCGGGGTAGATGATGAAACCTTTGGCTTTCATCAGGCCATAGAACCGGGTGAAGACGAAATTGGGGTCGGCAGGGCAGAAGAAGGTGACGATGATCGGGGAAAGCCAGCGGTCTTTCAGCAGGGTTTCAAAGCCCAAGGCCCGCATCCCGGCGACCATCACATCGCGGTTTTTCGCATAGCGGGCACCTCGGGCCGGGATGCCGCCTTCGGCCTCGTGCAGCCTGAGCGCCTCAAGGAAAGCAGCGACGACATGGGTCGGCGGGGTGTAGCGCCACTGGCCGGATTTCACCATGTTTGCCCATTGGGCGTGAACGTCCAGGGACAGGGAGTGGCAGTTGCCCTTGGCCGCCTCCAGTTCCGATTTCCGAGCAATAACAAAGCCGAAGCCCGGAACACCTTCGATACATTTGTTTGCGGAGGACACCATTGCTTCGTAGCGGATGCGGGTCACGTCAAGGTCGCAGGCCCCGAAGGCAGACATCGAATCGACCAGAAGTTTGCGACCCTTCGCATAGATCGCCTCGGAGATTTCGGCGACCGGGTTCAGGATTCCGGATGAGGTTTCGCAATGCACGGCGATGACATGGGTGATGGCGGGATCGGCGTCGAGCGCCGCGCCAACCTCGTGCCCACGCGGTGGCATGTAGTCGCCCTTGTCGATCAGAGTGTAGGCGCGACCTATATAGCGCATGGTTTCGGCGGCGCGCAGGCCGTAGGCACCGTTGGCCAGCACCAGAACCTTGCCGTCTTTGGGGACGAAAGTGCCCAGCATCGCCTCGACACAATAGCTACCAGAGCCTTGCATGGGGACGCAGGCAAACTCGCCTTTGGTATCGCCTGCCAGTGCAACCAGTTGATCACACAAGGATTTCGTCATGGCGCGGAAGTCGGAATCCCAGGAACCCCAGTCGCGCAACATGGCTTCTTTCACGCTGAACGCGGTGGTCAGGGGGCCAGGGGTGAGCAGGTATGGCTCGCCGAGTTTGGGGGCGGGAAATGGGTGGGTGGCGGACATCGGACGCTCCTGGGTGGCAAGGTAGGGGGCTTTTTCCATGTCAGATGTCATTTGTAAAATCGTTGTTTTCGATGGATACATAAGTTTTGTTGTTGGGGGATCGCCATGCGCCATGTCCAGCTTCGGGCCTTTCACTTCGTCGCCCTGCACGGCGGATTTACCCGCGCGGCAGAAGAATTGCATGTCACGCAGCCAGCGATATCAGATCAGCTTCGCAAGCTGGAGGAGGAATATGACGTTCTTTTATTAAATCGAAACAAACGGTTGGTGACGCTGACGGATGCCGGGCGGGAGCTGCTGGTCGTTACACGGCGGCTGTTTGATGCGGAAAGTCAGGCGCTGGAATTGCTGTCGGAAAGCCGTGCGATGCGGGCGGGGCATTTGCGGATTGTGGCGGATTCGGCGAGCCATCTTTTACATATCTTGGCGGTTTTTCGGGTTAAATATCCGGGGGTCAGGATTTCGGTACGGTCCGGGAACACGCAGTCGGTGATGGACGCGCTGCATTCCTATGAGGCGGATCTGGGGGTTCTGGGCGAGGTTCCGCAGGGCAGCGAGTTTGAACATGTGCGGCTGAACGCGACGCCGATCACGGCTTTTGTGGCGGTGACGCATGGGCTGGCCGCGAGAAAATCCTTGCGATTGGAGGACCTTGCTGGATTTTCGCTGGTACTGCGCGAGCCGGGGTCAAAGACGCGGACCAAGCTGGAGGGGGCGGCACAGGCTGCTGGCGTGGTGCTGACGGCGGCGATCGAGGCGGAAGGGCGGGAGGCGGTGCGGGAGATCGTGGCGAGTGGGGCGGGGGTGGGATTTGTGTCGGAAGCCGAGTTTGGGGCAGATGCGCGGCTGGTGGCGATTCCGATCGTGGGGGCAGAGGCGATGGTGATGGAGGAGGCGTTGATTTGTTTGAAGGAAAGGCGTGGCGGCAAGCTGGTCATGGCGTTTCTGGAGACGGCGCGGGGGATGGCGAAGCTATGATTTCGACAAACCTACAAACGGCCTACAATCGGTCTACAATGCCTCTACAGCCAAAACCGGGGATGGACGGGCATAGATTGGAACCGATGCGCTGCTGCATTGAGGTCGGTGGGGGGTTTGCACCCCCACACCCCCGCAGGATATTTGGAAGCAAATGAATGGCGGGGGACGAAAATTCGAGACAAATTGTGCGGGTCGGTTTTTTTGGGGGGGGACGACGCGCATCGTCGCCCCCCGGGCTGTCAGCCTTTCGCCAAATCCTCGAACAGCCGCGCCACCCCTTCCGCGCCCGGGTCGTTGTGGCCTGCCAGTTTGTCGGCACTGAGGTAGCTGGAGCGGCC